>SPJM01000085.1 GCA_006844585.1 Methylococcaceae bacterium | reverse complement strand
ACTATAAAATCATGGCATTAATTGTAGCTGGGTGCGAATTGGAAACCAATGATGAGGGTTTTTTGTGCGACCATCAATGTTGGGACGAGAATGTTGCGCATGAAATCGCTAAGTTAAATCAGATTAGTTTGTCTGATGCGCATTTCGAAATTATATTCTTTATTCGCGACTATTATCAGCAATTTAAGCACTTGCCGAATATGCGTGTTTTTAGTCGGGCAATCCGTAAGAAATTAGGTGCTGAGAAAGGCGAAAGCCGCTATTTGCACCGTTTATTTCCCGACGGCCCGCTAAAATATGCCTGTAAATGCGCCGGCTTACCGAAGCCGCCGACTTGTTTATAAAACATCTAGTAGAGAAGATATGAGTAATCCGAAAGTTGGATTTATTAGTTTGGGTTGCCCTAAGGCATTGGTTGATAGCGAACAGATCTTGACGCGCTTGCGCAGTGAAGGATATTTAGTGTCGCCGAATTATCAGGAATCGGATCTGGTGGTGGTTAACACCTGCGGCTTTATTGATGCGGCTGTTGAAGAATCTTTAGACAGCATAGGCGAAGCTTTGGCGGAAAACGGTAAAGTGATCGTAACCGGTTGTTTGGGTGCGCGACAGGATGAGATTTTAGCTCGCCACCCTCAGGTGCTGAAAATTACCGGCGCACATGCAACGGATGAGGTTGTCGATGCGGTTCACGAGCATCTACCGCCTGCTCATAATCCGTTTACCAGCTTGATACCGCCCCAAGGCATTAAGTTAACGCCTCAGCATTATGCCTATTTAAAAATTTCAGAAGGCTGTAATCATCGTTGCAGTTTTTGCATTATTCCTTCCATGCGCGGAGATTTGGTCAGTCGTCCGGTAGACGATGTTCTGCAGGAAGCGGAAAAATTGGCAGAGGCCGGCGTTAAGGAGTTATTGGTCGTTTCACAAGACACCAGCGCTTACGGTTTGGATTTGCGTTATCAGAGTAGGCGCTGGCGAGGGCGGGAAGTCAGTAGTCGATTTTATGATTTGGCGGCTGCATTGGGGGAGTTAGGTATTTGGGTAAGAATGCATTATGTTTATCCGTACCCGCATGTGGATGAAGTGGTTTCATTAATGGCTGAGGGCAAGGTTCTTCCTTATTTGGATATTCCTTTTCAACATGCTGATAGTCGAATTTTGAAGCTGATGAAGAGACCGGCGGCGGCTGAAAATAATTTGCAGCGCATTAAAACTTGGCGAGAAATTTGCCCTGACATGACTATTCGCAGCACATTTATTGTCGGATTTCCGGGTGAAACCGAACAGGAATTTGAATCTTTGCTTGAGTTTTTGAGCGAGGCGCAAATGGATAGAGTGGGATGTTTTGCTTATTCTCCGGTTAAAGGCGCGGCGGCCAATCAATTTGCCGATCCGGTGCCGGAACAGCTTAAGCAGGAGAGGTTGGAGCGGTTTATGGCTCATCAAGCCCAAATTAGTGCTGATCGTTTACAGAAAAGAATCGGTAAAACGGAAATGGTGTTGGTGGATGAGGTTGTGGAAGAAGGTGCGGTGGCTCGCAGCAAAGCTGATGCGCCGGAAATTGACGGGCAGGTATTTATAGACGGCGCTACTCATTTAAGAGTAGGCGACTTTGTTGAGGTCGAGCTGGAAGAAGCAGACGAACATGACCTTTGGGCGCGTTGCACCGGCGCCTAATCAAGTATTAGGTTAATTCTAAAAGAAATTTAAGGAAAATAGATTTATCAGAAACGTTTGTCAGTCTGTTGCGCCATAAATAAAGCTAGCGGGTTTTATCAAACGATCTGATAAATCTACAGTCTCAACTCCTATTACAGAAAGTTGAGACAATCACGACCTAATATCAACCGATATGAGGCGTAATACTTACAAAGGCGTGACATTTTCCGCTTGCGGTCCTTTTTGACCAGCAGTGACTTCCATTGTGACTTTTTGACCATCGCTTAACGATCTGCGTCCGCTACCGTTAATGGCGCTAAAATGTACAAAGACATCTTTTGAACCTTCTAATTCGATGAATCCGAAGCCTTTTTCATCGTTAAACCATTTTACGGTGCCTTCTACTAAATCTGACATAATTTTCTCTTTCACTGGTAAATATTGGCCGGTTAATCAATAAACCGGTTTAAAACGGGTACTTAAAGATAGCTAACTCAAAAACTTCTTCAACAGACCTTGCTCTTCACATTAAAAATAATAAATTCAATGCATTGAATTTATCAAGCGAAAAGACAAGACAGCGTGAGTAGTTATTTTCGTTAGGATCCATTAATAATAAATCGGGTAGCAGAAAATTACGACTTTAATCAAAAGGCGACTAATGTGTGCAAGACCTTTACCATTCATTATTGGAATTATTATACATGGCTGAACGGCTGGGCAATAACAAATAAAACGAGAAAAATTGTTAAGCGGCTAAATTCAACGGAGAAACCTGATATTATGACAGCGTGTAACATCTAAGCTTATGAAAACAAATAACTTATTAATGTTTAGTCGAAAAAGAAAAAAAATGAAAATTGCGTTTTAATTTTTTTTTGACGGCAATACTTGCAGAACCTCTATTGAGTATTCGTTATATTTGTTCGGAAAACAGCAGCCTTGTGAAATATTTGCAAGGCGCGAAGTATATATATTGGCATGCTGAGTTATAAACGGTATATAATTGCAGGTTTTGAATCAATTAAGTGATGGGAATTGGATAACGGGTATAGCAGACCCAGATTTTGGTCGTCTTAAAAAATCACACGTTACTCAATTTCCATTCCTACAGTATACGGACTGGGAAAAAGCATGCTGGATAAGCTCGTTAAGTTAGTGGTCGGAAGTCGTAATGACAGACTGGTCAAAAAAAAGCGCAAGCTGGTTAAAAAGATTAATGCTCTTGCAACTGAGTATGAACAATTATCTGAACAGGCGTTAAAAGCCAAAACCCAGGAATTTAGAGATCGTTTGGCTCAAGGCGAAGCGTTAAATAGCCTGATACCCGAAGCATTTTCAACCGTACGCGAAGCCTCTAGCCGTGTTTTCGGAATGCGCCATTATGATGTGCAAATGATCGGCGGCATGGTGCTTAATGACGGCAAGATCGCTGAAATGAAAACCGGTGAGGGTAAAACGCTGATGGCGACCCTGGCGGCTTACTTAAACGCTTTACCTGGAAAAGGCGTGCATGTGGTGACGGTGAATGATTATCTTGCCAAACGCGACTCTGAATGGATGGGAAGATTATATAGTTATCTAGGGTTAACCACCGGCGTTGTCGTTAATGACATGGATCATGAAGAGCGCAAAGAAGCTTACGCCGCCGATATTACCTACGGCACCAATAATGAATTCGGGTTTGATTATCTGCGCGATAACATGGCTTTCAGCCTGGAGCAAAAAGTTCAGCGCGAATTGAACTTTGCGATTGTCGATGAGGTAGACTCGATTTTGATCGATGAGGCGCGAACGCCCTTAATTATTTCAGGTGCGACTGAAGAAAGCACTGAATTTTATACCAAAACCAATGCCATTATTCCTTTCTTGACGCAACAAGAAAAAGTCGATGATCCCGAAGAACAAGAAAAGATACCGGGTGATTATGCTGTCGATGAAAAGTCCAGGCAAGTTCACTTAACTGAAGAAGGCCACGAACGGATCGAAAAATTAATGGTCGAGCACGGCCTGATGGAAGAAGGGGCCAGTTTATACGATGCCGCCAACATCCGCTTGATGCATTATTTGAACGCCTCTATTCGCGCTCACGTATTGTTTCAAAAAGATGTTGATTATGTAGTGCATAATAATGAGATTATTATTGTTGATGAATTCACCGGTCGGATGATGGCCGGCAGACGCTGGTCGGAAGGTCTGCACCAGGCAGTGGAAGCGAAAGAAGGCGTTAAGATTCAAAATGAAAACCAAACCTTGGCTTCCATCACCTTCCAGAATTATTTCCGCCTATATGAGAAATTGTCCGGGATGACCGGAACAGCGGATACCGAAGCATTCGAATTAAACAAAATTTACGGTTTGGAAGTGGTTGTGATTCCAACTCACAAACCAATGATCCGCGATGATAGAGGCGATGTCGTTTTTTTAACGGCGCGAGAGAAATATCTGGCGGTTATTGAAGATATAAAAGACTGCTCCACACGCAACCAACCGGTACTGGTCGGCACCACCTCGATTGAAAATTCGGAGATAATTTCGACTTTATTAAATCAACATAAGATTTCTCATGAGGTCTTGAATGCGAAACAACATGAACGTGAAGCGCATATTGTTGAAAATGCCGGAAATATCGGTGCCGTGACGATAGCAACCAATATGGCCGGTCGGGGTACGGATATTGTATTAGGCGGGAATTTGGATGCCGAATTAATGGCTTTGGGCGAAGAAGCCTCCGAAGCGGAAAAAGATAAAGTCCGCGCCGCTTGGAAAGACCGCCATGAAAAAGTAATAAACAGCGGCGGTTTACATGTTATCGGTTCCGAGCGTCACGAGTCGCGGCGTATCGATAACCAGTTGCGCGGTCGTTCAGGGCGTCAAGGCGATCCGGGTTCATCGCGATTTTTTTTGTCGTTGGAAGATGATCTAATGCGTATTTTCGCATCTGAACGGGTCGGACGATTGATGAAAAAACTGGGCATGGAAGAGGGTGAAGCGATTGAGCATCCTTGGGTGACTCGCGCCATTGAAAATGCCCAACGTAAAGTCGAAGGCCGCAACTTTGATATGCGTAAAGAACTTTTGGCCTATGATGATGTCGCTAACGATCAACGTAAAGTAATTTACGCTCGCCGCAATGAATTAATGGCGGCTGAGGATGTCAGCGATACCATCAGCGCTATTCGCGAGGATATTCTAAATGACGTGATCACCCAATATATTCCACCGAAAACGATGGAAGAACAATGGGATATTCACGGTTTGGAAGAACATTTGCAACAAGAATTTCACCTGGAGCTTCCCATTCAGGAAATGTTGGATAAAGATCATTCCATACATGAAGAAAACCTGCGCAAATTAATCGTTAAGGAAATGGAGGACCTGACTTTAGCCAAAGAGGAAACCATCACGGCTGAAGTTTTCAGACATTTTGAAAAATCGGTGATGTTGCAAGTTCTGGATAACAGCTGGAAAGAGCATTTGGCTTCAATGGATCAATTACGTCAAGGCATCCATTTCCGAGGTTATGCGCAGAAAGATCCTAAGCAAGAATATAAACGCGAGTCTTTTGATATGTTCGCCAGTCTATTGGACCATATCAAATACGAAGTCGTCGGCATTTTGGCTAAAGTCCAAGTCAATGAAAAAGAAGATGTTGATGCGATAGACGAGCAGCGTCAGGCTCCGCAAGAAATGCACTTTGAACATGCCGAAGTGGACGCGGTTCATGATCAGCCTGAAACGGATCAGGCGGCAGCTGAACAACCAGAGTCGGCGCAGCCTTTTGTTCGCGATGGTCGAAAAGTCGGTCGCAACGAACCTTGTCCTTGCGGTTCGGGTAAAAAATTCAAACAATGTCACGGTAAAATAAATTAATAACAGCGTGGACTACACCCATTAACCCATGTGGTTAATGGGCTATGTTGCATGTTAGCACTGCCGGACGGGATATTCATCCCGTTCATATGTTTTGATTCTTCCAATAAAACCGTGTTTTCCGGGTGCTGAAAACTTCAACCGTTTGAGATGGGGTAAATTAAATATCCTGTTTCGCTGAGATTGTCTGTAGAGATGTAGGAAGGGCGTGAGCAAGAGCGGAAGCCTTACTTAAAAACACTTGGAGTGCTTATGGCAGCGTTTTTGGTGTATAATTTTATTCTTTTCGCAAACCAATAATGTTTAAATTTTCTCAGTATGGTTTTTTGTTGTGTGTTATTGACTCTTACTCTTTAATCGCTATTTATTTGTCAAAAACCGATCCTGATTTGTCTCAATTCCAGTCCGGATAAAAACATAATTGTTGCGCATCATTTTCTTTAAACAAACCTATATATGCATATAGGCTGTTTACAGTTTTTTTTTGATAATTTCTAAAAATTCCTCAGCATTAAAATTTCGCCCGAAAACTGTTAAAGCGATCTTATTATGACTATCGCTCTTTGAAATTGGGAAATGTGCTGAAAATAAGTTTTTGTTTATTAACCTAACTAAGTGTTCATATGCCAAATTCCACTTTTAAAAAAAGCAATCCAAAAACCGAATTATCTAAACTTCCTAAATTAGGAATGGATAAAAAAGGTTTTGTTACAGACTTTAAACATTATTACGCGCACCGTTTAGGGCGAGATGAATATTGTCGTTGTCCTAATTACGCCTACGAAGCGCTTTCATTGGCGGTGAGTGACCGCTTGGTCGAACGTTGGAAACAGACTCAAAAATCTTATCGCGAGTCCGGGTGTAAGAAAGCCTATTACCTGTCTATGGAATTCTTGATGGGACGCTCTTTAAGCAATGCTATGCTGAATTTAGGCGTTGACGACACCGTCACTCAAGCGCTTTACGATTTAGGCATTCAGATTGAAGAATTAATTGATGCCGAGCCGGATGCTGGTCTTGGTAACGGTGGTTTAGGTCGATTAGCCGCTTGCTTTATTGACAGTTGCGCAACTCTGGAATTACCGGTAACCGGCTATGGATTGCGTTATGAATACGGGATGTTCAAGCAAACTCTGGATCATGGAAACCAATTGGAAAAACCCGATCATTGGCTGCGTAATGGCAATGTTTGGGAAATTGAACGTCCGGAAAGAACCCGTAGAATTAAATTCGGCGGCCATACTGAAGTACAAATTGATGAAGACGGCAACAGTAATGTTCGTTGGTTAAGCGATCATGATGTTTTAGCGGTTCCTTACGATACGCCGGTTCCGGGTTTTGAAAACGGTACGGTTAACACCTTGCGTTTGTGGAAAGCCAACGCCACAGAAGAATTCAATTTACAAGAATTTAACGCCGGTGATTATGCGGAATCGGTCGCCAAAAAGAATACTGCTGAAAATATTACCATGGTGTTATACCCAAATGACGCCAACGAAAACGGTAAAGCTTTGCGTTTGCAACAACAGTATTTATTAGCCTCGGCCAGTTTGCAGGATGTCGTGTCAGACTGGGTTGATATTCACGGCGAAGATTTTACCCATTTTGCGGAAAAAAATTGTTTCCAATTAAACGATACTCATCCGAGTATTTCGGTTGCCGAATTGATGCGTATTTTGGTGGATCATCATGGCGTTGAGTGGGATGATGCTTGGGAGATCACCCGTAAAACCATGGCTTATACCAACCATACTTTACTACCGGAAGCTCTGGAAAGATGGTCGGTTAATTTAATGCAAAGCCTGTTGCCAAGATTGATGGACATTATCTTTGAAATCAACGCGCGTTTTATGGCGGAAGTTTCAGCACATTGGCCAGGCGATAATGAGCGCATGCGTAAAATGTCCATTATTGAAGAAGGGCATGACAAACAAGTGCGTATGGCTTATTTAGCAATCGTCGGCAGTTTTTCAGTCAACGGCGTAGCGGAATTGCATTCAAAATTGTTGCAAGAAGGCTTGTTTAAAGATTTTTATGATTTTTGGCCAAAGAAATTCAATAATAAAACCAACGGCGTGACGCCTAGACGTTGGGTAGCGGCTTGTAACCCTGAGTTATCTGAATTAATCAGCAAAACAATCGGCGATGGCTGGGTAACCGATTTGTCGCAATTGGAAAAATTGAAGCCTTTTGCTAAAGATGGAAAATTTAAAAAGGCATGGCGGCAAGTTCAACTGGCTAACAAACAAAAACTGAAGGATTATATTAAGGAAGAAACCGAAGTCGATTTGGATATCAATGCGATTTTTGATGTGCAGGTTAAACGTATCCATGAGTATAAACGTCAAATCTTAAACGTGTTGCATGCGATACATCTTTATGACCGCATTAAACGCGGTGATGACGCTAACTGGACCAACCGTTGCATTTTAATCGGCGGCAAGGCGGCGCCGGGTTATGTGATGGCTAAGAAAACCATTAAATTGATCAACAATGTGGCAGAAGTGATTAATAATGATCCGGATGTCGGCGATAAATTGAAAGTGGTTTTCATTCCGAATTATCGCGTGTCCGCGATGGAAAAAATCTGTCCGGGCGCTGATTTATCGGAGCAAATTTCTACAGCAGGTAAAGAGGCTTCGGGCACTGGCAACATGAAATTCATGATGAACGGCGCATTGACAATTGGCACCTTGGACGGCGCAAACATCGAAATTAGGGAAGAAGTCGGCGATGAAAATTTCTTTTTGTTTGGTTTAACTGAAGTAGAAGTCGCTCAGGCGCGTAAAGACTATAATCCGCAAGCCATCATTGAACAAGATGCTGATTTGCAAGGGGTGATGAAGTTATTGGAATGCAGTCACTTTAACCAGTTCGAACCGTATATTTTCGATGACATCATCGGTTCAATCAAAAGCCCGCACGATCCATGGATGACGATAGCTGATTTCAGAGGCTTTATCGATGCTCAGCAAAAAGTATCGGATGCGTTCCAGGATCAAGATAACTGGACCCGTATGAGTATTCTGAATACGGCTTCCAGTGGTAAATTCTCGACTGATAGAACAATCGGCGAATACAATTCCGATATTTGGAAGTTGAAATAAGGAACGTTCACGAAATAACTTCGACAACTGACTTGCCTTTTTATCCGCCTTCAGCGTTGCCTACATGGAAGTAGGTAAGGGGCGTGAGCAGGAGCGGAAGCTTTGCACAAACAGTTACATAGCTTGCTATGCGCCTGTTTGTGCGCCTTGAATGCAAATAAAAATTCTGCGCCAGTTACCGAATTTATTACATTCACGTTCCTAAGTGAATGCCCCCTCTTCAAATAATTGATAAATTGGGGGCCTGGCTTTAGCCGGTACCCCAAGTTTTTATAATATTGATTATTTAGAGGGAAGGGTACTCAGTACGCTTAAAAAATACGGATTTATTTTTCTTTCAGACTAAAAAAGGCGTTGGATTTATTGAACAATATTCTACGCCTTTATTGTTTTTTCTCTATACAACAAGATCAGTTGTGATCCTTGCTTCATCACAATGAATTATGTTAGAAGGATGGTGTCTTACCATTTATTCTTTTTGGCATTTTCAGGAAGCACAGCTCTCCTATAATTAGTAACCCATTAATTCCTCGCTTTCGGTTATCCACAATTCCATGATCAGTGTATTTGATATTTTTAAAATCGGCATTGGGCCTTCCAGTTCACATACGGTTGGGCCGATGCGGGCGGCCTGTTCATTTGTTCAATCATTACAGCAGCAAGGAGATATCGTTGACGTATTTCGGATTCAAACGGAATTATTCGGCTCCCTAGCCGCCACCGGAAAAGGGCACGGTACTGATAAAGCGGTGCTATTAGGACTGATGGGAGAAACACCTGAAAATATTGATCCGGATACGATTGACGACAAACAGAAGGCAATTGATGAAGATGCGAAAATACGATTATTGAATCAATATCCCATTGCCTTTAACAAACAAACGGATATTATCTTTCGTCGTAAGGCCTTGCCTTTCCATGCTAATGGCATGCGTTTCCTGGCTCTGGATGAACAACTAAATACGGTTCTAGAAAAAGAATTTTATTCAGTTGGCGGCGGATTTATTGTCTCGGAAAATGAGATTTCTCATTCGCCGCAGGCAACACAAGAAACCATTCCATACCCATTTCATTCGGCAAAACAATTGCTGGAATATTGCCGACAGAATCAATGTGCTATCAGCGATATTATACTGACCAATGAATTGACCGTATGTTCTGAACAGCAAATAAAACAGGATGTATTAAATTTATGGTCGGTTATGCGGCAATGCGTACAGCGCGGTTTAACCCAACAAGGCATTTTGCCGGGCGGCATGAAGGTTAAACGCCGCGCCGCTAAATTGCACCAACAATTGAATGATCCTGAAGAACGGGATAAGCTGAATGTGCCTATGGGGACTTTGGATTGGGTTAATCTCTATGCGCTGGCGGTCAGTGAAGAAAACGCTGCCGGAGGCAGAGTGGTCACCGCGCCGACTAACGGGGCAGCCGGCATTATTCCGGCAGTACTGCATTATTATGATCAATTTTGCTCCAATACCAGTGAAGATGGGATAATTCGCTTTATGTTAACAGCTGCGGCTATCGGTATTTTATATAAAGAAAACGCGTCCATTTCGGGCGCGGAAGTCGGCTGTCAAGGCGAAGTCGGCGTGGCTTGTTCAATGGCTGCCGGGGCACTAGCTGAGGTGTTGGGGGGCACCCCGGAACAAGTGGAAAACGCCGCTGAAATTGGTATGGAGCACAATTTGGGTTTAACTTGCGATCCAGTCGGCGGATTGGTGCAAGTGCCTTGTATTGAGCGTAATGCAATGGGGGCGGTCAAGGCAATCAATGCGGCGAGAATTGCTTTACGCGGCGACGGCAGTCATTTTGTTTCATTAGATCAAGTCATCAAAACCATGCGCGACACCGGCGCCGACATGAAAACCAAATATAAGGAAACTTCACGCGGCGGATTGGCGGTGAATATAATCGAGTGTTAAAAAGCAGATAAAAATTTACTAATATCATTTCTTTCCAAAAACGATTGGAATTTTTTTAACGAGTATAGCTTCTTTAAAAAGATTGAATGCTGAGTTCTTCAGCTTTATCTATGCTACTCCCCATTGTCCAGTCCGTCTTTAGGAACGTGAATTTTAAATGGAGTGAATGGTTAGGCTTTTCCTCGCAAGAATATTGATAGCTTAAGGAGTTTCATGGCTGAAAAAAACCAATTAAAACGTGTGATTACCCTACCTTTACTGGTTTTTTACGGGACAGGCACCATTTTAGGCGCGGGCGTTTATGCTTTGATCGGGAAAATTGTCGGCGCCAGCGGTATTTATGCGCCGTTTTCCTTTTTGCTTTCATCGCTCATTGCGGCATTTGTCGCTTTCACTTATGCGCAATTAAGTCGTCGTTATCCTAAAAGCGCCGGGGAAGCTGTTTATGTTCATCAAGCATTTCATCGAAATTGGCTAACCGCTTTAGTAGGCTGGGGAATTGTTTTTACCGGCGTTGTATCTTCCGGAGTGATGGCAAGAGGATTTTACGGCTATTTAAATGAATTTTTTCCGTTATCGGATGTTTTTGCAGTGGGGCTGTTTGTCTTACTAATCAGCATTATCGCCATTTTAGGAATTGCTTTGTCGGTGGGATTCGCCACATTGGTAACGCTGATTGAAATCAGCGGTATTATATTAATCCTAATTATCAGTCGTGAGCATTTAGCCGGAATAGTTGAAAGAGGTATAGAATTAATTCCGCCGATGTCTTGGCCTGTGTGGCGGAATATTATTTTCGGCGCTTTTTTGGCTTTTTATGCTTTTATCGGTTTTGAAGATATGGTGAATGTGGCGGAAGAGGTGATTGAGCCGAAAAAGAATTTACCTGTCGCCATCGTTTTGGCGTTAATAATTTCAACGTTTTTTTATATCTTGGTTTCTTTTGCGGCGCTGATGTCTTTACCGATTCAAGAGTTAGCCGATAATAAAGCGCCGTTTGCGTTGATTGTCAAAAACAATAGTCAAATTCCGGTTGAAGTGATCAGTCTGATTAGTTTGGTCGCCATTTTGAATGGCGCTTTGGTGCAAATGGTGATGGGCGCCAGGGTTTTGTATGGATTGTCGGAAAAGCGTGTGGCTCCGAGTCTGTTCGGCAAGATCAATGCTTATACCCGGACTCCAATTTATGCGACTGTATTTATATCACTGGCGGTGCTCATTATGGCTTTATGGTTGCCTATTGAAACGCTCGCCAAAACCACCAGTTTTATTATTCTCAGTATTTTCGCCTTAATCAGCTTAAGTCTATGTGTGATCAGAATAGCGGAGAGGAAAGCTCAAAAAAGCTCGTTTTTGTTAGCTGATTGGATACCGATTTTGAGCTTTTTATTTTGTTGCCTGTTTGTAATGATGCAATTTGTTTGACTTTAAAGGTCAATCAGTCAGGATTTATAGGCTGATCGATTCGTCGGCGGGCACTGACCATAATTTTTCCAACTGATAAAAATCTCGGGCTTGAGCGGTCATCACATGTAAGATAATATCGTTTAGATCCAATAAAACCCAATCTGAACCGTTTTTGCCTTCAAAACCCGGATGCTGCACACCCAGTTCTTTCATTTTTTCAGAGACATAATTGCACAATGAATTGGCGTGGCGCTCGGAAGTACTGGTCACGATGACCATATAATCAGTAATGCTGGTTTTGTCATGAACATCAAGAATGGCGATGTCTTCGCCTTTTCTCTGGTCCAGTTCGTTTTCGATAATTTTTAACAGATTTTGTGTTTGCATTCAGTTTCTCGTTTAAGCTCTATAGAGCTGATGATGATGGATATATTCAGCAACGCTATCAGGCAACAAAAACTGCGGATTGCGCTTGTTTTTGATCAACTCTCTAATAATGCTGGAGGATATATCCAATTGTGTTACATTCTGGAAATAGAGGCTGCCGTGGCTTTTTTCAAATATATGACTATTTTTTTTTGTGGAATTGCGTCTATCGACCATGCGTTCTATTAAAAAATCATTCATTGCCGGGTATTGAAAGCCGGGGCGGGTCATTACGATAATATGCGCATAGTTGAATAGACTTTGCCATTCACGCCAACTGCTGATGTGGGCAAATGCATCGGTTCCGATAAATAAAAACAAAGCAGTGTTCGGGAATTCCGATCTTAATGATTTCAGGGTGTCGATCATATAAGAACGTCCCTCTCTTAGCAGCTCCCGGTTGTCGATGCTAAAGCCATCGCAGTTTTCTGTCGCCAGCTGCATCATTTGCAGACGGTGTTCGGCGGCAATGTCCGGCTCTTGTTTTAGAGCCGGAATGCGGCAGGGAATAAGCCGCAATTGATCTAATTCAAAACATTCTTTGACTTCTAGCGCTGTCCGTAAATGGCCATAATGAATCGGGTTAAACGTGCCGCCGTAAATGCCTATCATTTATTGTCTGATTTCACCATTGCCCAACACAATGTATTTCAAGGTGGTTAAACCGTTTAAACCGACCGGGCCGCGCACATGCAGCTTATCGGTGCTGATGCCGATTTCCGCGCCTAAACCATATTCAAAACCGTCTGCGAAGCGGGTTGAGGCATTAACCATGACTGAACTGGAATCGACTTCTCTCAAGAAACGTCTGGCCAAAGTGTAGTTTTCGGTCACGATTGATTCGGTGTGACTGGAGCTGTATTGGTTAATATGTGCAATCGCATCGTCAATATCTTGAACAATCTTAATGGATAGAATCGGCGCTAAATATTCCGTCGCCCAATCTTCTTCAGTTGCTCTAGCGCATTCCGGTACTAAAGAGCAGGTTTTTACACAGCCTCTTAATTCAACCCCTTTTTGCAAATATTGCATCGCCAAAGGCGGTAAAACTTTTGGCGCAATGCTTTCGGCAATCAACAAGGTTTCCATAGCGTTACAGACGCCGTAACGATGCGTTTTGGCATTGAAAGCGATATCTACCGCTGTTTCAGCATTCGCTTCGCCATCAATGTAAACATGACAAATACCGTCCAGATGTTTTATGACGGCGATACTGGCTTCATTGCTGATACGCTCTATCAAGCCTTTGCCGCCACGCGGCACGATGACATCCACGTAATCATTCATGGTGATTAATTCACCGACCGCAGTACGGTCGGTCGTTTCAACGACTTGCACCACTTCAGCAGGCAAACCGGCATCGGCCAGTCCTTTAGAAATACAGGCGGCGATTGCTTGATTGGAATGAATGGCTTCTGAACCGCCGCGCAAAATACAAGCATTACCGGATTTCAAACACAAGGCTGCGGCGTCGACGGTAACATTTGGGCGAGATTCATAAATAATCCCGATAACGCCCAACGGAACGCGCATTTGGCCGACTTGTATGCCGCTGGGGCGATAATTCAAATCGCTGATTTCGCCAACAGGGTCGGGCAGGGCGGCGATTTGTTGCAAACCCTCAATCATACCGTCTATGGTTGAGGGTTTGAGTTCCAGACGATCTAATAATGCGGCATCTAGCTTATTACGCTGACCGGCTTGTAAATCTTTTTGGTTTTCGCTGACTAAACGTTTTCTATCGGCTTCCAGAGCTTCGGCGATTTTGATCAGCGCGGAATTTTTTAATCCGCTATCGGCTTTACCAATGATTTTACTCGCTGATCTGGCTTGCCGACCCATGTTGCCCATATATTGTTTAATATCCATTGACTACTAACCACAGTTGAATAAAAAAACAGGCAATTATAGCTTTAAAAAAAATTAACACAAAACTTAAAAATGAAAAACATTTTGTCGGTGAACTTACCCACCATAATGATAAATAGATTATGACCCTCCAGTTTTCAGGGATTTGTATAGAATATGTTGAACTAAACCGCTACGCGGAGCTTCCCTCTGCCCTCATTCCCTATCTTTTTAATCCAAAAAGTCCGACACTCCTCAGTCGCGATTCAGCGATTCAGCGGTTAAGCAGTTAAAAGAAAAAATTACCGAACAAAATTTATCGCGCTGGCCGGCGCATCCGGGTTGGGGAAATCATCGGTGGTGCGAGCCGGATTACTGATGCAATTAAGGCAAGAAATTAGTCTTTCACTAAAATAGTTGGCGGCGCATTTGGAAACTATTGATTGGCATTATTTATCAAATCGATTATGAGGGGTACAAAAAATACATTTTTTTTCTAAAATTAACCCAGTGTTTCCATTGTAGTTCCATAAAATTATTGATGACGTTGTTATTAATAATTTATCAATGGCAAAGCTAGGTTAATTAAACGGCTGTTTTTTCTGATAATCCCAAATAGGAACAAGCCATGAAAATATTTATTAAAAATATTCCGGAAAATACCAAATCGGCTGAATTAGCGAACTTTTTTTCGCCTTATTTAAAAAGAAGTTTGTGGCATCCGTTCAGGGCAAAAGCTAGAATCGTTAAACGGACTTTGGTGGCCGAGTTTGACCAGGATCACCATCTGGTTGCTCATCACGCCATTGTGACCATTCAGCCGGATGAAGTGGCAAAAAGCATTATAAAGAAAATTCACCGCACGCCATTTAAAGGCAAGCGGGTGATGATTCGCGAGTTTGTTGAACGATCAAGCCGAAAAAGCCTCGTCTGGCAAAAAAAACGGATTCAAGATGATGCGAAAACATGCGATAGAAGACATCATAAATTAGAGCTGGAGACGGATAACCAGGTTACTTTTATCGCTCAATCTCAATTTAACCGCAAGCATTTTTGATCTTTGCCGCCATAAAACCATATTTTTTTTGGCGTTTTGCGCCGGTTTCGCCTTGTACTGAAATGGTGTACGATGATGAAAAATGAATAATAAATTCATTGCCCGGCGGAATAACATTATTTCATGTTTACTTTTCCATATTATTCGTCGCTGGATACTGATTGTTTATTTCCAAGGCTGAGTAATTAAAAAAATGAGCGCTGAATCCACTGCCGTTATTTTTATTGGTTTTCAAAATGATTATTTTATGCCGGATGGCGTCTTGCATTATGCCTTGGAAAGCAGCGATGCCGTTCAAAGCGTATTGCAAAATAGCATTAACTTAATTGAGCAGTTGCAAAACAGCAGCGTTCTTCTCATCAACACGCCGATCATTTTTACCGAGAATTATGCGGAATTGACTGATCCGGTTGGTATTCTAAAAACGATTAAAGAGGTGGAGGCTTTTAAAAAAGGTTCAGTGGGCGCGCAAACGGTTAGCGAGTTGAGTCAGTTCGGTGAGCGGATTATTGAGGTGCCGGGGAAAAGGGGATTGAATGCTTTTTCCAATACCTCTTTACAGGATTTGTTAAATCAGTATTCCATTAGCGATGTGATTTTAGCCGGGGCGGTGACTTCTATTTGCATTGATACCACGGGGCGTACGGCGTTTGATTTGGGTTTTCATGTCTCTATTTTGGAAGATTGTACGGCCGGCCGCAGCCATTTTGAACAAGAATATTATTGCAAAGAGATTTTTCCGCTTTATGCAAAGGTTTTTAAGAGTCGGCAATTGTTGGCTGAGTTGAGTTAGGCATGTGTGATAAACGTCTGTATAAAGAAGAACTGGATGTTCAATTAAATTTAAAACTGATTGAAAGCTTGCGCAGTTCCGAGGAAAAATATCGCAGCTTGGTGAATAATTTGAATCAGGTGGTTTTTCAGTTGAATCTGCAAGGCGAGTTTGTTTTTCTTAATGAAACCTGGGAAAGCTATACCGGTATTTCTTCGCGGCAAGCGCAAAACAGTTTTTGGCTGGATTATTTTGATTTTAGAGACCGGGCGCTGGCGGCAAGTCATTTTGAAAAAACTTTTCAGCAACATGCGCCGATCCGTTTTGAATGTCGCTTATTATCTAAAGAGTTGCGTCAGATTATCGTTGAGGTTTGTTTGTTGTTGTTGCCAGATATCGACGGCAAGCGGAGCGTCATCGGCACATTGTTTGATATAACCCAATACAAGAAGAATCTTCAGCAGATTTCCATCAGCAACAGCCGTCTTTTTTGGGCTTTGCAAGGAGCCAATGACGGTTATTGGGATTGGAATATCGAAAACAATTATGTGTTTTATTCGCCGCGTTGGAAATCTATGTTGGGTTTTGATGCGGATGAACCGCTGCGGGCGCATTTGGATACCTGGTATGAGTTGGTCCACCCGAAAGATCAAAAAATCAGTTTGCTAGCGGCTGAGAAGTATTTGGCTGGAAAAACCGATAAGTTTGAAGTCGAGTTTCGGATGCTGCATAAGGACGGCTTTTGGGTGGATATTCTTTCCAGAGGGTCTATCGCGACCAACCAGCAGGGCGAACCGGTGAGTCCTCGACGTTTGATCGGCACCCATGTCGATATTTCCGAACGCAAACAAAATGAGCAGAAGCTATTAACCTTGCAAAAAGCTTTGGAAGCGACCGCTAATGCAGTGATTATCGCTAGTCCGGAAGGTAAGATCGAATGGTCAAATCCGGCTTTTTCAGTATTAACCGGCTACAGTCATGATGAAATATTAGGTAAAAAGCCGAAACAGCTGATTTTTTCCGGGATTCATGAGCAATCCTTTTATAGGGAGATGTGGCAAACCATACAGTCCAATCAGGTTTGGAAAGGCGATTTGGTCAATAAGCGGAAAGACGGTTCATTATATGATGAGCATATGACGATAACGCCTATCACTGATCAAAAAGGCCGTATTCTGCACTATATTGCGATAAAAGAGGATATCAGTAATCGCAAAGCGGCTGAGCGGGAAATTAATGAATTGGCTTTTTATGATCCTTTAACGAAATTGCCTAATCGACGTTTATTTTTAGAGCGTTTGAAACAGGCTTTGGCGGATTGTCAGCGCGATAAAGGTTATGCCGCATTATTATTTATCGATTTGGATAATTTTAAGTCGATTAACGATACCTACGGGCATGATTGTGGTGATTCATTATTAGTGGAAGCGGCCGAACGCATTGCTTTATGCGTTCGAACTAATGATACCGTAGCGCGTTTGGGCGGCGATGAGTTTGTGGTGATGCTCAAACAATTAGAGGAAAATGAGGGCGTCGCCACGGCGGTGGTGCAACGCTTGGGAGATAAGGTTTTGTCGGCTTTGTCCAAACCGTATTTAATCAATGGTCTGAGTTTTTATAGTTCTTCCAGCATCGGGGTTTGCATGTTTACAGATCAATATCAACGGGCGGAGGACATTTTAAAGCGCGCCGACACCGCGATGTATGAAGCTAAATTTGCCGGTCGCAATACGCTGCGTTTTTTTGATCCGGCTATGCAGAAAGCGGTGATGGAGCGTTTGCAGATTGAAAAAGAATTGCGTCAGGCGATCGAAAAAAAACAATTCAAATTGTTTTATCAGGTGCAGGTTGATGATCATCATCAAGTTGTTGGCATGGAGGCTTTGATTCGCTGGCAGCATCCCAAAAAAGGCTTGATCGGGCCGGATCTTTTTCTGGAGGTGGCCGAGCAGAGCGGTATTTTATTAAACATAGGCGAGTGGGTGATTAACAGCGGTTTGAAACAATTACAGTGTTGGCAGGCCAGCGAAAAAACCCGGCATTTGACGCTTTCTTTGAATATAAGCGCCATTCAGTTTAAAAAGCCGAGCTTTGTTGATAACTTGAAAGCGGCTATCCGGAAATATAAGGTCGATTGCGACGGTTTAATGTTGGAGTTGACTGAATCAACCTTAATCAACGATAGCGATACGATTAATAAGATTAATGCCTTGAAAAATAACGGGGTTAAGTTATCTATGGATGATTTCGGCACCGGTTATTCTTCTTTGAGTTATTTGAAGCGTTTCAATTTATCGCAATTGAAAATAGATCGTTTATTTGTGCGCGATATGTTGAACAACCAAGACGATCATGTGTTGGTGAAAACGATTATTACGATGGGCAAAAACCTGGGTTTGGATATTGTCGCCGAAGGAGTGGAAAACCGCCGTCAGTTCGAGTTATTGCGAAATAATGATTGTTTGAAATTTCAAGGGTTTTGGATTAACAGGCCTTGCCCGGCGGGTGAGATTAATGAATATTTGGGGGTTTGTTAGCGCTGGATAAATCATTATCTGCTTATTATTTCTGGTAATAGGGCGCTTGCTACTTAACCACCTATCTTGTACGGAAATAAAAAATTGCGTCAGACATCGTAATAAATGCGGGCGTATTGATTACATTTTAACTTCAATGATTCACAATAAGCCCATCTTCCATATGCAGAACATAATCCATATGTTCGGCCATGTGGGCGTCGTGGGTGACGATTAAAAAACTGACATTCAGTTCCTGATTCAGTTCTAGCATCAGTTGATAAATTTGTTCGGCGGTTTTGCTGTCCAGATTGCCGGTTGGTTCGTCGGCCAGGATACATTTGGGCTGGTTTATTAACGCGCGCGCAACAGCCGCTCTTTGTCTTTCGCCGCCGGAAAGTTCGCCGGGTTTATGTCTAACTCTATGCCCAAGGCCGACTCGCTTTAACAGCTCAGTTGCTTGATGTTGCGCTTGTTTAATCGATTTTTTGCCGATTAACAGTGGCATGGCGACATTTTCCAGAATAGTGAATTCACCTAATAAATGATGAAATTGATAAATAAAGCCTAAGGATCGGTTGCGCAATTGACTCAATTTACCAGCGTTAATTTTATGTAAATCGGCGTTATCCAGTATGATTTCACCGGATGTCGGTTTTTCCAATCCGCCTAGCAAATGTAATAAGGTGCTTTTGCCTGAACCGGATGCGCCCATAATAGCCACCCGCTGACCGCTATTGATGGTTAAATCCACGCCCTTTAACACTTCTACTGATAAGTCGCCCTGACTATAAGTTTTTCTAAGATTGCGGCATTCTAAAATTGTCTGATTATTCATAACGCAATACCTCGGCAGGGTTGACTCTGGACGCTTGCCAAGCGGGATAAAGAGTGGCGAGTAATGATAATGCAAAAGCCATTAAGGCTATCAGGTAAACATCTTCCCAGATCAGTTTGGAAGGCACTTCGCTGATGTAGTAAACATCGGCGGCCATAAATTGAGTGCCGAAGAAGCTTTCAATGGCCGGAATAATGGTTTCTATATTGGTTGCTAGCATGATGCCGCCTATTGTTCCAAACAGAGTGCCGATAATGCCGATAATGCTGCCTAAGACGATAAATATGCCCATTACTGATAAGTTGGATAATCCTTGAGTTTTTAAAATAGCAATATCGCCTCTTTTATCAGTGACGACCATGACTAAGGTGGAGACAATGTTGAAAGCGGCGACGGCGACGATTAACAACAGGATAATAAACATTACTCGTTTTTCGGTTTTGATGGCCTTAAAAAAATTACTATGGGCCTGGGTCCAATCGCTGACCCGGTAGTTTCTAAACAGGTCGTTGGCTAATTGACGACTGATTTTCGGCGCATTGAATAAGTCGTCCAGTTTTAATCTTAAACCAGATACGGATTCGCCTAATCGCATCAGTTTGGCGGCGTCATCGATATGGGTTAAAGCCATATTGCGATCATATTCATACATGCCGACTTGAAAAATGCCGACTACGGTAAAACGTCTTAATCGGGGCACAATGCCGGCTGGAGTGGAATTAATCTGCGGGCTGATAATAGTGACTTTGTCACCCATCATGACGCCGAGATAATTGGCCAGTTCAGCGCCCAGGACAATGCCGAATTCACCGGGCTGCAAATCCGTCAGTTTGCCGAAGGTCATTTTTCCAGCCACTTGCGAGACATTCGGCTCTAATGTCGGGACAATGCCGCGCAATAAAGTGCCGCTGACTTGGCGGTCGGCATTGACCATCACTTGTGCGCGAATAAACGGCGCGCTGCCCTGGATTTGAGGATAATCCGTCAATTCGCCTTCCAGTTTTCGCCAATCGTCCAGTTTGCCGTAAACGCCGGTAATGGTGGTGTGCGAAGTCATGCCTAAAATGCGTTGCCGCAATTCGGCTTCAAAACCGTTCATGACCGATAGCACGGTAATCAGCGCGGTGACGCCTAAAGCGATACCCAATACTGAGGTGAAGGTAATAAAGGAAATGAACTGCGTGCGTCTTTTGGCGCGCGTGTATCGCAATCCTATAAATAGGATGAGGGGTTTAAACATCGAAATTGAATTCCTTTGGATGAGAATCGATAGGCGGCGGTTTATTTAATTTGGCATTTATTGCAAACGCCATACAGGTATAAACTATGGTCGGTTAAAGAATAACCCATCTGATTGGCGATAGTCGCCTGCCGTTGTTCGATAATTTCGTCGGTGAATTCATCCACTCGACCGCATTTAATACAGACCATATGATCGTGATGTGAGCCTTTATCCAATTCAAAGACCGAGTTTCCGCCTTCAAAGTGATGACGAGAAACCAAACCCGCCGCTTCAAATTGTGTTAAAACGCGGTAGACAGTCGCCAAGCCTATTTCCTCATCTTCCTTGAGTAAAATCTTATAGACTTGCTCTGCGGTTAAATGGCGGTCATCCTCTTTTTGATTTTCCAGAATTTGTAAAATTTTTATTCTTGGCAGGGTGACTTTCAATCCCGCGTCTCTTAAGTCTTGCTTTTCCAAAACTTTTCTCCATAGCTGGAATACAAATCGGCTATTGTACTATTTTTGACGGACAGTGACGGCAGATTTATAGGATAATATTGTTATCTTATTTTTCAATTCAATGACAGGATGATATGAAATTATCATTAAAACTTTTTGCCTTGCTTTGTAGCTTATCTTTAACCGGCTGTACCTATATTATGGAAAATATGCCGGGCGTATATAAAATTGATGTTCAGCAGGGCAACATTATCAATCAGGAAATTATTGATCAACTCAGGCCGAATATGACTAAGCGTCAGGTGCTTTATGTGATGGGTTCATCGATGTTGATGGATGTCTTTCACCGGCAACGTTGGGATTATGTTTATTCAGAGCAGCCGGGCGGCGAACCGAGAGTGCAGAAACGCGTTTCTTTATATTTTGACGGTGATTTGCTGAAAAGCGTTCAGGGAGATTTCAGGCCCAGTTCCTTGCCGGTGGAATGGGTTTCTAAAGATTCTACTGTTGAAGTGCCTCAGCGCGAGTTTGAAAAGACCTTATGGGAAATGATTACCGGTTTGTTTGATGATGAAGCGGAAGTCGTTCAAGAAGAACTTATTGCTGAGGTTGAAGAGGAAGAGCTTGCCGAAGACGAAGAGTCTGAAGGTTGGTGGGTTTTTTGGTGATTTGGGAATGCAGATGACATCGCTTGAACATCGGGCGCTACTCACTTTGAAAAACTATACGTATTAGGGCGCAGGCTAAAAGCCTGCGCCCTGATTTATCAGTTATCTAATTTATTTGGACTGCCATCCTTAGTTCTAGGGATGAAACTTTTATCTAAACAACGCCATATTTGAAAACAGCTCACTTGACGCTGACTTTGAATTTTCCACCGTTTACGCCACATTGCCGGAACCCCGCTGAGGGCATCTTTTTTTGCAGACAGCAAGGGTTGGAATTTTCCAATCCTCGCGAAATGAGCCAGGCTGAATACATTTAAGGCGATATGAACGGGTAAACACAGCCAAAATAATATCCCCGGCATATTTTTAAGATATGTCCAGACCAAGTTTCGGTGGCCGTGATAAAGCGCGAAATCGCTGTGCTGACTGCCGGTGCTGGCAGAACCGGCGTGAAAAACCTTGGCGTTCGCAATATAACGCGCTTTATGGCCGCGCAAGCGCAGCCGAAAGCCTAAATCTACATCTTCCGTGTAACAAAAGAAATCGCTATCGAAACCGCCGATTTCTTTAATTTCTGAGAGCCGGTATAACGCTGCGCAGGCGCAAGGTGAAAAGATTTCCCTTCCGTTTTCAGTATTGATATCATCAATTTGGCCGTAACCTTGCCGCCACATCAGCCCGGATAAATGATAGCTATCGCCGATCCCGTCTAGTTTTTCCGGCGCGCGTAATTGTAATTGTTTACTGCCGAGCATGGCCGTATCCGGGTATTTTCGGGTTGCTTCAAACAAATGCAACAGCCAGTCTTTATCCGGCACCGCATCGGGGTTTAATAAGGCCACCCATTCCGTATCTAATTGTTCAAAGGCCAGATTGTTGGCCTGGGCAAAGCCTAAGTTTTCTGCTAAAAATTCAACTTCAATGCCCGGTATTTGTGCGGCGCGTTTTGCCGACCCGTCGCGACTGCCGTTATCCATCAGTAGGATTTTTTCCGCAGGATGGCTTTGATTTAATACCCCAAGCAAGCATTGCTCTAATAGCTTTCCACCGTTCCAATTAACGATGACTACACTGATCGACACGGGTTTATACGCCTACTGTTGTGTTCGATAATGCATTTAATTGCGCTTCCAATTCTGCATTTTTCCGCCAATCCGTTACCCCGCCTTTATCCAGTTGAAATTGTTGATATAGCGTTTGAACGTATTGATCAGCTAGTTTCCGCGCTTTTGCAGGCAGATCGATCTGTTCCGTTATCCATCTTTGCATCCAGATCACTTCCGCCAAATGACGTAGATGAGATGAAGAAGAGATCGTCACGCTTTGCTGGTGACGGCGGTGTTTATTTAATGATTCAGCGCAATAACTGATTTTTCCTTGTTGCAATAAGGCGCAATAAATCAGCCAATCGCCGGCGATATTCAGCTTATCCAGATCGGCGCGGCATTGTTGCATGGATTCAGCAAATGCATCTTTGCGGAACAAAACTGCGCTGGCGTTGGGGATGGTGTTTTTAATCGCCAAGGCGTTTATGATTTCTTCCTTACCCTGATTACGATAATCTTGCAGCCATTTTTGATTATTAATGTGTTGGGTATAAGCTAAATAATCGGATTCAGTGACTTGGCCTTGTTCATCGATTTGTTCGGATTGACAGTAAGCCAGAACCGTCTCCGGGTCATTAAAAGCAGGCATTAATGAATTGATAAATTGCGGATCTGCATCATCGTCGGCTTCGGCAATCCAGATTATATCGCCTTGCGCAAGTTCGGCCGCTTTTTGCCATTGTTTGAATACCGAACCGGAATTTTGGGTGTTTTTGACCAATCGAGTGTCGATAGTGGTTTGCTGAAAACAACTTTCAATCACTTCAACGCTGTTATCGCTGGAAGCATCATCAATCACAATCAACTCGTAAAGCGGATAGGATTGATCAAGAACTGAGTCTATTCGCTGTTTTAGATAATGCGCATAGTTATAATTCGGCACGATGGCGGAGACGCGCGGCAAGGGGATGTCGAGGTAGGCCAGCAAGTCAAAAATATAATGACGGAAGGAAAACTGTTCATCGATTATTTGCCGACCTGTTGATCCTAATTGTTGTCTTTTGGGTGAATCGGCCAATAGTTCCAATACCGCATGGCTGAATGCCTGACAATCTTCAAATGGAACCAAAATGCCGCAGCCTTGTTTCAACAAGGTTTCGCTGCCGCCTACGTTTTCAAAGCCGACAATAGGAACGCCGACATTTAATGATTCCATCATCACTGAAGGAAACGGGTCTTCCCGTGAGGTCAACGCCAGTAGGTCGGCCCCGGCGTAAAATGCGTCGGTATCCGAACGACGGCCTGGGAATATCAGGCGGTCTGCAAAAGGTCGGTTTTCCAGTTGTTTTTCAACTTCTAGCTTGACTTGATTATCCCAGTCTCCCAGCCAGACAAAATAACAATCACCTGTTTGTGCGCCGACCGATAAAG
Organism: Methylococcaceae bacterium; assembly: GCA_006844585.1. Classification (GTDB taxonomy): domain Bacteria; phylum Pseudomonadota; class Gammaproteobacteria; order Methylococcales; family Methylomonadaceae; genus Methylomarinum. The sequence goes on along the minus strand of SPJM01000085.1, from coordinate 10,583 downwards.
CTATTTCAACGAATAAATCGATGCCTTTTCTGAAATCGGCATAGCCGACGCCGAGAACAATTTTGGCTTCTTCAGACAAATTCAATTCACTGCGTAACTGTCTACGCGCTGTAGCAATATCGTTTTTCAAGGCATTAAGTTTGTATAATCCTTGAGTGCGAATTTTCAACTGTTGTTCGGAAAGATTATCTTTACTGACGAAACGATCAGAAACATAGCGGTCAGGAAAAATGACTGCCTGGGCGTAATCGGCTATTGTTTCGGCGTGTTGATAGAGATTGTATGATTCGACGATGCCAGGCAATTCATGAACTAAAGAAATGCAATGGATGCCGACATCATGCAAGGTTTTTAAAAACAAGCCGGATGCCGTGCTGTTAACGATAGCTGATGGGTAGCCGTCAGCCGCCAGTTGTTCCGCTACTGCCCGCGCTTGTTCGCTGTCAGGGGCTATATTCGAGAGATTATGAAGTTTGGCGCAGTTGAGATAATCTAAAATTAACGCGCCTTCGCCCAATGTAATCAAGGCGACTTCAAAATTGAATTCAGCGCTTAATGTTCTGGCCAGGTTCAGCACCAGATATTGAGCACCCATCGGATGCGCATCATGGGTAACCAGGATAATTTTTCGTGTCTGCTCAGGTTGATTTAAATGTTTGAGCAACACTTCCCGGGTAGCATCTAAATAAGCATAACCATACCGTCTATCCGGCTCCAGATAAGTCCCTTCGGCCCATTCGTTCCAGGCATTGATAAAGACAAACTGTTCCTGCTCGGTATTATTTTCCAGCACATAATCTGCGCAGTCGTTTAGCCATTGTTGATAGTTTTGCGGTGAGCAATGGTGAAATATATGACCTCTGCCGGGTTTACGCGCTTCATTATCCCAATCCATCATCACACATGGAAAAGTGTGAGTTTTACCTTTTAGCTTCTTTAAGGCCTGTTGCGCATAGTCTCGATAATCGAATATATGACCGTGGAAATTGGCGTTTGATAAAGCGACTTGATCGGATATCTCCTTGGCGCCGATATTATGCGGCGGAAACTGCACCAAACCATCGTAGCCTATGCGCTGATAATCATCGAAACCGAAAGTTGCGGCAGCGACAATGAATAAATCGCCGATGCCGTTTTGCTGAGTGTATTGTCGCCAGCGTTGGGCGGTCAGTTTGGGATCAGGCAACAACTCAGGGCGATATACAATAACTAAGGGTTTACCGTCGATACGGATATAGCGTGGATCGCGTATGATAGGATCTAGATCTTGGATAAAGTGCAAATCATCTTCCGGCGAATGTTTCTGCGCCAGAATGATTTCATCTTCGCCCCCATCCCAGCGACGGGTCCAGTTTTCATTAGCCCAGCAAATACAAAAAGGGAAGTCCAACGATGAATCATCCAATATTTGCTGTAAAGGCTTATCCAGTACTTTTTTGCCGTTGAACCAGTAATAATGGTAACAAAATCCATGTAAACCATAATTCTTGGCTAATTCAATTTGACGCTGCTGGATTTCTTTAAGACGTAAATCATAGAAGCCTAATTCACCAGGTAAACGCGGCTGATAATGTCCTGTATATTGCGGGGTTGCTTTCGAAACATTGGTCCATTCGGTAAAGCCTTTTCCCCATTCCCGATCATTTTCATCTATAGGGTGAAACTGCGGCAAATAAAAGGCAATGAATTTGATAGCTGATGCGGATAGATTGGCGTTGTTTTCGGCATAATCGACAAACTCAGATATGGTTTGGTTGTGAGCTGTCCGTAAATAAGCGTTGTAAATTTCTTCTGTTTGATTGGCGGAGGATTGTGTTGTCGGCGCGTTTTCGACTGCCAACGGCGCAGATGGGTATTCAGTAGGATTTTCAAAGGCATGCCAGTCCTTATAGGCTTTGCTGTGTTTGAAAATTACAGGTGCATGGTTAAATAAGCGCTGCTTGAAACTTTGTTTTTGCGATAAGGAAACCGGTATAGCCAGCCAAATTTTGCGGAAGAAATGATATATCAGTTCGCGCAGCCATTTGATCGGTGAAATCCGATTGATGGCGCGTAAGGGTTTAGTAATATGCCACGAGCGGCTATTAAAGATCTGCATCAATTGATCTTTATGCGAACGTAAATCTTGTTCTAAATGTCTGATTTGTTGATTGAGATGTTCAACTTTTTCAGCGTATTGATGGGTAATGGTATTAAACTCAATGATTTTTTCGTTTTGAGTGTTCAGATTAGATTCAAGATGCTGAATCTGGGATTGTTGTTCAAGAGCTTCTCGTTTCTTTTCGGCAATGTTTAATTCTAATTGCTGTATTTTATTTTCTTTTTGCTTGGATGCGTTATTGCTTTTTTCAAGTTGATTAGTGAGATCTTGTAGTAGTTTGTTATTTTCATTGAGTTGCTGGATTGCGTTTTGGTGCTCTCTGACTTGGTGGGTGATCAGCAACAAATCATCATCAGATAATTGCGCAAACCATTTTCGAAAAATGATTATACTGTTCTGCTCAGCCTTGTCTTGATTGAAGTTAACGCCGAAGCCGGATTGTCCGCCGATACGGTAATTAGCAGTGAATTGGTTGACGAATAGAAAATTGGTAATGCGTGATGCTTGTATCCAAAAATCCCAGTCTTCATAAACGTCTAATGTTTCATCGAAACGGCAACCCTGATCTAATAAAGCTCGGGAAAATAACACCGAATGGATCGGGATGAAATTGCCGACAATTAAGCGGTTGGCGTCAAATGGATAGGCGAATTGATCAGGAAGCGCTTGTTTTTGGTCATCAAAGCATTGGGTGGCGGAATAGGCGGCTTGAGCATCAGATGATGATTGAATAGCATTATATAATTGTTGAATATGTTCATATTCTAACCAATCGTCGTCATCCAAAAATATTAAATATTCCCCTTGGCTTAATGATAACCCCTGGTTGGCTGCCTGGCTGCGTCCTTGTTGTTGTTCGAAATGATGATATTGAAAACTTTGAATATGACCGCTCGCTTCTTGTTGAACGATGTTTTCACAATTGACCCCGCCGTCATTGACTACGATTAATTCAATATTAGGATAAGTTTGACCGCCAACTGAACGAATCGCTTCACGCAATAATTCCGGTCGGTTTTGGGTGCGGGTGATTACCGAAATCAGCGGCAATTGTTCAGATAATGCCGATGGTGAGCTTTGGGCGGCGGAAATATCCAGCAACATTGCATTAAGCGGTCGGTTTTCCGCAGGCCAAAGAAAAAAAGCTTCCGCATGACTGACGGATAACGGCAACGACCAGGCTCGAGCTTTATTTAAGCCGACAATGCGATCAATATAATGATTTTCCGATAATTGACTGGCATAGCAAGACATGAGCTGTTGTTTTTGCTCGATTGTTTCACTGATGTCAATTAATTGGTTGGTGTGGCTTTGAACGGATATATCGTAACTGATTGCTTGAGCCGGGAAGTTTAATTTTCGCAATGCTTCCCAGGCTATAACTGACGTAGCGCGATGATCGGGGTGCGGCTCCAGAGGCGAAGGAAAAAAAACAGCCGCCGGTTGAAACGTTTGAATAAATGAAGACAGTTTATCAATTAGATGTTGCGAGGTTGATAAACCGCGATCCGGTTCGCGCCAAAAATGCGGTTTGTCAATTCCAAGTAAATGACAAGCTTGTTGGGCTTCCGCTTCACGAGTGGTGGTCAAATCCGACTCCGAAGAACCGCCTAAACGCCCGTCTGTTAAGAAAATAACATTGACTCGGATATTTTGCTGTTTAGCCAATAATAATGTTCCGCCCATGCCGAAGCTTTCATCGTCGGGATGTGGAGCGAGAATTAACCAAGGTCCTTTGGCGAGTGCTGAAGTTTGATTAGGTAAATAAGCCGTTTCAGAAAATCGAGTCATGTGTTTTTTAAAAGGGATGAGAGGCGCAGTATTATATCAATCCAGAAAAATTGTCTCCATTCAGTGTTTGCAGTGTAACGCTATCTAAAATCCATATCGCCGCTCATTAACCACCATTTGTTTTCTACGACTTCCGCGCTTGGACCTTCCGTCCTGACATTATGGGCGACAGGAATGCTGACTGAGTCTATTGTGCATTCAGATAAGTTAAAATGCGCTGTAAAACTCTGAGTGATTTGGCAAAGTAAGGCGCCGCATTGATGTCGACCGGCAATGCGCCGAGCTTGTTGAATGAGTGTGGCGATGTTTTTCATTGGTGCGATCAAATCAATGATGTGGCAGCAACCATCGGAAAATTGCAGCACCATCACCCCCTGTGCAGTACCGGTAAAACGTTGTTTCATCAGTATGATGTGATAACGTTGTTCCGGGTGATGGAGATAGCGTCTGAACAAATAATCTTTATTCCGCTCACCGATGATAACATCTGTAAGGTCATGCGCCATAGCCGCCCATAATTTGTTAATAGGCTCGGCGTATTGATCGAGACTATGTTGATCCAAAACCAGCAATTGACTCATATAATCCGGGCGAGGGTTGCCGGGCGGCCATTTGAGAGTGATTAAACGGGCGACTTCTTGATATAAATCCAAATGTTCTGCAACCTTCATGGCGCGGTCATTGGGAAATCCGAAGCCCAGTAAGTTAGGGCGTCCGTAACCGATATTTTGTTCGATAAAAGTTGCCGCCACCCGAAAAAAAGCGCTGTTGCGGGTTAAAGAACCGCGCTCATCCGGATGCGCCATCACATCGCCGATTTGTACGGCTTGTTGAGCTTCGCCGAAATAAAGTATAGATCTGGGAAAGCCCCCATAGTGGGCGATTAACTGCTGGTTTTTCCAAGCGCCGATAGCGGATGCGGGTTTTTGATATTTCCAATGCCAAAGTTCCGGCGATAAGGTTTTATCAAAACAAACCTTGAATAATTGTTGAACATCAGCAATATGGGCATGGGTAATGTCTGTCAATCGCCATTTTGGTAAGCTTTGTTTTTGAAAATGCAGTAAGGCGTAGCCAAATGACCCCTGGTTATATTTTTGCTGATATTGTTTGTTGGACTCGTCCAGCTCGGCTAATTGGCGGGGATTAATCGATAAACGGCTTAATAATGCTTGTTGGTGTTTATCGGTGACTTTCAACAAGTAGGCCAGCGTCGGCGCAGCCATTGCCGATAAATCGCATTGAACAAGCTTTTTTAGATTAAAACGTTTAGCCAGCTCCAGAAAATCATTCAGTAAATGCAAACCCTCGAAACCGGCCTTTTCGCGTTTTAGCGCAAATTCATCAATGATGATCAGTCGACCTTCGGGGTTCAGTAAATCCATCGCTTTATTGAAAATGGCCAACGGCGCAATATATTGGCTTGATTCCTGGAATAACAAGACATCATAACTGTCCGGTTCATCCTGAAATGTCTCCAATCCTGACTGGCTGACCGGCGCATCGTCATCCCAGCGAGATTGAACATAAGCGATTTGTTGTGCATCGGGGGTAATTCCATGAACCTGATAGCCCTTTTCAGTCAGGCTTTTCAAGGTTGTTCCCAAGCCGATGCCGACTTCCAGGATGCGGCAAGGAGGGGGCGGCAATTGCTCCCAAATTAATTGGGTGGAGTAAAGCTGAGCGTCTTGCAGCGATGAATTCGGCTGTTCGAAAAGACCGTAATGCAGATAGTCAACTTTGCCTTCCTCCAGAAATAAGGCCATTGCATAAACATTTAATGGAAAAGGCATATTGCTGAATAGAGCGCCCGCTTCATCTTGATCCGAGGATTGTAGGTTAAACGTCATGTTTTTTGCCACTGCCATTGTTGGGTAATGTCCTTTTTCCGGTCGGTTGAGCTGAGACGAATATAATAAGTCCCTTTTTCCAGGCGTTCAAAATTCTCATTATCCAATGAAAACGTTAACGTGTGATTAAAAAATGCGCCGATAGAGGGGGCGAAAAAAGGAGAATGACTGATTTCAAAAAGTCCGTTTTCAGCGATAAGCGGATTAATTTCTAAATCAACCAAGTTCTGTGTTTGTTCTAGTTTGGGGACAGATTTCAAATTTGTAAACCGGCGTTTTTCCAGCCAAGTGTTCAATTGTTTCGCCCAATGATTTGGAAAGTTTTTTTGAAAATACAATTGTTCAGAATGTTCCATTTGAGCAAACTTTTCGGCATTGTGGACATAATGATGAACACATTTCGCTTCCGGTACGACATATTGCCGGAAACCTGCGCGCTTAAGCCTTATCATTAAGTCCGAATCTTCATAGTACATAAAAAAACGCTCATCAAACAGGTCGTCGCAATGTTGTATCGCTGATCGGTTAATTAAAATATGGCCGCCGGATAAGGCGGGAATGGGAACGGCCTTTTCTTTCTCCAACCAGATTGATAACGCTAAACGGTGAAAATGTTTGGAATAGCGTTCGGCAAGCCTGGGGTGGATGCGCCAACTATTGGCCGCCAGTTTTAAATACGGCGTTGGAAACATGCTGGGCGGGAGAAAAAACTGCTGTTGATCATCCCAGTATATTTGCGGCCCGACAGCGCCTGCATGTGGTAACGTATCTAGGCTTTGGTGAAGTATACTCAAGCAGCCGGGTAAAATATAGGCGTCCGGATTTAATAAAAATATAGAGTCTCCATGACTTTGTCGATAGGCAAGATTACAGGCCGCCGCGAAACCGCTATTGTTTGGATTGATAATTAATCGAACATTGCCGTCCAATGAATTTTTTAAGGTCTGAGCCTCTTGTTCATTGACGCTGTTATCCACCACAATCACCTCGCTTGTTTCCGCTTCAGACAGTACTGAATTGACAGCGGTAATCGTTTGCTCTGCGCAACAATAGTTGACGATAATGACTGTGATCATGTATTTGGTTTGAATGAAATCGGTTTGCAGTGAATGATTTTAAACTATCTGTTCCAGGCGCTCTGCGACGGCGTCTGCGGAAAATTGATTTTGTATTATACGCGGCCCGCGTTGGCTTAAAAATTCCATTTGCTGAGGATCATCAAGTAGAGTTTCGATCGCTTTGACCATGGCATCGGCATCTTTCGGCGGCGCGAAAACAGCATAATCTTGATCATGATGAAAGCTGCTGGAAGAGGGGATTCGCGTGGCGATGCACGGCAAACCGCTGGCTAATGCTTCTGCAAAGGGCAGGCCGAAACCTTCTTCAGGCAGTGATGGCGAAAGTAATAAATCATGTTGATGATAAGTTTTCGCCATTTGAATCGGCGTTAAGGATATCAAATAACGGTCTGCTTGAAAAAAACGTTTTTCTTGATCAGAAAAAGGTTGGTTTGAAACTCTGGTCAGTTCTATGTTCAAGCCTTTTTGCTTTAGCTGTTTAATGGCTTCCAGCGCATAAGGGACGCCTTTAACTTGCGCTTCAAAAATACCTATCAATAATATTTTATAGGGACGATTGAACCATTGTTTCCATTTATATCTGAAATATTTTTTTCTAGGCGTGAATAATTCGGTGTCTACTATTTGACCAATGGTATGAGTTTTAAAATATTGTTCGCCATAAATCACTTTTAATCGATCCGTAATCCATTGGCCGATAGTTAATTTAGTGATTGGAGTGCGATAGGTCTCCTCTATTTCGGTTTTAATGTCGGCGTACTCGATAAAATCGCCCTCGTAACCTTGGCAAAGATGAAATACTTTCGGGCAATTGAGTTGTAATGCCGACTTTACCGTGGTCCAGAAAGTGGCGATGACGACATCCGCTTTTGTTTTTAAGGGAAGGCTTAAGTCCTTAACATATTCCACTTGAAGCGGATGATGATACCAGCTGTGATCGCCGTTAACAGCGCGTATCGTGACTTGATGACCTTTGTTTGATAAAGCGCGCGCTTGATCGAAAATAACTCTGACGCCTCCGCATATTTCCGTGGAAGCTACTAAATAACAAAAATGCATGGAGAATTACTCAAGTTGATGCCATTGATGAGGTAAATTGAAAAATCCCTGTTCATTTCCCGGTTGATTTACAGTTAAGCGAATGATGCCGCTGGCATCGTCATAACAGTGCAGGGCGTTTTCACAACCTAAAAAAACGCTGACTAGATAATCGCCTTTCATTAGCGGGAAATTGGGGAATTCTACCGAAACTCGGGAGCGATTATCGGCGCCTCTGTCGATTTGGAAATCGTCGTGGTAAGTGGTTAATGAGCTGATGCCTAAACCGTCAATGGTTGAAAAAGTAATCGCTACGTTCGGCAACGGCAATTCGGCGTCATATTCAAATTCTATTTCTATGCTGAAAGCGCTTTTATCACTTTGCAGTTGCAATGCATTGCCTTCGACGCCATCGGCATAGCCGGTTATGTTGATGATTCTCGCGGGCTTGTATGTATCTTGATTAGCTACGCCAGGCTGATGATTAGTGGCTTGTTCGTCTTTTTCATTGACGATGAGACTTTGCGCATATTGGCTGGATACTTCATGAGCGGCGCCCATCGCTTTAATATGGCCGCGTTCCAGCCAAATCGCTCGATTACAAATGGCTTCAATATGATATAAAGAATGTGAGCAAAACAAAATTGTTTTACCGGCATCCTTTAAGGACATGATTTTATCAAAAGATTGGCGGGCAAAAGCGCCGTCGCCAACTGATAAAGCCTCATCAATCACTAATATATCCGGTTCGATATGGATGGCGACAGAAAAAGCCAAGCGCACATACATGCCGCTGGAATAGGTTTTAACCGGTTGATCGATAAAATCGCGAACACCGGAAAAATCAACAATTTCATCAAAACGCGCCTGCATTTCGGAGTGCGATAAGCCTAAGATGGCGCCGTTCATAAATACATTTTCGCGCCCGCTAAATTCGGGATTAAAGCCGGCCCCTAATTCCAGCAAAGCGGCAATGCGTCCGTTGACCTGTACTTGTCCGGAAGAAGGAAATAAAGTGCTGCAAATTAACTGTAACAGAGTTGATTTGCCCGCCCCGTTGCGGCCGACGATGCCGATGACTTCGCCTTCATGGATGTTAAAGTCAATATTCCGCAAAGCCCAAAATTCTTTAAAAAATTTACGTCTGCCGCGAAATAAGAATTGCTTTAAACGATCAGCCGGTTGATCATACAATTGATAGCATTTGCTGACGTTTTCAACTTGGATAATCGGCTTAGAGGACATCGGCAAATCCTTTGCGGGTTTTTTGAAACCACCATAATCCGAAACCAGCTGTTAAAACAGAAATCCCGCTGTAAATGCCCATCAATTGCAAGTTTGGTTGTTTGCCCCAAATGATTACCGTACGCATTTGATCAACAATGATGGTGATTGGATTAAATAGCAAGTAGTTTTGAATTTCATCCGGCAGAGCCGACAAAGGATAAAAAATAGGACTTAAAAATAATAAGACCGTGAGCAACAAACCAATGACTTGACCTATATCGCGAATAAACACGCCTAATGACGCCAGAAACCAGGCGACGCCAAGCGTCAGCAATAAAAAAGGCGTGAGAATAAGCGGCGCCCATAACATGACCCAGTTGAATGGGTAGCCTAATACAGTTAAAAATATTATTAAAATAAAAAAGTTAATGGCGGCGTGAAACAACGCGGAGCCTAAAGCGACGCACGGTAGGATAGCTAGAGGAAAAATGACTTTTTTGACATAATTGATATTGTTAATGATCAGCATCGGCGCTTTGGAGATACACTCTGAAAAAAGATTGTAGACAATCAGGCCGCAAAACAAAACGACGGCGAATTCATATTGATCTGCTTGTTGCTGACCCCAGCGAGCTTTAAAAACAAAGCTAAAGACAAAGGTGTAAGTGGCTAACATCAGCACCGGGGTAACAAAAGACCAAAGTAAACCAAGAAACGAGCCTTTATATCGACCGATAATCTCGTGTTGAATCATCCTGAATATTAACGGGAAATGTCGTACTAAACTGTTCAATTTATCTAATTCCGGGAGTTTTTTGCGCCAAAATATGATAGCTGACTACATCCATATTGTCTTTATCAATTGTCAAAGGGGAATTTTGTATAAACTCTATTAATGTCAGAAGATTTTGATCAGTAGGCGGTACGCGGTAAGCATCGGTTTTGAGAATAGTAAAGCCGTGTTTCGCCAATAAATCTTTTAAAGTATTCAATGTGAAAAAGCGTAGATGGGTGTTGCACAACAAACCCATTGGAATATAGTCCCAATGCCCGGCTAATAAATCTTCAATGATGCTCCAATGCCCGACATTGGGCACGCTTAGAATCAAATATCCGTTATCGGTTAAATAGTCATTATAAATCTTATTTAATAATGCATCAGGTTCAACAAAATGCTCCAGACTATCCAGACCGGTTACACAGTCTACTTTTTGCTCTAACTGAACTTTTAAAGCATCCCCTAATATGGCGTTATCCAAGACTTTGGCTGCTTGATCAATAAGATTTGGGTTTAGATCAATGCCGGCAACATGGCACCCCAGCTCTTGTTTCACTAATTGCCCGAAATTTCCGGTAGAACAACCGATATCCAATAAGGACTTTACACAGTCGGGAATGAATTCTAATATTTCTTGTCGGTTTTCACCGAAATAATCCATCATCGGCTTATGGATATACGCGTTGAGGGCAATTCGGGTGCTTTCTTTCAATGATTCC
>SPJM01000084.1 GCA_006844585.1 Methylococcaceae bacterium | reverse complement strand
GAATGCGCCCCAATCAGCCACGCGTTATCAAACGAAGACCTAAGGCATATCCATTAATGAATAAACCAAGAGAGGAGTATGTAAGGGCTTGATTTAAATTGATAAGTCTCCACTGGACGCGGTATTGGGCATAGAGACCTTGCGCCATGGCATTGGTAACATTGTCTAAGAACAGTTTCCCTTGTATCAATTCCTCTTCAAACCGCTTTAACAGGGAAATATCAGTGCGTATGGAGATATATTGGTAAACTTGGCTTTGGGAATCTAAAAACGGCACTATTGTCGCATTGACCCAATAATAGCCGCCGCCTTTTCGGGCATTCTTTATTTCGCCATGCCAAACCTCGCCTCGCCGAATCGTGCGCCACATATCTTTGAATAAGGATTTAGGATGATGCCCCGAGTTGATTAATCGATGATTGTTGCCGATCAATTCCTCCTGGGAATAGCCGCTGATCTCACAAAATTTTTCGTTAACATAGGTAATATTGCCTTTAATATCGGTACTGCTGACAATGGCATGCTGATCCAGGGCAAACTTTTGATTTTCTATATTCATCAACGCCTGCTTCAAATCTACCGATTTTCGAATCAACAAATGAATTAAAAGAATGATAACCGCAATAGCGAACAGAGCAGTCGCAAACAAAATATTCAGAAAATGACTTTTTTGATCTTGCTGATAAATAAAAAAGCTTAATAAATTTTGTTCAAACTTTAAGCTTTTGTTTTCATAATTTATTGCCGCGTTACGCCCGCGCAACTCATCCACTGCGACTGAATATTCCACAATTAAACGACCATGCTTGATCAACTGCAGAATATGTTGTTTTTGCTGTTCATCCAACAAGGCGATGTTATTCGTTAACTCGGTGTATAACGGTTCCAACCGTCCGGGAATAATGCTGACTTTACGATAAAAAATAACATTATAGATTTCATGTTGTAAGCGATATAGCTCTCCTTCAAATTCCGCAGGATAATTCAGCGCCGGTATCCGGCTGATAAGATTATGAAAGTAGCGTGTTGAGTTTTTCAACACCGCAAACTTAGTTTTAAACTGTTCGATAATTTCGACTTTTTCGGAAAACTCTCGTACTAACTCCGCCAAATCACCTTCTAAATTGGCTTCTTTTAACTTTGTAATGCCATAAGGATCATTTTGAAGTTCCATCAACAGGTTTTGTATGGCGGCTACATTAGCGTTCAGGTAATCAAAATTAAGCTCTTCATGATGCTTAATTTTTAATAATGATTTTTCGATCCTCAATTCATGAAAATTGAGCTTTTTGACCTGATTAATCAGTTCATTTTGCCGCCTGCTTTCCGAGCTGTATATATAAACCAATAAACCGGCCAACAACAAACTCAAACAGATCAATATTATTTTTTGAGCGGCTGATGAAAATGTAAATTTCATAACGGCTGCCCTTTATAGCGACCGGTCAAGGATTTCAGAAAGCTCACTAAATATCCAATTTCATCTTGTTCCAAATGAATGCCTAATTGGTAATAAGCCATCATATCGACCGCCTGCTCCAACGTTTCCACGCTACCGTCATGAAAATACGGCGCCGTTAAGGCGATATTACGTAAACCGGGCACTTTAAATTCAAATTTATGCTCGACATTTTTAGTAATTTGATAGCGACCGAAATCTATGACTTTTAAATTGCCTTCTTCAATAAAATAATGATTCACGGTTCCCATTTTTTGATACATATTGCCACCAATATTCACGCCCTGATGACAGCTGATGCATCCCAGTTCGCCGAATAGCTGATAGCCTTTGCGTTCTTCTCGGCTTAGCCTTTCGCTTTGTCCTTTCAAGAATAAATCGAAACGGGAATCGGGCGTCAATAATGTGGTTTCATAATGCGCTATGGCATCGCTGATAGTCTCCGCCGATACGCCTTGACCGGGATACAGCTTGCTAAAGCTTTGCTTTATTGCCTGATCTTGATTCAATTTATGGATGACTTCGGCCCAGTGACTGCCTAATTCCAAGGTATTGTGAATAGGGCCGTGAACTTGCGCCTGCAAAGTTGCTGCGCGTCCGTCCCAAAATTGTCTAAAATTAAGCGATGAATTGAAAACGGTTGGCGCGTTGATCAAGCCTTTTAAACCATTAATGCCGATAGATACCGGTAAATTGTCAACGCCGCCCTGCATAAGATTATGGCAACTACCGCAAGAGACAGTATTATCTTTAGACAAACGGGCGTCAAAAAAAAGATTTTCACCTAAGGCGACTTTTTCCGCATTCACATTTTGAGGATAAGGAATCGCGGTAATTTCAACATGACTGGAATCAGCAGCTAAGCTTTCATCAATGTTGACGCTAACGAACTCAACATTGTTTAATAAGTAGCCTTGCCAACAAATATAGCCGATATAAACCGCACAAATAATCAAAAACAAAAAATTATCAATTCTTTTCAGCATATGATCATCATTCAACTCCACTTTTTGAACACATCTTTTTAAATGCCCGTATCTCCCTGGAAGAACCTAAAATAACAAGAACATCACCGACATTAAGCACATGATCTGTTTCGCCGACGGCAAAATGTAATTCTTCGCCAAACTCCTTATCCACCACGCCGATTAAAATTAAATTATAGCGCTCACTCAACATTAACTCACTGGTCAGCGTGTTCTCCAAACAACTGTTTTCGGGAATAGTCACTTCCGCGACATGTAAATCATGTCTGCCAAATACAGTATGGTCAATAATATTAGTAATGTCAGGTTTTTTTATTAACTCATGGATTTTTCGACCGCAAATCTGATAAGGATCAATTACTTTATTGGCTCCGGCGGCAATCAGTTTTTCCGCAGAATCCTGGTCATCCACAATAGCGACAATACTTAAATCTTTATCCAGAGAACGAGCCGACAAGGTTAAAAACACATTTTCCGAATCTTCGGGATAGAAGCAAAAAATAATGTCGATATTTTTGCCTATGCCTATGGATTTAAGATCGTCATCGCTCCGATAATCAATATCGGCGACTTCCAGGCCTTTTTCCTCAGCCTGTTGCAGGCGTAACGGATCTGCATCGATAACGAGGACATGATGATCCGCACTTTTATGCAACCGATTGATGGCTTCTACGGAAAATCGGTTATATCCGAAAACCGCTATTTGCTTCATGATCGTTTCGCCGTCAGAAATCGCTTATTTAAAATCCGGCTTTGTTCTACCCGGTCGCGAAAATGATTAATGCTGTATTCGCGCCCCAACACCACTAGGATATCCCCCGCCTGTAATTTAAAATGCGCTTCCGGATTAAAATAAAAATGCTCCAATTTTATGGGAAATTTATTTCGATGCTTTAAATTATTCGGGTTAGTGCTGATCACCCCGACTAAACTCAGTTTGTTTTCAGCAAAGTCGAATTCTTTCAATTGAATATTCTCCAACAGACATTCGCTGCTAACCACGATGGTTTCCATTAAGATATTTTTTTGTTCCTGCAAAATACCTGAAATTGCTTCAAATGCGACCGGCTGACCGACATATTCCGCCGCCAACAAGCCGGCAATCGCAAAAGGTTCGATGACATTATTCGCCCCCGCCTGATAAAGCTTGTTGATATTTTCGTGGCGATTAGCTCGGGAAATTATTTGAATATCTTTATTGAGATAGCGGCTGCTCAAAGTCACATAAACATTGGTCACATCATTACCGGTGGTGCATAGAACAACCGTGGCGCCGCGGTTAATCCCGGCGTTCAGCAACACTTCATTACTGCAGGCGTCATTGCACACGGCCAGATAGCCTTGTTGTTTGGCGAAAACCACCTTGTCCTGATCTTTATCAATCACAATAAACTTATGTCTATCCGCAGCCAATTGCTTAGCGACTTCCATGCCGACCCGTCCTAAACCGCAAATAATAATAAAATTTTTAAAGCGCCCTAATTCATCATAGGTTCTGCTCTCGCGTAATGTATGCATTTTGTCATGAAACGCCGCCACAATAATGGAGGTAAAAAACGACAACACGCCTAAACCGGCTAAAATCAAAGCCATGGTGATAAAGCGGCCGCTTAAGGTTTGCGGAGTAATATCGCCGTACCCAACCGTCGAAATGGTCACAATAGACCAATACAAAGCATCGTAAAGATCTGCGATTTGCCCGCCGCTGGACTTGTTCTCAAACAAATAAATGGCAATGCTGGCGATAATCACCAGAAAGCCCATAAAAACCATTAAGGTAAACAGCTCGAAGCGCTTACTGGCGAGCACATCGGCAAAGACTTTAATGCTGTTTGAATAGCGGAATAATTTAAATAAACGAAAAATCAGAAATATCCGCAGAATTCTGAGCGGCCTATAGCTCGGCAAGATAGCTAATAAATCGATAATGGCGAAAATTGAGAACACATATTCCAGTTTTGTAGTCAAAATCTGTTTATTGACTTGCCATAAATTGAACCGAATATTGAGATATTGTGCTTTCTCATATTGCTCAATGATGATTTTATGTATATCAGAATACAGCCAAAATCGCAGTATATATTCAGCAATAAAAATACTGACGACAACGCTTTCCAAGTACTCCCCCGACGCGCCGATATCATGTTCAACTTGATAGACTAAAGTAAACACGCTGATAATCACCAGACAAATCATAAACAGATCAAATCTGGACTTCATTTTTGAGCGGGGGTTTTCCAACAAATTAAAAAAAAACTGCTTACTATGCTGGTAATTTTCCGAAGACTTAAGAAAGTAAGCTAAATAAACAATGAGCTTGATTAGCATAAAAACAACCTATAAATTATTATCTCCAAAACAATGCGTCGGACATAAGCAATTGATGATGGAGTACATAAACACAACACACTGTTTATAAAAGCTTAAATAAAAACCAAAAACCATTCAAAAATTAACCACCCCACTTTCATCAAATCTACAATATAAGATAGATCAAATACAGTGGTTTTCCTATAAATTTTCTACGGTAATTATTGAGAAAACAAGCGCCATAAGCTGCACGACAGGTTGGTTATAAAGCTGCTAAAAGGGTAAATGACTATTATCCATACTCAGTAAAAAAATCTCTACATTGCTTTTAACTGGTGACAGAGTTAAGTATCCACTTAAAATTAACTAGAAAGCTGGGTTATTAACCAAAACTTAACTATAATTACTGAGAATTGTTTTTTTTCTTAAGGTCTTCTTAAGCGCTATGTTTCATGAGTTAACACCCCCCCAACAGATTGCCACCTCCCAACTGCCTTTCTTTAATATTAAAGGTATGAACCAATGGTTAGAGGAAATGCCTTTCATTGATATTTCTGTTAACTGCTCGGAAATACTCGCCGCATTACAAGCCATCAAAAGCTTAAAAGCTCCACTGAAAGCGCATATCACTGCTTTAGACAAAATCAATATTCTGCTAAATTGCAAAGTAACTCATTTCAACGAAAGTTATTGG
Organism: Methylococcaceae bacterium; assembly: GCA_006844585.1. GTDB lineage: Bacteria > Pseudomonadota > Gammaproteobacteria > Methylococcales > Methylomonadaceae > Methylomarinum. The sequence goes on along the minus strand of SPJM01000084.1, from coordinate 29,105 downwards.
CATGAAAAACTACCTTACTCTCAGGAACTGCATAATAACCTTGAAATTATTATCTCGACCTATTTGGAATTAGCGGATAACTATTTTCAGTTAGCCAAATCTTCGGCGCATAGGCGTTTTTTATTTACACCCAAGAAAAAAACCGCATTCCTGATCTATAAAGCGCTTTTTGCGATCAATCAAGCTTTTCTAAAAATTGCCAGTTGTTATTCAGCGCCGACAAGCGGTTTCTGGAAAGGTATATTTCTCATCTATGAATTTGCCGAAAAACATAGCCTGCTTGAAGTTGAAATTGATTTAGGAAAAAATAAAACCGGTACCGTTATTGAATTATATAAACTCATTTTATTACTGCAATTAAGTAATTTACGCCAATTTAGACCTAGAGAACAATACGCCATCTATGAATTTTTACAACATTATACGGCTTTCAGTTACATCAACGTCCACAATGACAATATCATTGAAAACCCGCGAGTCAGCGTATTTTCATTAGGCTCTGACCATCCCCCTACATTGCTGCGTTTCTCCAATAACCAACAAGCTGACAACAATAAAAGGTATTTTCTATTTGCCGATACGGTCAATAAAATTTTTTCTGAAAGATTTATGGCGGAGCATCATGCAAAAAAAGCCATCAATATCAACAATACGATATTCTTCAGAACTTATAAAGCGCTCTATACCACACATTTCAGACAATTAAGGCGCGACACCGCGCCCTATTGCGTTGTCGGCTTAATCGGCTTAAACAACATCCTGAATTATCACATTGAAAATTTCAGCGAAAAAAAACCGACAGCAAAAGCCGCCCCCGCCAAAATAAAACCTGGAGTTATCCATGAGATAGGCACTGATTACGAAAACAAATACTTTGAAATCGCGAAAATGGATGAAATCGCCATTGATGCATCTGAAACGCAATTTGCCGGCAAAGAGCAAATCACTCTGACTAAAACCGATTCTCCTTTAAAACTGGAAAAATTTGAAGTATTAAACAGCTCGGCAAAAGGCTACCAAATTGTTTGCACTGAAATCTCAGAAAAAATTCACGCCGGCGAAATCATCGGCATCGTCGATAAGCAAAAAAAGAATATTGAAATCGGACTGATCCAACATCTCACGGTTAAAAAACAAAGCTTGGAATTAGGCATAGAATTGATTTGTTTTGAGTCTCAATTAGCCTATATTTGTAGAGCCGGTCAATATGAAACGCCTACCCTTTGTATCTTGTTGGATAGGGAAACAGTGATCACCCCGGCCAACCATCTCAATGTAGGCGATAAAATCAGATTAATCACTCATGACCGGGAAAAGGCCTGCCATTTAGGCCAAGCCATGCATTTGACATCCTCCATCCATCATTTCAAACTTGCTATGTAACGACTCAGCGTTATTCATTTCGCCTCCAGCCATGATAACGCTCAATTAAAGCCAATAACATCTTACCGCTATGCTTATTCCGCCACACCCCGGCCACTGATTTATTAGCTTCCGTCCGAGTCGGGTAGATATGCATGGTACGCAAGATTTTATTTAATCCCAAACCATATTTCATTGCCAACACAAACTCGGCGATTAAATCACCGGCATGTTCGCCGACCAGGGTTACCCCTAATATTTTATCCCCGCCCGGTTTGCTCAATACTTTAACAAACCCGGCGCTTTGTCTCTCCACAATCGCTCTGTCCAACGCATCCAGATCAAAACGAGTCACTTCATAAGCAACGCCTTGCGCTTTAGCGTCTTGCTCGTTCAACCCCACTCTGGCGATCTCCGGTTCTAAAAAGGTACACCAAGGGACCACGCTGTAATCTGTTTTTAAACGCAACGCGCCGCCGAATAGCGCATTGACCGCCGCATACCACGCCTGATGCGCGGCGACGTGGGTAAACTGAAACGGACTACAAACATCGCCGCAAGCAAAAATATTCGGATAATTAGTTTGTTGAAAGGGATTGGTTTGAATAGCCTGGTTTTGAGCCAACTGAATATCCATCTTTTCAACCCCAAAGCCGTTGACATTCGGCTTTCGCCCCAAAGCAACCAGAACCTCATCAAAAACAATACTGATTTGACCCTCAGGCGACTCCGCCGTGACGGTTTTCTGTCCTTTATCCAAACTGAAAGCCATCGCTTTATGCTGTAACCGAATATCGACACCCTCCGCGGCCAACATCTCGACCACCAATTCGGACACTTCCTCATCTTCTCGCATCAATAAACGCGGCGCCATTTCCAGCAATGCGACCTCGCTGCCTAAGCGTTGAAAACACTGACTCAGCTCGCAACCAATAGGGCCTCCGCCCAACACCAATAAACGTTTAGGCAAGGTTTTCAATTGCCAAATATTTTCCGAAGTCAGCGCTTGCATAGCATCCAGACCCGGAATCGGCGGCAATAACGGTTTAGCGCCGGTAGCAATCACAATTGAGCGCGTCGTCAATAGCTCGGCGCCTTGATCATGCTTAACTTGAACTTCCCAGGGCGATAATATTTCGGCTTCGCCCTCAATGACATTAACGCCTAGTTGACGGTATCTTGCGACTGAATCATGCGGCTCAATTTGTTTGATTGCATCATGCACATGCTGCATCACATCAGCGAATTCAAACTCATAATCAACTCGCTTAATGCCCAATGCCTTCGCTTTGTTAAACCCGGCAACCAATCTGGCGGCGCTGATCAGCGCTTTAGATGGCACGCAACCGTGATTCAAACAATCGCCGCCCATTTTATCTTTTTCGATTAAAGTCACTTTCGCTTTCAGAGCGGCGGCGATATAAGCTGTCACCAATCCTGCCGAGCCGCCTCCGATAACAATCAAATTATTCTGAAAACGTTTAGGTTTTCGCCCATTTTTCAATTTCGACTGTTTCATAGCTTCCATATCCGTATAATATCTGATTACGCGACTCACTCCCTTTTATGGCGGGAATAAGCAACGGGGAGTAGTTGCTTTCTTATGACCTCATAAGACCCAAAAGATTTAATTAAGAAATGAAAAAACAAACGACCTCTACTCAGCCAACCGAAACCACATTGATCACCCCCGGTAATAGCAAACGCTTAATGGAAATACGCAAAAAAGCAATGGGCGTCAGCGCTGAACAGAAGACAAGCGCGCAATCAACCGGTTTAAAACAAACGGCGACTAATCAAACATTGCAGCAAGCCCAAGCCATCATTGATCAAACTATCAATCGAGTTCATGGTCATTTACCGCCCAATAAAAAAAACCGGCTGTTTGCAATACGTTTCGGAATGAGCGAAGAAAGCCTGAAAAAATTGCCGATAGAAGCCATTTTTGACCGTTTGAAACTGAATAAGGCGCTGATCAAAAACTGGAAACAACTGGCTAAGCTGGACTACCACGGCTCGACCGTCGCCAAAACCTGATTAAAGAAACATGCATATTCAATGGTATCCCGGCCACATGCATAAAGCCGGCAAAGAAATTAAACAAACCCTGCCGCAAATCGACCTAATCATAGAAGTCCTTGATGCGCGCATCCCATTCAGCAGTCAAAATCCTATGCTGGCCACACTGCGCGGCGATAAACCCTGCATCCGGGTATTGAACAAAAGCGACCTGGCCGATCCTGAAAAGACACAGCAATGGCAACATTATTTAGAACAGGAACAAGGCGTTAAAACCCTGGCCGCCACCACGGAAAACCCGGAAAAAGTTAAACAAATCATTCAACTTTGCAGCAAGATGATGGTGGATAAAATCGCCGCCAACCGGGTTGTAAAAGCTATGATCATGGGCATTCCGAATGTCGGCAAATCGACTATTATTAATATTCTTGCGGATCGCATTATCGCCAAAACAGGCAATGAACCGGCGGTCACCAAACGTCAACAACGCATCAATTTAAGCAATAATATCGTACTCTCCGACACGCCGGGCGTGTTATGGCCGAATGTGGAAAACAAAAACAGCGGCTATCGCCTGGCCACTACCGGCGCCATTAAGGACACCGCCATTCAACATGATGATGTGGCTTTTTTCGCCGCCGAATATTTATTACAGCACTATCCGGAACGACTCAAAAACCGCTTCCAAATAGCTCAATTACCCGATACCGAAGCAGAATTAATGGAACTCATCGGTATTAGAAGGGGTTGTCTACGCGCGGGTAAACAAGTGGATTACGATAAAACCGCCAAAATTCTGCTTACCGAAATCAGAAGCGGCGGCCTGGGGGAAATAACAATGGAAACCCCGGAAATGGTGGAGAAAGAGCTTCAAGAACTGGAAATCATCCGTGCAGAAAAAGCCGCCAAAAAATCGGCTCGAAAACAAAAATGGAAACAAAGCCGTTAACAACTATTTATTAAAACCATGCACCCGCCGATATTCCAACATCCCTCCTTTCATATTGAAAATCTTCTTGAAACCATGTCCTAAAGCAACCCGAGCGGCTCTGGCCGAACGCCCGCCGCTGCGGCAAACAAATAAATGCGGTTCATTTTTATTTAATCTCTGAATTTGGGTTTCAAAATCTTCATCTTGTAGATTGATCAATTCCGCACTCTGAATATGCCCCAACTCGCCGTTAAATTCATCCGGTCGCCGTACATCAATAATCCGCATTTTAGAAAAATCGGCGCTGACCGAAACATCTTCAATACGGTTGCCGGTCACTTCGCCTAAGGTATCGGCGAGTAAGCGAGTGATATTTTCCAATTGCGTATTGACCTGAGCGTTAATCGACTGAAATTTATCTTTTGAATCTTCCGCCTCTCTCACCGAAGACTGGGCAATATTATCAATATGTCCGACCTCGACTTCAATTTCCGCAAAACTGTCGCTGACATCAACAGAGACATCGGTTAATAAGGATACGCTGTCGGTAATGCCGCCGATAATTTTCCCCACTTCCAGACGCGTTTTCTCAACCGCCGAATTAATATCCAATGTTGCTTCGGCGCTTTTGCTGGAAAGTTCGCGCATACTGGTGGCGACCACCGCGAATCCTCGGCCATGATCACCGGCTCTCGCTGCTTCGATGGAAGCATTCAAAGCCAATAAATTGGCCTCTACCGACACATCTCTAATTTGGTTCGCCTTTTCATAAATCGCATCAATTAAGCTCTGTATAGTTTGAAGCGTCTGCATCGAACCCTGCCATGAGTCCACCGATTTCGATAAGGCATCAATCTTGGTTTTACTTTTTTGAGTTGCTTGATTGGTGTTTTTACTGAACTGATAAATCTCAGGCAATGAAGAAAAAGCCTTATCAACCACCTCTTGAGCAACTTTAAGTTCGCCGGCGATTAACTCGGTCGTTCTGCCGTTTTCCAAAAAGGCATGATTCAGCTTTTCACCTTTTTCCTGTAAATCTAATTCGTTAGCCTGAAAAAAGTTATCAGCAATCACTGTTTGTTCCTGCAAAAGTTGTTGGCTTAATTCCTCATTTTTTTGCTCTAATGATTGCAGCTGCTGTTTGCATTTTAGATCCTCGCGGTTTTTACTTAATAGCCAGCCTAATACAAAAAAGATTGCGCCGCTTAATACAGCAATGATTATCGTTGTCGCCATGTATAAAACACCTTATCCACCCAGCTCTATTATTTACTTCTCAGCTATAATCATAAGCTGTTGATTTATTATTATAAATTCACACTACTCTAAAAGATTACAAGATCCGGTTGCGGATTATCGTAAAAATCAATATGCTGATAATCCATTTGAAAACTGTTGTATGAAAAAATCATTATTAACTAATATTTAGTTCAAGATTGTGCTCTTGTCAATGATCATCTACTTAGAATGATAAATGATACTGAACATGAAAACCAACCAACAAGAAACATGCCGCAAACAAAATCCTTAACCCAATTCATTATCGAACAACAACGCCGACAACACGGCGCTTCCGGTACATTTACCTTATTACTCAACGATATTGCCGCCGCCTGTAAAAAAATCTCTCACATCGTCAATCAAGGCGATTTAGTCGGCGTTTTAGGCAATGCTGATTCTGAAAACATACAAGGGGAAGTGCAAAAAAAACTGGATATTATCAGCCATGAAATCATGGTCTCCGCATTAGACGCCAACGGCCATGTCGCCGGTATGGCCTCTGAAGAAGAAGACCGCATTATCACTGCCACTCATCAAGATGCAGGCGGTCAATATCTGGCGGTTTTCGACCCCCTAGACGGCTCTTCCAATATCGATTTGAACTTAACGGTCGGCAGTATTTTTTCCATCCTGCGTTATCCCAGCCATGAAAAGCCGAACGAAACGGACTTTTTAAAACCAGGCTCCGAACAAGTCTGCGCAGGATTTGTGCTTTACGGCCCATCAACCATCATGGTGTTAACAACGGGACATGGCGTCAACGGCTTCACGCTAGACCAGGAAGTCGGAGAATTTTATTTAACCCACCCCAACATGACCATCGCCGAAGACGCCTCGGAATTCGCGATCAACATGTCTAATCAACAATTCTGGGAGCCGCCTGTGCAACGTTATGTAGAAGAGTGTGTGCAGGGTCAAACCGGCCCCAGAGGCAAATATTTCAATATGCGCTGGATCGCCTCTCTAGTCGCCGAAGTCTATCGCATCCTAATGCGCGGCGGCGTATTCATGTATCCTTTCGACAGCAAAAACCCCAATATGGCGGGACGATTGCGTTTATTGTATGAAGCCAACCCGATGGCCTTTATCGTCGAACAGGCGGGCGGACTTTGCAGCACCGGTCGTCAACGCATCTTGGATATACCGCCGCAAGATGTTCATCAACGCGTCCCGTTGATACTAGGCGCTAAAAATGAAGTAGAACGCATCATCCGTTATCATCATGAACAACAAGAGAGTTAATGCATGAAAACCTTACAAGCCATACAATCCCGTCGCTCGGTCAAGCACTTTGATCCCGGTCATCAAATGACCGAGTACGAAGTCAATGAAATATTGAAACAGGCCATTATGTCTCCTACGGCCTTCAATATTCAAAACTGGCGATTCGTGGTCGTCAGCGATCCGGCGTTGAGGTCGCAAATTCGTCAAGCAGCCTGGGATCAGGCGCAAGTAACCGATGCATCGATGTTAATCATCCTCTGCGCGGATTTAAAAAGCTGGGAAAAACAACCGCAACGCTATTGGCGAAACGCCGATCAAGCAGTGCAGGACTTCATCATTCCGGCCATAGATCACTATTACCGCGACAAACCGCAGATACAACGCGACGAAGCCATGCGCTCCTGCGGCATGGCGGCGCAAACCATTATGCTGGCCGCTAAAAGCATGGGTTATGACTCCTGCCCGATGGATGGTTTTGACTTTGAACAAGTAGGTCAATTAATCAATCTGCCTGATGACCACTTGATCAGCATGTTTGTCACCGTCGGCAAAGCCATTCAAGCCCCCTGGCCGCGAGGCGGTCAACTGGCTTTGCAAGAAGTGGTTATTGACAATCAATTTGAATAGACAATGCTGTCTCCCAAGCTCCAGCTTGGGAGACCTGAAAGAAGCTCCAGCTTCACGAATAACACGTTGACAAGCCATCCAGGGTACGCACTGCGCACCTTTCGACGACTCAAACTATGCAATGCATTAAAATACCCAAGCTTCAACCCGGCGGTTTTTATATCGTCCGAAAGCCGTATCATTACCTGCTACAGGCAGAGCTTCGCCAAAACCGGCAATGACGGTTGGGTTAATGCCTCTAGCAATGAATAACTCTGAAACCATTTTGGCGCGCTGCTCGGATAAGGTTAAATTAGTCTGCTTCTTACCATAGCTGTCGGCAAATCCGAATAACATCAAATTTTTTTCCGGATGATTCTGAAAATACCTCATCAAGCGCTGAATATCGCGTTGCCCTTTATTATCCAATTCCGACCTTCCGGCTATAAAACGTAAGGAAAGCGATAATCGCTGAGCATCTTTGACATAACGTTTAAAGCTTTCCGGCGCTGATGAAACAATAGAAGGCTTTATGGCGGTAATGTTTTGCGAAATAAAACCGGTTTCCTTAACAATTTGCTGCCCGGCTTCTGACAAGACAAAGCCGACAAATTCTCTAATCAGAGGCGATTTAGGCGTTTCCGGGGTATATAAATAAAGCCTGCGCGATAGCGGGTAGTCTTCCGTCGCTACGGTGAAAGCAGTCGGATAAATGGCCATGCTATTGGCGGTATCCGCCACCGCTAATGCTTTAGCTTGTTTAACATAAGGCAGGCCGATAAATCCGATAGCGTTTACATCGTTACTGACTTTTTCCGATAATAATGAGCTGGATTCAAATCGTTGAGCGGTTTCGGATAGTTCAACATTATTTTTTTTCAAGATCATGCTTTTGAATGAGTCCCAAGTGCCGGAATTTTTATCACGCGCATAAATTGAAACCCGCCCGGCTCTTCCGCCTATATCCGACCAATCGCTGATTCGACCTGAAAATAAACCCGCAATCTGTTCGGAGCTTAAGGCGTCAATAGAATTAGAGGGGTGAACAATTACCGCTAAACCGTCTACGCCGATCACATGTTCATTACTGACCGCTTTTAAATCGCCATACTGCGGTTTCAGTTGCGCCAACTCTTTTTCCTTGATCTTGCGAGAAGACATCGCCATATCGGCGCGACCGTTCAATAAGTCCTTAAACCCGGTGCTGGAACCATGAGCGTGAATTTCAATTGCAATATTGTGTTCATCCCCGTTTTGCTTCAGCACCGCCTGTACATTTTTTTCCACATCCACGTCCGTATTATGAACTTGGATTGAAGAAGCCTGTTTACTGAGCAAAAAAGCATTTAACAGATTCGGCGCAAGACTTTCTCCAACGGTATTAGAACCGTGTAGACGAAAAACCGGCGCCACGACTTCAGCTTGCTGCGCCTCTGAGCTATCACTCAACGGGGAAATCACTGAATCAGGCGCTGAACTGACTTCGGCGACTGTAGCGACATCTGTCCGCAACAGCAGAAAAGCTCCGTAACCCGCCGCTATCAAGCCAATAAGCAGAAAGGCGACTATAAAAACAGTAGCGGATGACTTTGATGCTGTATTCTTGGTAAGCGTAGTCGACGTTACTACCGCTTTTTCCACTTCCGGCTCAATCAGTTTTTTTGACAAAAGCGCCTGCTCCCCCAGTTGCTCCATTGTAAAAGCAATTTTGCCAGCCAACTCCCGAATCGGTAAATGAGTGGATTCCAGTGAAGTCTGAATAATTTGTCGTTGATATTCCCTGTCTTCTAACAGCTCAATTTGTTTTAACGTTTTCTGCTCAAGTTGAGAAATGAGTTTTGATAATTTATAAAAAGCTTCTGCAAGAGTCATAACGGCATGGGTTTCATTTGGAATGGGCGCAATCCTATTCTTTCCAAATGACAGGCGTATGAAAAAACAGTGCGTTCAGGCTGATAACATCGCCCTTTAGGCGAGCGTTTTTCCAAGGAGTGGGAATTTTATAACCTACGCATTCTGAATCGTCTTTTTATTCGGCTTCGGTGTTGCCTACATGGATGTAGGTAAGGGGCGTGAGCAGGAGCGGAAGCTTTGTGGAAACAGTTACGAAGCACAGGATGTGCAAGTGTCGCTTGAAGCAGGACGCTGGTTGCGACCATAGCTGGCTATGCGCCTGTTTCCGAGCCTTGAATCCTAACAAAAACACTTCGCCACCAGGAAGAAGCTGGAGCTTCCAAAACAGGTTTCCCAAGCAGAGCTTGGGAAACAGCAAGAATCCCTCTCACTGGATAAACACCCAGTAGACTAAACGGCTTTATTCCATCTCTTGAATCAAGGCCAACATATCATCCACCGATAATTTGCCGCCGACATCGCCGCCTTCCAGCAAACTATCCGCCAAATCGCGCTTATGCCGATGTAAATCGACAATTTTATCTTCAATCGTGTCTTTAGCAACCAACCGGTAAATCGTCACCGGTCGCTTCTGCCCCATTCTGTGAGCGCGGTCGGAAGCTTGATCTTCAACCGCCGGATTCCACCAGGGATCCATATGCACCACATAATCGGCGGCGGTTAAATTCAAACCGGAGCCACCCGCTTTCAGGCTGATTAAGAACAAATCGCCCTCGCCGGATTGAAAGGCTTTAACAGCTTGTTGACGTTGCTTCATCCCGGTAGAGCCATCCAGATATTGGTAGCTGACGCCTTTGCTATCCAACAACTCTCTCAACAAACTCAAATGGCTGACAAATTGACTGAATACCAAGGCCTTATGATGGTTGGAAATCAATTCGTCCACTAGCTCTTCAAAGGCCTGCAACTTGGAACTGGCAATCGCGCTTTCCTGCATAATCAGGCGAGGATGACAGCAGGCGCGGCGCAGTTTGGTGATTTCCGCCAACACCTGCAAATGCTGTTGTCCGGCTTGTTCGCCCTGTTCTTGCGAGCGCTCCATCACAGCCATGGCGTTACGCCGCAAGGCTTCATAAAACACTCGCTCTTCCTCGCTGAGCTCCACATGCAAAGTCACTTCGGTGCGCGCCGGCAGTTCAGTCAACACATCGGTTTTCAATCGTCTCAGAATAAAGGGCTGTAATAATCTTTTTAATCGTTGACGGGTCGCGTAATCTTGTTGATTTTCAATTTTCGAGGCATAACGTTCGTTAAATTTTTTCAATGATCCAAGCAAGCCCGGATTAACAAAATTGAATAAATTCCATAATTCGCCCAAATGATTCTCAATCGGCGTACCGGTGGTAATCACTTTGAAATCACCCTGCAAAGCCATCGCCGCTTTGGAACGCTTGGTCAAGGCGTTTTTAATCGCCTGCGCCTCGTCAGCGATAATCGTACGCCAACTTTTGGCGGTCAACTTTTCCGCCTCAGTGTGCAGCAAACCGTAACTGCAGACGATAACATCAAACGAATCGGCCTGCTCTAGCATGACTTCCCGATTGCCTGCGCCCAAATATTGCACATTCAGAGTAGGCGCGAAGCGTTGCCCTTCTTCCAGCCAATTGTTGCAAACCGAGGTCGGCGCTAAAATTAAGGTCGGCCCATCCGGCGCGCGCGATAAAATTAACGCCAAAGCCTGAATCGTTTTGCCCAAGCCCATATCATCGGCTAAACAAGCGCCCGCGCCTAAATGCGCCAGTCGAGACAACCACTGATAACCCACTAACTGATAATCGCGCAATTCCCCCTGAAAAGTACTGGGAAGAACAGGCTCCAAATCCGCCGCCTCGCTGAGCCGTTCGACTTGATCCCGCCAATGTTTACCGGCTTTGACACTCATCCCGTCGCTTAAATCATCCAGAACTTGCGCAGCCAAAGGATGAAAATTCAGTTTTTTTCCATGCCCATCGCCCAACGCTGAAATATCATCCAACCGTTGCCTCAGTTCGCGGCTTAAAGCGACGACTTGTCCCTCTTCCAATTGTAAAAAGCGTCCGGGTGAAGCAGCCAGTATGCTCATCAAACTTTGCATATCCATCACTTGACCATCATCAATGGCCACTTCACCGGAAACGCTGAACCAATCCTTTTCTTTGCGCACGGAAAATTGCACATTGCCGATTCCGGTTTCGCGGCTGATTTTGATCGCTTTCCCCTTCGGCCATTCCAAAACCACGGTTTCATCCAGTTCCTGTAACTGCAACAAAGCCTCCAAAGCGGTTTCGGCTTCCTCAAAGATCCACTTGCCTTCTGTTCCGGGATACAGTTCGGAGCAAGCCTCCATCAACTGCTTCAATCGTTGTTTTTCCAGCGCCAAATCACGGGTTGTTTGTAATGCTTTGCCGTCAATTTCCGCAAAAACATTCACCCCGCCGACGCCGACTCTATAAATTGGCCCGCCCCCGGAGAACGGCTGAATATAAACATCAATTTGCAGGCCGTCTCCGGAAGGTTGTAAATGAATATGCAAGCGTTGGTCGGACTCCACGGATTCAGCGCTAGTCGCCAGACCGCCAATGTCCGATTGCACAGTCAACATGGAAGCAATCGATGATAGGGAATCAATCACTTGTTGTTTCGCCGCCTTGGGCGCAGTCAACCCGGTTTCTCCCAACACTTCGGCTATTTGATGATGCTGCTCATTCACCGGGTAAACGATCACCTGGTCGTCCGCTGTTCTTTCAACAAAGCTGGCGTACTGAAAATCCGGCGTATGCGACAAGGCAATATGAATTTGTTTTTTTTGCTCGCTGACAAGCAATTGAATTTCTCCACGAATGACTGAAATCGGCGCATCATAACGCTGAGCATCCATCCAGTAAATATGAGGATGACCTATTGCTTCTGTAATTGCTCGATCACTTAAAGCATAAGTTTCCTTGCCCCAGTAACCGCGATATTCATGATTGACGCCGATGCATTGACATATTTTCCGGTCTTGTTCGCTCAAGTACTCAAATTCCGCTTTTTCTTCGTGCAACCTTTTTAATGCAACCGGTTTGCCTTTAGTCCAACGCCCATTCTTACCGATTTTTTGCTCTCTGGGCGCTAAATAAGCTTGATTAGCGCCAACTTCTAATGTCCAGATCATCCGTAAATCGCTCTTCTCCACCACCTGGTCAACTTTCCCAGTGTCCGGAACCAGGTTGTGCAATGCATTCAACGCTCTTTCCCAACGTTCCAGGCGCGGAATTAAATCTATAATGCCAATGAATTCCGAATCCTGATAGCGTTCAGCAATTTTCCGGGTATCTTGATCAGTTGCTTTTAAGCGCGACAATAATTGAGCGCTCACCGCCGCATACCACCGGTAGCCGTTTTTTTCAGCTGTCCGGCACAAACTATTTAACTGCTGTTCATAATCAGGCTGCCGCTGTTTTAATAATGCGCTTTCATCCAACCAATACATCATTAACGCCTGAAAGAATTTGTCGTGTGGCTCGCTACATTCAGGGGTCAGATAGCTTTTCTCCTCCTCCGCCGTAGCCTTGGCTTGATGAACATTAAGACCGGAATTCAATTGAATAAATGAATTAAATAAAAAAGCATTACTGCTCAATTGCTTAAAACCAATCGCTAACATCTTTGCCAATTTTGATAACTGTTTATTATCAGAGCTGCCGAATAAAGCCAAACAATAAAAATAGCCGGGTAATCCATTCAAGAACACATTGCGTTTACGGGTTAACTTTTTTTCACCTTAATCGCCTGTTCAAAAAAATCAATCGACTCGGCATATCGGTTTTGCAAGAACCGCAAAGCGCCCATTCTTTCAAGCACAAACCCGCTGTCATTATCCGTTAACAGCGCTTCCAGCCCATCAATATCCCCCCGATACAAATGCAGATCAACATAGCCATAAAACGCTTTCGAACCCGCCTTGCGCGATTCCTGAAAACAAGCGTTCATGATTTGATACTGAGCGGTGCATTCCTTAAGATCAATGACATGCATCATTTGATAATCTTGTAACGCTTCCATTCGCAGCGCATAACCAAGACCGTTAAACCAGTTTTCATCAAAATCATCAAAAAACACGCATTTTGATACAGAAATATCATAACTTTGATAACGACTTCTGAACTCATTAAATTGTTTTAAAAAATCGTCCTCTCTCCCTTGATATAAAGCTATCCGCATTAATTTGATCAAATGAAGGTGGGAAACGTTATAACCGATATAACCGGTTTCATTCAGCAAGTAAGTGGTGATTTTGGTAAAAAAATCCGCTCTGCCTACAGCTACCCTCATTAATGATTCGGAAATCTGTCGTGAGCAAATCCAGCCTTCCTGCAAGGTTTCTATCAACTCTAAATCCAGTAATTTTTCCCGCAACGGTTTGGCGACCAAGTTAGCCGTCGATTTGCTCGTGCATTGCGATAGCGTCAGTTTTTTTTGCAAATTGGTTTGACCGACGGGCATATAGACAATGGCCAACGCTAATACAATATCTTGTTCCTGATCATCCAGACTGGCAAAATTTTTCAGTAATTGTTCTTTCATAAAGTTGAAACAAAAATTGTTGATTTTATATGATTTTTTGCTTTTTCCCAGCCATTTATGAAGCATCGCCGATACTCAGAAACCTTGCCCCCATCTACGCCAAGCTAAATTTGCTATAATTCAATTTGAAAAAAATCAAGAATTTCAGGGGATTTCAGTGACTGATGATGAGCTTAAACAATTAGTGGCCAACATTGCGATCGCACAAGCGGAAACAGAGAAAGAACTAAAAAAGTTGGCTGTTTCACAGGCGAAAACAGGTGCTGAGCTGAAAGCGCTGGCGGCGGATGTTGCTGTTTCTCAGAAAAAAACAGATGAGCAATTAAAAGAACTTGGTAAGCAAATTGGTGGTTTAGGTAGAAAATTTGGGAGTTTTACCGAAGGCTTGGCTTTGCCTTCTATGGAGCATATCTTAAGGGAACAATTTAAAATGGAAATTATCAGTCCCAGTGTTCGCGCTGAAAAAGGCGGACAAAATTTTGAAATCGATGTGTTGGCCTATGCCAACAGTTCGGTGAATGAAGTGTATATTGTTGAAGTCAAAAGCCATCTGCGTGAAGAAGGGATTTTTCAATTACAACAGATAATGGATAATTTCAGACTGCTTTTTCCTGAGCATAAGGATAAAAAAGTGTTCGGCATTTTGGCGGCTATTGATATGTCGGCGGCTTTAAAAGAACGTGTTTTATCATTTGGGTTTTATGCAGCTAAGGTTAAGGAAGATGTTTTTTCTTTGGATGTTCCGGAGGGTTTTCAGGCTAAAGCCTATTGATAAGCGGTTTCTACTGTCTCCCAAGCAGAGCTTGGGAAACAGCAAAATCATTAAAACTGATGAATCTTTATTGAATCACCGTCTTACCACCCATATAAGGTTGCAGCGCTTCCGGAATAGAAATGCCGCCGTCTGCATTTTGGTAGTTTTCCATCACCGCAATCAGGGTTCTTCCCGCCGCTAATCCGGAGCCATTCAAGGTATGCGCTAATTCAGGTTTGCCGGTTTCAGGATTACGCCAACGCGCCTGCATTCTTCTGGCCTGAAAATCTTTGAAATTACTGCAGGAAGAAATTTCACGGTACTTATCTTGTCCCGGCAGCCACACTTCCAAGTCATACGTTTTTGAAGAAGAAAAGCCGGTATCGCCGGAACACAACAGCACTTTACGATAAGGCAGTTTGAGAATTTGCAGAATTTTTTCAGCATGGGCGGTCAATTCCTCATGCGCCGCCACAGAATCTTCCGGCTTGACGATTTGCACCAACTCCACTTTTTCAAACTGATGTTGGCGAATCATGCCGCGCACGTCGCTGCCGTATGCGCCGGCTTCACTTCTAAAACACGGGGTATGACAAACAAATTTTAAAGGCATGTCTTTGGCTTCGACGATTACATCGCGAACAATATTAGTAACCGGCACTTCTGCGGTCGGAATCAGATAAAAAGCCGGGTCATTATTAACTTTAAACAAATCCTCTTCAAATTTCGGCAATTGGCCGGTGCCCCGCAAACTGTCGGCATTGGCTAAAAACGGCACATAGGTTTCAGTATAATCATGCTCGTTGGTATGAGTATCCAGCATCAATTGAATAATGGCTCTTTGCAAGCTGGCAAGCTGACCTTTTAACACCACAAAACGGGCGCTGGCGATTTTCGCGCCGAGTTCAAAATCCATGCCTTGCAAGCCCTGTCCTAAATCGACATGGTCTTTAGGTTCGAAACTGAATTCAGTCTTTTCGCCCCAGGCGCTGATTTCAATGTTTTCTTCATCGCTTTTACCTGCAGGCACCGCATCGTCAAGAAAATTGGGCAGTCCTTCCAGAATAGCATTGATCTTGCCTTGAATGTCCGCCAGTTCATTCTCCGCAGATTTTAATTCATCGCCTAAGTGTTGCACCTGATCCAGCAAGGGTTGAATGTCCTCGCCTCGCGCTTTCGCCTGACCAATGGATTTTGAGCGAGTGTTGCGCTCTTTTTGTAAATCCTGAGTTTTCACCTGAATTTCTTTACGCCGCGTTTCCAAAGCCTCATAGGCGGATGAGTCGAAATCAATCGCGCGACGTTTTAATTGTTGTTTTACTAATTCAATATCTGTTCTTAATAAACGAGGGTCTAACATTAATCTGACTACCTAAAAATAAATTAAAATTGATGTTTTGATTTGGGAAACTGTAAACAGAGTGTTGACGAATCAAGTTTTTGCGGTTATCAAGGGTTATAAAAGCTTCAATTCAACAATCCTAAGCCTTATATCTGCCGCCCAATCCACAGACCTAAACTAAAGGCGGCGGCGCAGGACATTACATTAGCCAGTAACACGCTCAACAAGCCGCCTAAATGCGTCGATAATGGCGAGCCGATTTCAATTTGCTGTAGAAACAGATACAAACTGGACAAGGTCATAAACACCCCCGCCGCCACGGTAACAAAGATAACTCGATGCTCTAAAACATAAGCCGCTTTCTCAATCAATAACGTGGTCAACAATGCAATCATAAAAGCGCCGATAAAATTCACCAGTAACAAGCCGTAAGGAATCTTCCAGTCTTGCCATTGAATAACGCCGTCATCCGCAAATAGGTAACGTCCCAGCCCCAAACCCAGCCAAACGGCCAGCAAGCAAACGCCAACACTGAGCAAAATATTCAACAAGGCTTTTTGGGTTTGTCCTTGCTCTAATAAATAGAAAGTATCCAGCGAAAAAGTCGAAAAAGTGGTTAAGGAACCGAATAAGCCCACCAAAATGGCCGCCCGATATTCAGCGCTTAAAATAACCCGTTGCAGAACCAATGCTTCCGTCATCAGGCCGATTAATAAGGAACCGACTACATTAACCGTCAAGGTTCCGTAAGGAAACTCCTTCCCCAGCCATTGATAAACGCCGCCGGATAATAAATAGCGGAACACCGCTCCGCAAGCGCCGCCTAAAGCCACTGCCGTTAACTGATTCATAGCGGGATTCGCTTGCCTGTAATCAGCATCCTGATCCTGAACATTGCCACAGCGCCATCAGACTTTGATGAAATGTTCCCGGTAATAGCGCAGCTCTTCGATTGATTCTTTAATATCTTCCAAAGCCACATGTGAAGACTCTTTGTCAAAGCCTTTCTGAATCTGGGGCGCCCAACGCGCGGCTAATTCTTTCAAGGTCGACACATCCAGGTTTCGGTAATGAAAGAATTTTTCCAATTCCGGCATATAACGGTATAAAAAACGTCTGTCCTGACCGATGCTATTGCCGCAAATCGGCGATGTGTTTTCCGGCACCCATTGTTTTAAAAAACTGAGCGTTCGCTGTTCGGCTTCCGCATCATCGATTGTTGAAGCCTTGACTCGCTCAATCAACCCCGATTGACCATGATGTTTTTGATTCCACTCATCCATCGCAGCCAACGCTTCATCCGATTGGTGAACGGCCATCACCGGCCCTTCCGCCAGTATATTAAGGTCTTTATCGGTGATCACGGTGGCGATTTCAATAATCAAATCATTATCGGGATCCAAACCGGTCATTTCCAGGTCTATCCAAACAAGATTATTCGAATCCTTTTGCATTTTTTCACTTACTGAATATTATAGTTGCGGTAAATTGTAGCATTGGCTAATCTGTATAGCTAATTCTTAAAACTGATTGCAATCATAAACCCAATGAATACTTTTACAATTATTTTTTTAGTGGCGTTCGCCATTTCTTACGCCATTCAATTCTGGCTTTCCAATCGTCAAAAAGATTATGTGCAAACCCATAGAGACCAAGTGCCTGGCGCTTTCAGCGAAAGCGTAGCTTTGTCCGCCCACCAGAAAGCGGCTGATTATACCGTTGAAAAAGGCAAACTGGGGGAGCTGGATGGCATCATCGGCGCCGTCATGCTGTTAGTTTTAACGCTGGGCGGCGGCATCAGTCTGGCCTTTGAGTTTTGGAATCAATTCGATTTTTCACCGCTGACCAGTAGTTTGGCGGCAATTGCCAGCATTTTTCTGGTTATGTCATTAATCGAACTACCGACCAGTATTTATCAAACCTTCGTAATTGAAGAAAAATACGGCTTTAATAAGAGCACGGTCAATCAATTTATCAAAGACCATGTGTTGGCTCTGGTGTTAACGGCGGTTATCGGTCTGCCCTTGCTGGCCTTGATTCTGTGGATTATGGACAGCATCGGCGATTTATGGTGGCTTTACGCCTGGGCCATCTTAATCAGTTTCTCATTGCTGATGAGCTGGTTGTTTCCCACCGTTATCGCACCGTTATTCAATCAATTCACGCCTATGGAAGACGGCTCTCTAAAAGAACGCATTCAATCCTTATTGCAACGTTGCGGTTTCAGCAGCAACGGCATCTTCATCATGGACGGTTCGCGCCGTTCAGGACACGGCAACGCCTATTTCACTGGCTTAGGCAATAATAAACGCATTGTTTTCTATGATACCTTAGTGGAATCTCTGGAAGATGAAGAACTGGAAGCGGTTTTAGCACATGAGCTAGGCCATTTTAAATGTAAACATGTGGTTAAAATGTTAGTCGCCTCAGCGGTGATGACCTTAATCAGCTTCGCCATTTTGGGGTGGTTAATTGATAAAGAATGGTTCTACAGCGGTCTGGGCGTTTCCGAACAATCCAACGCCGCCGCCTTATTATTATTCACTCTGGTGTCACCGGTATTCACCATTTTCATGCAACCGATCAGCGCGTTTTTCCAGCGCAAATTTGAATTCGAAGCCGATGAATTCGCCATTAACAACGCGCGCGGCGATAAAATGATCAGCGGCCTGGTGAAATTATATGAAGAGAACGCCAGCACATTAACCCCTGACCCGCTTTATTCCGCCTTTCATTACAGCCATCCTCCGGCGGCAATTCGCATCGCGCATATTGAATCTAAAATGTCATAAACTATGCAGAGTTTGCTGGAAGGACTGGTGGTTTCCCATTTGGGCAAAGGAATTGCCGTTGAAGTCAATCAACAGATCTATTTATGCCAAACCCGCCGCAAACTGGAAACAGTTGCGGTGGGCGATAAAGTTCAGATTTCCGAAGTCAACGGCGAACAAGGCCGTATTGAAAAACTGCTGCCCCGGCGGTCTATTTTGCTGCGTCCGGCGCGCAACGGCAAAACCCGCCCAGTGGCCGCTAATCTGGATAATGTGTTTGTGGTTTTCGCAGTCGAACCGGCCTGTGATTTTTTACTCATAGATCAATACTTAGCGCTGACGGAAAACCTGAATATCAATGCGCAATTGGTGCTGAATAAAATCGATCTGGATAACAGCGATGAAATAGAGCAGCAACTGGCTTATTATCAATCTCTGGGTTATCCCTTGCACAAAGTCAGCGTTAAAAAATCTTTAGGAATTGAGACGTTAAAACAAGCGCTAACCGGCCATGTCAGTATTTTCACCGGCCAATCCGGGGTCGGAAAATCTTCTCTGACTAACTTTTTAATGCCTGAAAAATCGCTCAAAATTAACAGCGTTTCAGCCACCACTAAACACGGCAGACACACGACAACGGCGGCGACTTTATATCATTTACCCGACGGCGGCGACTTGATCGACAGCCCCGGCGTGGCTATTTTTGGGCTGGCCGATACCACAGAACAACAACTCGCCTGGGGATACCGGGAATTTCAACCGCTGATCGAAAATTGCCGATTTCATAATTGTCGCCATGTGAATGACAAGGGATGCGCTGTTATCGAAGCTGTCGAAAACAAAACCATCCCCAACAGTCGTTATCAGCGGTTTTTAAAATTACGCTCCAAACTGCCTGCTGCGACGGCATATTCATTCTAACCAACATTAATGGATAAACCACGCTTTGGAATTATCGGTCATAGTGGAATGCTATGGCTGGATAGTGTTATTTGCTTTCTACTGCTGGTTTTTATCATCGGCTTTCTAACAATCAAAAGCGCAACTAACAGTAGTTTATTCCTGCTGTTTTTTTTATCCTTATTTTTCCTCAACAAAAGCGTTAAGGCAATTCCCAACCATCAATCAGCGGAACTCATTTACCTGATAATAAGCGTATTGGCCTTACCGGTTTTGGCTATTTTTTTCAGCCAGCTCGGCCGCCAGGAATGGATAATAAGAAGTTATGACGGCCCGGCCCGCATTCTTTTAGCACTCCCGGTTTTTTTATTATTCATTCATAAAAGCATTAATTTTTCCGCATTAATCGGATTCGCTACGCCTGCGGCGATTATGGCAATTGCGGTTTCAGTTTTGCTCCATCCTGAGATCGTTGAGCGCGAAGGCGGACGATTCGCCACGCCATTTGTACGCCCTAATGCATTCGGCGTTTACACAACGATTTTATGGGGGTTTTGTCTTTTCCAGCTAACCACATTAACTAAAACGACCAGGATTTGGAAAAGCTATCAACTCAGCGGCGTCTTGATCGGCCTATATTTGATCATAGGATCAGGTACGCGAGGCAGTTGGCTGGCCATCCCTTTTATCGTCGTTATTTGGCTATGGCTTAATCAATCATGGCTAAAAAAATATTATTTAGCCGCCGCCGGATTATCAGCTTTATTCATCATTTTGATTATTCTGTTCCCGCCCAATACGCATTCCCATCGTTTTTTCAGCGGCTTTAGTGAAATCAGTCATTGGGTGAGTCAGTCGAATTTAGAAACATCAACAGGTTATCGGCTTTCGATTTGGAAAATCTCCTGGCGCCTGTTTTTACAGCAGCCGGTTTTTGGTTATGGTGAAAAAGGCTTCATCCCTTATTTAAACATGCCCTGGTATGACGCCAGCGCCTCGGAAAACGCCAAAGCCATACTGGCCTGTTGCGGCGCGCATAACGAATTTTTATCCAATATTGTCCGCTCCGGCGTTTTCGGCGGACTCTCATTTCTCGGCTTGTTTTTGACGCCCAGCTATATTTTTTTCAAATACTGCCGTCATCTCAACCCTGATGTGCACACGCCCGCCCGTTTAGGACTGGTTTATATGACCGGCCTAATCATAGGCGGCATCAGCATTGAAGTCTTGAATATGAAATATATGTCGAGCTTTTACGGCTTAACAATATCTGGTTTAATAGCGCAGATAATCATTCAACAACAAACAAGCAATCATGAGCACTAGATCATTGGACTTGGGGTGTAACGACTGCCCGCGCAACCCTTATAAATTTGACGAATTGTACGCTATAGACCTGAGCGAGCAACAATTGGAAGGCGTTACCTATCGGCAAGCCAATCTGGCGCTGGAGAGCATTCCTTTTGCCGATGATACTTTTGATTGCGTTTCGGCCTATGATTTCATTGAACATATACCCCGGCAACTGCTCTCGCCCAATTCAGACGCCATTATTTTGCCCTTCATCAATGTCATGAATGAAATCTGGCGAGTTTTAAAACCCGGCGGACATTTCTTTGCATTAACCCCGGCCTATCCTCATGCTTCGGCTTTCCAGGATCCGACTCACGTTAATATCATCACCGACAAAACGCATGAATATTTTTGCGGCGAACAACCGGGCGGCGGCATTTACGGCTTTACGGGCCGATTTTCGGCTACCCGCGTTGAACGGGTCATTCCCAAAATGGCGGAAACCGCCGATCACAGCTTTGGCCGATTATGCTATAAATGGCAAAAAAAAATCATCAGCCCAGGCCGGTTTAGCCATTTGCTATGGGAATTGAAGGCGGAGAAATAAACACAAGCCAGCACTTCTTTACTCAATTATTTTCGATTGATATACCGACCGTGAACCCAACCGACAATATCCATTTCGCCATTGACAATATCAATCACATCCACTTTGCGCCACACGCCTTGCGAGTCCAATACACTCAACTGAGTCCCTTTAGGCAAAGGCGAAACATCGGCAAACTTATCAAATTCCGTTCCCGGCCCTTTGCGAATATTCAGCGCAGCCGTCGTTTCGTATAAATCTTCAGCATCATCATCGTCACGACCGGCAACCAAATTTTGAAAAGATGTCATCGGAAAGGCCGCTCCGGGATCAGTCTTCCGATTCGGCGCTATATCTTCATGTCCGACTATCTCCTCCAAATCATAATGACGCACCAATGTTAAAGCCACTTCCCTTGCGGCATCTAACTGAGCCTCCGTATAAGTATGCCAGCCGACCATTTTATTATCTGAATCTCGCGGCTTAATCAGCACATCACTATCCGGCGTCAGTCGTCCCCATGAAGTTCGCCAATTACCCGGCGAACCCTGAAGAATACCGGGATTATCAAGTTCAATGCCGATGGAATGACTATTCAGCCCGCTTATTCCACGCCAACGGCTCTTACCGGCATGCCAGGCCTTGCGATTGAAATCAACTAATTGAGTAATAGAAGCATCTCGGCCAATCACCAAGTGAGCAGAAGCCTTCGCATCTTTATTCGTTAACCATTTAATTGAACTCTCCGCACTAGCGCCCGCCGTATAATGCATGACTAAAAAGCGTGGCCTTATTATCTTGCTGCTCTGATTCGGACTGCGTATAAAAGGAACTTTAGAACCATCATTTCTGTAAAGTTTATGCGCTTTTACTTTCATTTTTTGTTCTCCTTTTTCAAAGAGTTTATGTGTTAGACTCATCTAATGTCAAGAGACTTAAGATAACTAACCACCAACCTGAAAACAGGAGAGCACAATGAGTGAAATCAAACATATCGTGTATTTGATGTTGGAGAATCGTTCAATGGATCAACTATTAGGTTGGTTATATGACCAACAAAATCCGCCCAAAGTCAATGTTCCCCCTCAAAAAACACCGACTTATGACGGCTTAAAACAAAACACCTATTTCAACTTGGATAAACAGGGTGAAAAACACTATGTTCAAAAGGGAACCGATAACAATTTGAACGTACCGATTCATGATCCCCATGAAGAATACTCTCATATCAATAAGCAACTCTTTGGCAGTGAAAACAATCCTGTTTCTCAGCAGAAGCCAACCATGGGGGGGTTTTATCAGGATTTTGCCTCATATCATGATTACCCTGAACAAATCATGCAAACCTATACGCCTGAAGAGCTACCTGTTCTCAATGGATTGGCGCGTCATTTTGCCGTTTCCGACCGTTATTTCTGCTCGATTCCCAGCCAGACCAATGGTAACCGCGCCTTTGCCGCCTGTGGGAATTCCTTAGGGATAAATGATAATGGGCAATTGGAGGCCTGGGTGAATAATAGAGATTTCTGTTTTATCCCGCCACATACGAGTCAACCCGAAGGCCGACAATTTAATCAAAAGACCCTGTGGAACGTGCTGAGCGACAATGGTAAAAATCAACCCTCGGATTGGATGATTTATTACAGTCAGGGCAATTGGTGGGAAGATTTACTGGGGCTGGAAGGATATTCTTATACACGTGATTTAATGGAGCAATTGCAGGGTAAAGAATTTGACCCGCATTTCGATAAAATGGAGGCTTTTTATGCCCGAGCAAAAGCGGGTACATTACCTTCAGTCTGTTTTTTAGAACCCGAATGGGGACTGGAATTCCCTATCGGCGATTGTGATTACGGTATCAATGGCGCCGATTATCATCCGCCAACCAACTTAGCGCCGGGAGAAGCCTTCGTTAAACAAATTTATGAAGCATTAACCTCCAACAAAGCAGCTTGGGCGCAAACGCTATGGATTATTAACTTCGATGAACATGGCGGCACGTATGATCATGTTGCGCCACCGTGGAATGCCACGCCGCCGTGGGCAAGCAATGGAACACCAACCCCAGAAGTAACAGAATTAGACTTTAAATTTGATCGCTTCGGCGTTCGGGTGCCATTGCTGCTGGTGTCGCCACAGGTGCAGGAATCGACGGTATTTCGCGCCGAAGGCGATACGCCCTATGATCATACTTCCGTCATCGCCACTATTTTAAAAATGATGGGAATACCTAAGGACAAATGGGGGCTGGGAGGAAGAACCCACAATGCGCCAAGCTTTGAAAAACTGCTTGAAGGAAACCCGGTGCGCACCGATATTCCGTCAATTGAAGTCAATGCCAACGGCAAAACTTCATCGCTGACTCAATCAAAATCTCCCGCCAACGACATTCATAGGCAAATGGCGCAAAGCCTGATAATCAGATCCATCAAACAAAACGGGCTGAGTCCGGAAACAATTCCGGGATTGTCGCTACCCTCTTTACAAGATGCGAAAAACCCAGCTGAACTTTCAACCCTGTTAAAGACAGCTCTGGAAAAGGTAAAAAAAGCGTCTTCTCAATAAATCTTGTGACCTTTTACTGTCTTCCAAGCTCCAGCGTCAGGAAGACCTCATTGGCAGCCGGAAAACTATTCACACGAAACAGCATTTGGGAAGCAGGAGCTTCCTGGATGCGTTTCCCAAGCAGAACTTGGGAAACAGCAAATATTTTTCGGGGAACCACCAATCAACTACATAGGATCATAATAATCGAGTTGCACCAGCTGATACCCGCGCTTACGATCAGTTTTCTCCAAAATATTGAGATCTGGATGATCGTAGCCATCTCCCATGCGCGTTGCCGGATCATTCATCAAAATATGACCGTCGGCGGTCAGTCCCACACAGACCACGAAATGGTTATAGGTTAAATCACTATCGATGCCGTAATCCACACGAATCATGGTAGGCCGATTTGCCGCCACTCGATCAACAAGCATACTGCGCAGTTCGCTTTCCTGCCCCTTCTTACGAAAATAGTTGAGTTTGCCGCCGCCGTTCCGATTAAATTTACCTGCATCCGTCCATCTAACGCTGTTCCCGGAATACCCGCCATTTTCATCCAGAAAAGCATCAAGGCTTCCAGGATTAACATCACGACCATAAAACCTTAGAATCATGGCAATACAACTGATTGCACAACCCTGTTTTGAAATACTGGAACTACGCCCTAATGTTCTGCTTCCCCAACGCGGGTCGCCTTGACTGAAATGAGATACTCTTGGATTAATCAGCTGAGTGCCTCCTAAAATTTCTATTGACTCGGCCGGGGGGTTATTTTTGCTATGCCCTTCTCTTAGCCACTGTTGAATGACAATCTTTGTTTCCGCATCGACAATGCCGTCCGTATTGACAATAGCTTTGCGTTGAAAAGACCGAAGCGCCCGCTTGGTATTTTTGCCGAAAGCGCCGTCAGCCTTCATGCCTTTCCCGAACCCCAGACTGTTCAAATGATTTTGAAAATCCGCTACATACCCATCGGGCACATTCTGATGAAGATGGCTATAACGCATAGCTCCGTTATCATCTACACTGCCACGCTCTAAATCAACGTTTTGATCAAATAAATAAGAATGAAATGAACCATCTTGTTCAGTAATTGGCGTGACGACACGCGCAACCTCAGTCATTTTTGAATCTAACAATTCATCATCAGGTTTG
This sequence comes from Methylococcaceae bacterium, assembly GCA_006844585.1. GTDB lineage: Bacteria > Pseudomonadota > Gammaproteobacteria > Methylococcales > Methylomonadaceae > Methylomarinum. The sequence goes on along the minus strand of SPJM01000084.1, from coordinate 3,875 downwards.
GTAAAAAGCTCCGCTTCGGCTGCGCGTCTACGCACCAAGCCGCGAAGAACCTTTCCGCCTGCCTGTACCCAGCGATTCATTTGCGAAGGCACTGAATCATAATCACCTACATTCAACTTTCGCCGGAGGGTGCTTTTTTTTAACGCTCCACCACCCAGGTTGAATACGAAGCTAACTAATGCTGAAAACTGATTATCCGCTAATGAGACATGAATTAACCGCTCAACATCCGCCTCCGCACTCGCACAGTCGCTGCGCAAGAGCTGTTCAGCCTCTGCTTGGTCAATTTTCTTTTTATTTTTAACATCCTTCTTAGTCACTGTTTTTGTATGTCCGTAACCAATGGTGGGTATGCCAACGGCATCAAAATAGGCAACAGACTCAAAACCTTCAAAACGCTTAATCAGGTCAAGACCTTCTTGATTAATCTTTCTACTCATAACAGTCTCCTTAAAATATTTTAATTATGTTTTACGGTAGAACTCAAAAATCGACTTTTTATACGTTTTTCTATCAAAAACATAATTAGCACCTGGATATGTAGAATATCGTTCTATAACGTTATACACTTACGACCAAATGCCTTAGGACTGAGTATTTGGCCACCTTCTATCATACTCCTCTCTTTCCCATCTATTCATCTTGAGAATGCCGCAGATAATAAATAAACATTTGTATAGAACAATAAGGAGGATGAGTTTAGTAAGGTAACTCGCATTAAATACCCCACCCATCTTGCTTGTCTTTTTGTCCGTCTTCTGCGTTGCCTACATGGATGTAGGTAAGGGGCGTGAGCAGGAGCGGAAGCTTTGTACAAATAGTTACATAGCCTGCTATGCGCCTATTTATAAGCCTCGGCAACTGCTCCATGCCTTGCTCTGCATCCTTGCAGTCGTTGAATACGAACAAAAATCCGGCGCAATATGGGTGGGGTATTTACTGCGAGTTACCTAAAACCGAATCAACCCAATCACGACCTATTCACAATCCGATAACAAGGCGCATACTCCGAGCCCGGCAATTTCATCCGTTGTTCCGCCACAAAAGAAGCCAGCAATTCATCTATGGGCCGCATAATCGCTTCTTCGCCGGATAACTCAAATAAGCCATGCTTTTCAATCGCCCTGACGCCTTCATCTTTCACATTACCCGCCACAATGCCTGAAAACGCGCGGCGCAAATTTGCCGCCAACAAATGATTTTCCATGTCTTTATGCAAGCGTATGGCCGCCATATTTTCATGAGTCGGCATAAACGGCTGCTGAAATTCGGGATTAATTTTTAAAGACCAATTGAAATAAAAAGCATCATCTTTATCTTTGCGAAAATCGCGCACCTGCTGAATACCGCTTTTCATGAACCGCGCCACCCGCTCCGCATCATCGATTATGATTTTATAACGCTGCTGAGCCTGAAAGCCCAGCGTTTCGCCGATAAAGTGGTTGATCCGTTCAAAATAACTTTCCGATTCCTTAGGGCCGGTAAAAATCAATGGGAATGGAATGTCTTCATTTTCGGGATGCAATAAAATACCCAATAAATATAAAATTTCTTCAGTTGTTCCCACCCCGCCGGGAAAAACGATAATGCCATGCCCGACCCGTACAAACGCTTCTAATCTTTTTTCGATATCCGGCATGATCACCAAATCATTGACAATCGGGTTAGGTGATTCGGCGGCGATAATGCCCGGCTCGGTAATGCCGATATATTGACCGCTTACAATCCGTTGTTTGGCATGGCCGATAGTCGCGCCTTTCATCGGCCCTTTCATCGCGCCTTCGCCGCAACCGGTGCAGATATTCATATCGCGCAAGCCTAATTGATAACCCACTTCTTTAGTATAAGCGTATTCGGCCATAGCAATGGAATGACCGCCCCAACAAACCACTAAATTCGGGTTGGTTTGATAACGAATGATGTTGGCGTTTCTTAAGATATGAAAAACCGCATTGGTAATATCATGCGGCTGAGATAAATCAAAGCGCGGATTATCGATGATTTCATCATTCACATAAATCACATCGCGCAATACAGCGAATAAATGCTCTTTGATGCCTTTGATTAATTTCCCATCAACAAAAGCGGCTGCCGGCGCATGGCTTAAATCCAATTTAATACCCCGTTGCTCCTGAATCACCTTGATCGCAAAATCGGGATATTTTGCTAACAGCTCGCGCCCATTGTCTAACGCGCCGCCGCTATTCAAAACCGCCAAGGCGCAATTGCGCAGCAAATGATACAAATGTCCCTGACTGCTATCCAAAAGCTGATTAACCTCATTTTTTGATAACAAGGATAAATGTTTTTCCGGCGGGATAATGGCGCTTAATTGTTGTTCTTCCATGTTACTTGACTAATTTGCTTGAAGGGTAAAGCTATTATATAAAAAGCGGCGCTGACTGATGTAAAATATGCTGCATTTTACGACTGATGTCGCACCTACATTCTTATTAAAAAAGGGCATTATTTTGGATCAAACCATACAATTCGATTTAGATCTGATCAATCGTTATGATAAAGCAGGTCCTCGCTATACCTCCTATCCTACTGCGCTGGAATTGCATGAAGGCTTTTCAGCACAGGACTATCGACAGCAAATCGAAATATCCAATCATCGCGGCGGCCCGTTATCCCTTTATTTTCACATCCCTTTTTGCGATACCGTTTGTTTCTATTGCGCCTGTAATAAAATCATTACCAATAATCGCAAACACGCCGTTCCGTATCTTGAAAATTTACAGCAAGAAATCGCCATGCAAGGCGCGCTTTTCGATAACAAACGCGCTGTCGATCAATTGCACTGGGGCGGCGGCACGCCTACTTTTCTGAATTTCGAACAGATGCAGCAGTTAATGCAGACTACCCGTAGGCATTTTAATTTAAAAGAAGATGATTCAGGCGAATATTCTATTGAAGTGGACCCCCGCGAAACCAATGACCAAACGATTAGCCAATTACGTCAATTAGGTTTTAATCGCATTAGTTTGGGGGTGCAGGATTTCGACCCGGCGGTGCAAAAAGCGGTCAATCGCATCCAAAGCGAGCAACAAACTTTTGCCGTTCTGGAAGCTGCGCGCAAAGAAGGCTTTCGCTCCACCAGCGTGGACTTGATTTACGGTTTACCGTTACAAACCGTTGACAGCTATCACAAAACCCTGGATAAAATTTTAGCGGTGGAACCAGAGCGCTTTTCGGTGTTCAATTACGCTCATTTACCCAAATTATTTAAAACCCAGCGTCAAATTGACGAAGCGCAAATGCCCAGCCCGGAAGAAAAGCTGGCGATATTACAAATGGTGATTCAGCGCTTAACCGAAGCCGGTTACGTTTATATCGGCATGGATCACTTCGCCAAACCGGATGACGAGTTGGCGGTTGCCCAGCGGGAAGGCAAATTGTATCGAAACTTTCAAGGCTACTCCACCCACTCGGAATGTGATTTAGTGGGATTAGGCATTACCTCCATCGGCCGGGTCGGGGATGCTTATATGCAGAACTACAAAGACTTGGAAAATTACGCAAGCAACATACAACAAGAGCAATTGCCTATTTTTAAAGGATTCGTATTAAATGAAGACGATAAATTACGTCGCGCGGTGATCACGCAATTAATTTGTCATTTCGACTTGAATTTTGCCGATATTGAAACGCAATTTGCTATTTCCTTTAAAGATTATTTCGCCGAACCGCTTGAACAACTGGCTATTATGCAACAAGACGGACTGCTTGAATTATCCGAACAGGGTATTCAGGTAACACCCGCCGGTCGTTTGCTGATCCGCAATATTTGTATGGTGTTTGACTACTATCTGGCGCAAAAGCAGCAACAGTTTTCTAAGGTGATTTAATCAGCGGTTGTTATTACAAACGAA
>SPJM01000083.1 GCA_006844585.1 Methylococcaceae bacterium | reverse complement strand
CCGTCAATCGACTTATAATGACCGCGTAGTCATTCAAGGCGATAGCGTACATTATCTGCATAACAGCGAGGTGTATTCTTCAGCGATAGCCGATTTAGAATAGCTATATACCGGAACATCATATACAAACGCGCGACTGCGGTTCTCGCGGTCGCTTCTTTTTTACGCGAGACAATATTATTGTTAGCGCCTCACCACATAGGTCATTGATAAATTGGGGCGCAGGCTTTAGCCTGCGCCCCAATTTCCCAATTATTTATGTGGTTAGGTACTAATGGATTAGCAAAAGAGAGCGGTCAAGTATTCGCAAAATTCAAAAAAGCAGCTTGTGGGTCAGCTTGCGAATCCCAGCACTCAATAGTTTATCCTACAACTTCACACTGATCTGCCGCGCTGCGCCAGCATCCAAAACCGGTAAATGCGCAAATGCTTCCTTGAGGTTTGTTTCCCATTGTCGGCGCAGACTCAACAAATATTCATCATCATCCGCCAAACAATAATATTCTTGCAAACTAAAACTATCCTTCCGATAAATCAATAATTCAACCGGCGCGCCGACGCTTGCATTACTGCGAATCGTTGAATCCATCGACACCAAACAACAACGAGCTGCTTCATCCAAATCGGTATCCGGCTTTAAAAAGCGATCCAAAACCGGCTTGCCGTATTTGATCTCCCCAATCTGCAAAAATGGCGTGTGTTCCGAAGTAGTGATGCTGTTGCCCTCCGAATAAACCATATAGGCGGCATGATCTTCTGTACCGATTTGACCGGCTAAAATGAAACTGACCGAAGCATCGAAACCGCTCTGACCTTGACTGTTCAAATGCGACTGTTGTTTTTCCACGCTGACCTGCCCCAAATAAGTCGCGGCTGAAGATAAACAATCCACATTATTCAAATTAACTTCCGCATCTTTCTCCTTATCCCGGTGCAATTGTTCCAGCACGGATTGCGTGGTCGCCAAATTACCCGCGCTCAACAACACCAAAGTGCGATCATCAGGGGTGTCGAAAGCATGCATTTTTCCATAAGTGCTGACATTATCAATACCCGCGTTGGTTCGCGAATCGGAAACTAAAACCAAACCATCATTAATGGATGCGGCAATACAATAGGTCATTATTTAACTGGTTGAACAAAATTACAAACCCTTGCATTCTATCGCAATAGACAAGGTACATGCAGGAAAATTAACATTATTGGTAGCATATCTCACACGCACTGCGTTACCAAACACGAAGTGTGGAAATAATGCGGAATACGTATACCCACCGAGGGCGGCGGGAACGAGGCGTTTCGCTGTTTCCCAAACTCCAGTTTGGGAAACCTGAACGGAAGCTCCAGCTTCCCAACGAGTTCCCACTCAGAACGTGGAAACTATAATGAATCGTGAAATCAAAATCCCAACGTTTGGAACGGGGTGAATACCCCGTCCCGCTCAGTCACAATAGCGTAAAAAAACTGACACTCTTCACTGTTTCCCAAACTCCAGTTTGGGAAACCTGAGCGAAAGCTCCTGCTTCCCAACAAGTTAACCCAGCAATCGCTGCTCAAATCACCCGCTGCGGATGAAAAGCGGCAGCAAGCAATGTTTAATCAATTCCGCCATCAAATGTGAAAAAAAACTATCCAGATTCTATCACGAATTCCGGGCAGTTTCGACCTGCTTTCGCTTGTCGGGAAGCTGGAGCTTCCCCTATTTTTTCCCAAGCCGGAGCTTGGGAAATAGCGTAATTTCCTCGTTCCCACACTTTGATCGGAACGGAGTAATCACCCCGTTCCAAACGTTTGCAAGCAATGAATTGATATCTTTTTTCAAAGAATGATCGTGTGATAAGATGCCTTGATGAATAAAGCTCACGATCAAGCTTATAAACTGTTATTTTCCGAACCGGAACTGATTGTTGATTTATTGCAAGGTTTTGTGCAAGAAGACTGGGTGAAAACACTGGACTTCAAGACCTTGGAAAAGGTTTCCGGCAGTTTTATCAGCGACGACTTACGCAGTCGTGAGGATGATTTGATCTGGCGAGTCAAATACAAAGACGATTGGCTCTATGTTTATCTGCTGATTGAATTTCAATCCACTGTTGATCCGTACATGGCCGTCCGGCTGATGACGTATATCGGCTTGTTGTATCAGGATTTGATCAAAAGCAGACAGTTTGCCGGTCATCAGCAATTACCGCCGGTTTTTCCAGTCGTTTTATACAACGGCGATCAGCGCTGGACAGCCGCCACGGAATTAAAAGACCTCATCGTGCATGTGCCGGGCGGATTGGAGCAATACCTGCCTGCGTTAAAATACCTGATTCTGGATGAAGGCGCTTATCAGGCTGAATCCTTGGTACCGTTAAAAAACTTGGTGGCGGCCATTTTTCGATTGGAAAACGCCCAAACCGATCAAGAGATATTGGCGGTTATCACAAATCTGATAGAATGGCTGCAAGCGCCTGAGCAAACCCGCATACGGCGTCATTTTAGCGTTTGGATAAAGCGGGTTTTACTCTCGTCTCAAGAGACGGAGGTAAAATCAGAAGTAACCGATTTATTGGAGATTAAAACCATGTTGGCAAATCGCATACCGCAGTGGATTAAAGAGGG
>SPJM01000082.1 GCA_006844585.1 Methylococcaceae bacterium | reverse complement strand
GTCCGGCAGCATGATGTTGGGGTTAGGAACAATTCTGTTATTAAAACCAGATTGGCTGAGTAACATGATGGTATCAGTAGGGGTTATCGGCGGGGCTATTCTTATGACAGGTTTAGGCGCTTTTATACAAAAAATGAAGCAATGAACATGATGAATTTACTTTGTGGTTCCACTGCAAGTTATAGAAGCCCTTCATTTTTATAGCTCAAAAAAACCACCCTCCCAAAACCGACTCAATTAAACTATTATTAATCTATAAACCACCTTTTTCCAACGAGCACTATTTTCAGTTCAACTGAATAGGAGCAAATCATGGCCCTCCAGTTCATTCGTTTCTTCAATGAAATCGGTATAGACGATATTCCTCTGGTCGGCGGGAAAAACGCTTCTTTGGGTGAGATGTATCAAAATCTGGCGCCGCAAGGGGTGAAAGTGCCTTACGGTTTTGCAATCAGCGCCGAGGCCTATCGCTTTTTGCTGGATCAAAGCAACAGTTGGGAGCCTCTGAAACAAGCCTTGGCCGATCTCAATCCGATGGATGCAGGGCAATTGATTTACGCCGGGCAGCAAGCGCGCGATATTATTTATCAGGCCGGTTTGCCGGATGTCTTACAAACTGAGATCATTGCCGCTTATCAGCAATTAAAAGCGCATTATCAAACAACGGAATTGAACCTGGCGGTGCGCAGTTCGGCAACAGCTGAAGATTTGCCCACCGCCAGTTTTGCCGGTCAGCAAGATACTTATCTCAATATCACTGACGAAGAAAGTTTGTTGGAAACCTGCAAACGTTGTTTCGCCAGTTTGTTTACCGATCGGGCGATTCATTATCGCATTGACCAAGGCTTTGATCATTTCAATATTGCCCTTTCCATCGGGGTGATGAAAATGGTGCGTTCTGATTTGGCGAGCAGCGGAGTGATGTTTTCCCTGGATACCGAATCCGGTTTTAAAGATGTGGTGTTTATAACCGCCAGTTACGGACTGGGAGAAAATATCGTACAAGGAGCGGTGGAGCCGGATGAGTTTTATGTGCATAAACCGACTTTTCTAAAGGGTTATGGCAGCGTATTAAGACGGGCAATGGGCGCAAAAAAAATCAAAATGGTTTACGCCGATCCAAACAGCCGGAAAACTACGCAAAACATTGAGACTAGCGACAATGAGCGACAACGTTATTGTATAAGCGATGAGGATGTTTTAACTTTGGCTGATTACGCGATTAAGGTTGAACAGTTTTATAGCGACTATGCCGGTCACCATCGGCCGATGGATATGGAGTGGGCGAAAGACGCTCTGGATGGCGAACTTTATCTAGTGCAAGCACGACCGGAAACGGTGAGTTCACAAAAACAAGGCCATGTGCTGGAAGAATACAAACTACAGCAGCCAGGCGAAGTAATTGCTTCCGGTTATTCTGTCGGCGAAAAAATCGCCGCCGGACAGGCGCACATTATTAATGATGTGGAAAAACTGGTTGATTTTAAGGCCGGTGAAGTACTGGTCGCCCACACCACTACGCCCGACTGGGAGCCGATTATGAAAATGGCCGCCGCCATCGTTACCGATCATGGCGGCCGAACCTGCCATGCGGCTATTATTGCTCGCGAACTGGGCATTCCGGCAGTGATCGGCTGTGAAAACGCTACTCAGACTATCCCTCAAGACACAATGGTGACGGTTTCTTGCGCAGAAGGCGATAGCGGGCATATTTATCAACACCAACTTCCCTTTGAGATCATTCGCACCAATTTATCCGATTTCCAGCGCCCGAAAACGAAAATTATGCTTAACCTGGGCAATCCGGATCTTGCTTTTAAAACCAGCTTTTTGCCTAATGACGGTGTTGGTTTGGCGCGGATGGAATTCATCATTAATGAATACATCAAAGTCCACCCGATGGCTTTGCTGTTTCCGGAAAGAATCAACAATGATGATCGAGGCAAAATTCAACAATTGATAAGTGCTTATTCCAACCCCGGCGATTATTTCATTGAAAAATTATCGGAAGGCGTCGGCACAATCGCCGCCGCTTTTTATCCCAAACCGGTAGTGGTGAGAATGTCGGATTTTAAAACCAATGAATATGCTTCATTGTTGGGAGGCGGCGCTTTCGAAAGCGCAGAAGCCAATCCGATGATCGGTTTTCGCGGCGCATCGCGTTACACTCATCCGGCTTATGAGCCCGGTTTCGCGCTGGAGTGCGCCGCCATGAAACGCGTCCGAGAAATCATGGGACTGGATAATGTCATTTTGATGATTCCATTTTGCCGCCGCATTGATGAAGCGCGGAAAGTATTGGATAAAATGACTGAATTCGGATTGAAACGCGGCGAAAACGGTTTAAAAATCTATGTCATGTGCGAAATTCCCAATAATGTTTTGCTAATTGACGCCTTTGCCGAGCTATTCGATGGTTTTTCCATCGGCTCCAATGACTTAACCCAATTAACTTTAGGAGTGGATCGCGATTCTGATTTGGTGGCTTTCGATTTTGATGAGCGAGACCCAGGCGTTAAACAAATCATCAAACTGGCTGTGGAAGGTGCTAAACGTAATCAACGACATTCCGGTATTTGCGGCCAAGCGCCTTCCGATTATCCGGAAATGGCTGAATATCTGGTTAAGTTGGGCATTGATTCCATCAGCCTCAATCCGGATACCGTAATCAAAACCAGCTTACGGATATTGGAAGTGGAAAAGCGAATGAATATGATTAAGCGATGATCTGCTTTTTTTGTAGAACTAAAGTCCTACCTACAGCTGTATTCACTTTTAAGACGTAAGCTTTAAACAGACTTCTAAAAGACATTAGCAACACTATGGTCATCTGTTATACTCAAAGCATCTTTAGAAACCATTTTGGAGAT
>SPJM01000081.1 GCA_006844585.1 Methylococcaceae bacterium | reverse complement strand
TGTCTCTTGGCCGTTTTGGACGTTCAAACGGGAGCTTATGCTCTCTTTTCATTTTTAAAAAACACTTAAATCTCCATATTTACCACTTAACCCACGCCAAAATACCAGTATTTCTTCTAGCGCAGGGATAGAGTCGGTAATCAAGCCAGTTCCGATAGAAGTATTATATTTTTCTACATGATTGCGTGTTGCATGGTAAGCCAGATTTTGTGCAGCTTCTTCGGTATTTAATAGACAATCAATTAACAGCTCTAAAGTTAACAAATCATTGTTTTTAACGATTCGAACTGTCGTTGATTTAACTTTTTTAGCCTCATTCTGATAGCCTGCTAATTGACGATATAGTGTCCGTAATAAAACTTTTGATGCGGGTAAGTTAAATTCGTCCGCACTGAGTTGAGAGACTTCTTTAATCTCAGGTATTATGGCCTGTAATTGAGTGCCTGGTAGCTTATCCTGAGTATCGTTTAACACACGCTCAGCGACTAAATGAAATAAATACCCACAATACTGCTGGCGAACCTGCTCATCTTTGCACAGGCTTTTGATACTGATTAATTTGGTGATAGAAAAATAGTTTTTTCACCCGATATTAGCTGATCGAACGCTTCTTCCAGTTTGTTAATTTTGTTTTGATCTGCGTTAGATAAAGAATTAATCATCTGTTTCTCCGTTTAATCCACGTTGTTTAAAATGCTGCCAGACGGCTTGGTAGCGTTCAAGGGGTCGGGTAATAATACCACTACCCGTCATTTTAACGTTCAATGGGACGGGTAACTTGATTTTAACCAAAACCTCTCCTATTTTCTTCTATTTCAAGTTGGCTGACCGCTGGGTTTTCCTCTTGGTTTTTCCCTTGGTTTTATAAGGATTAGCGCTTTGTTCCTGAAAAACTAGAAGATCGTGCTTTCTCATATAGAGCCAACTATGATCCACATATAGACCATAACCGCACTTTGCGTTCTATATATAAACCATTTTTTACTTGTTGAAACTGACAAAGACTGATACTCTGATTCATATATAGACCATATGAGAGAAACTAAAGGTAAGACATGTCTAAAGTATCGACACGCACATATTCCCGCTATAGCCTTGAAGCCATCAGCCTGCTTGGCAATCTGATTCGCGCGGCAAGAAAAGAGCGGAAGATGACCGCGCAAGAGGTTGCCGACCGCGCCGGAATCTCGCGAGGCCTATTGCAGCGCATCGAAAAAGGCGATCCCAAGTGTGAGCTGGGAGCGACCTTTGAAGTTGCCACCATCGTTGGCGTAAAGCTCTTTGATGCGGAAGCAACTACCCTCACCAAATATATTCGCCAGACAGAAGACAAACTCGCACTGCTTCCCAAGTCCGTGCGCAAAAAAGCAAAGGTTGCTGATGATGACTTCTAATACAAACGACAAAGAAGCTTTTGTTTGGATATGGCTACCCGATGCCACTGAACCCGTTGTTGCCGGAAAGCTTGAAGCTGACGACCAAGACAATGTGCAGTTCAACTACGGTAAAAGCTATCTGGAGCGGATCAATGCCAACCCTCCGGCCATTTCCATTTACGACCCTGAATTGCCGCTTAAAAAAGGTAAATTGCCCTTACTTGATGGGCTAACCATGCCCGGCTGCATCCGAGATTCTGCACCCGATGCCTGGGGTCGGCGCGTTATCATCAATAAAAAGCTCGGGCGCAAAGGCAAAGATACAGATACCGATGCGCTCGGCGAGCTAACTTATTTGCTGGAATCCGGTTCTGACCGTATCGGCGCACTGGATTTCCAGCGCTCACCCAGTGAATACGTTCCGCGTTCGGCAAACAATGTTCCACTGGAAGAATTGCTTCAATCCGTTGCGCGGGTTGAGCAAGGCGTACCGCTCACCCCTGAGCTGGATCAGGCGCTCTTCCATGGCAGCTCTATTGGCGGCGCTCGTCCTAAAGCCTTGATCGAAGATCAGGGCGCAAAATACGTGGCGAAGTTTTCATCAAGCACCGACCTTTACAGTGTGGTAAGGGCTGAATATATCGCCATGAGGCTGGCAGCGCTTGCCGGAATAAATGCTGCGCCTGTAAAGTTGGCTCAAGCAGCGCAAAAAGACATTCTGTTGATAGAGCGATTTGATCGCGAAAAAACAGCCAAGGGCTGGATGCGCAAAGCCATGGTCTCTGCCTTAACACTCTTTAGCCTTGATGACATGATGGCGCGATATGCGAGCTATGAAACCTTCGCCGAAATTATCCGCCATCGTTTCGATGATCCGAAAGAAACGCTCGAAGAGCTGTTTTCTCGTATCGTCTTTAATATCCTGTGCGGCAATACCGATGACCATGCAAGAAACCATGCCGCCTTCTGGAATGGTAAAACGCTTCAACTAACTCCTGCTTACGATATTTGTCCCCAAAGCCGTGGAGGCAATGAAGCAACACAAGCCATGCTGATTTCCGGTGACAATAGATTAAGCAAGCTCAAATCTTGCCTTGATGCTGCGCCTCATTTCCTGCTTTCGGAAGAGGAAGCGCAGGCGATATTCAAAAAACAGCACGAAGCAATTGAGACAAATTGGAATAAGGTTTGCGATGAGGCAAAGCTGAGCGCAGTTGATCGCAAGCTGTTTTGGAAACGGCAATTCCTCAATGCTTTTGCATTTGAGGATTAACAACCAAAGGGGCCGGACTCTAACAACCAAAGGGGTCGGACTCGATTGAAAATCATACTGAATTATCATATTTATTATAAAGTTATTTATGTTTGTGAGTAAATAAACATCACCTTCAATCGAGTGTGACCCCTTTGGTGTTTAACAGTCTATTAGAGGCATTTCGGAAAAAAGATATTGGGGAATAGTGCCTAGCCATATAAAATCCCTGTTCAACATACTGGTTTGAAAGTAAGGTACGCTAACTTAAACGTGACAGT
>SPJM01000080.1 GCA_006844585.1 Methylococcaceae bacterium | reverse complement strand
AAACAATGATCTGCAACAACCTATTAGTTTTCAGCATAAAGCCGATGCCGACGGCATTGTCGCCTCCGCCGGATACCGTTATTTAACTCGACAGCTATGGGGCATCCGTCTCTCGGTGGATTATGAAAAGTGGGATAGCCAAAGCGGTGAAGAAAAATTATTCACCCGCAACAACAACCAAATTCAATCGCGATTTAACGGCATTCAGCGTGAGTCGGTGGGCATCAATCTAGGTTTGAGTATGCAGTTTTAACACGCATACATACAAAATACACGATGGTGTAGCCGGGGGCATCGAAAGTAACTCCAACAGAAAACGTAATCACCTTGGATTATGGTTAGAGTTCATTCCTCGCTCCAGTCTACGCGAATATATAACAGCGCAATTGAATTGACTCATTTTTCTTCGAATTTAAATAGATGGACTTTATTATGACTCGTTACCCATACTTTGTTATCTCTTTACTCGGTTGTCTTTTTCTGCCGACTCATCAATCCTTAGCAGCACTGAGTTCACATTTAAAACAATTACAAACCGATTACGCCTTACACATGAGGCAAACCCCGAATACCGCATTTACCGCGCCGCAATCCGGCGCCCATTTGATTAATCATCAATTTGTCAGTATCGACATCAGCGTAAAAGCGCAACATCAGGTTGCCCCGCTCATTGAACAACTACAGCAATACGGCGTCAGCCGGATCAACCATTACAAAAAACAAATTTCCGCCATTATCAGCATCAACAAGCTCTATTTATTGGAACAATTCCCGGAAATCAGCTGGGTTAGCTCCAACAAAGCTCTGGTTCACGCCGTGGGTTCGCCGGGGGGACTATCCTTCAACGCCGCCGACCCGGCGATGTTCACCGATGTCGTGCGTAAACGCTATAATGTTGACGGCAAAGGTATTAGCATTGGGGTGCTTTCCGACAGTTATAATTGCCTGCAAACCGCCATAGATGATGTGTTAAGCGGAGATTTACCGGATGATGTAAAAGTCGTCAAAGAATACCCCTTTTGTGAAGATCCTATTTCGCCGGGCACTGATGAAGGCCGCGCTATGATGCAATTAATTCATGATATCGCTCCCGGCGCCAAACTGCTTTTTCATACCGCCACTGTCAGCGCTACGGACTTCGCCGCTGGCATTATTGCTCTAGCCGACCACGGCGCGGATATTATCGTCGACGATGTTGGCTATCTAACAATGCCTATCTTTCAAGAAGGTCCTATCGCTCAAGCAGTCAATGAAGTCCACGGGCGCGGCGTCGCCTATTTTTCCTCGGCCGGCAATGATGCGCGTTTATCCTACGAAAATGATTATTACCCCGGTCATAACTTAATTTCACGCGATTCAGCCCATGATTTTGGACAAGCCGCGGGAAAAAACACTGACTTCTTCCAACAAATCACCATCCCGCCCAACCAATTGAACCGCATTACTCTACAATGGGATGATCCAGCGGAAGTCAGCGGCGGTAAAGGCGCGGAAACTGATTTGGATTTCTTCATTCTGGATTCAAGCAAAACACGAATTGTCGCCAGTAGTCAGGATAACAACATTGGCCATAATCCGGTTGAATTCACCGGTGTTTTTCATAACTCTAATGCAACTACTTTTTATTTATATATCAGCCATCGCGCCGGACCGCCGCCAAGTAAAATCAAGCATATTATCTTCGGCTCCCCAGCCCCTTGGTCTGAAATTGGTTTCGATGAAATAGTAGAACTGGATTTCATTATCGAAAATGATGCGCCTACCTTAATCTTTCCGAATGGCGAACCGGTAGAAGAAGGGAAAGCAGTCATTATTATTGATGTCGATTTTGATGAAATTAAAGGCCCCGTGGTGCGGGAAATTAACAATGACAGTTTGCCTATTCTTGTCGGCTTGGGCGGAAAACCAGTTGTTCAATGGTTCGACAGAACTTTGGAGGTCGGCCCTGGCACAGCGCATCCTGTTTATTATGTTCCCGTTGGGTTTGATTTTGCTTTAGGCCCTAACGGCGTCGAAATTTTTCGTGACCGAGACGGTTTGATTCCAACCTCCATCAACAATTACCAAACATACAGCGGAACCATTTTCGGCCACCCCAACGCCAGCGGCGCTATTGCGGTCGGAGCTATTCCTTATGATGAAACGCCTTGGTTCGGCAAGCCAATCACCCAATCCAAGATAGAATACTTTTCTTCCGCCGGCGGCGCTCAAATATTATTTGATAACGATGGTAATCGAATCGACCAGCCCTCTATCCGTTACAAACCTGAAATTATCGCTCCCGATGCCTCTGACACGACTTTTTTCGGCGTCGACACCGACAACAACCTACTCCCCAATTTCAGCGGCACTTCCGCCAGCGCACCTCACGCCGCCGCTCTGGCCGCTTTGCTGAAACAAGCCTTTCCCCAATTATCGCCGGATGATATTTCACAAGCGATGACCAAGGGCAGCATAGATTTGTTTGATCCGGCGCAAATTGAGGAAGAAACGCCGACTAACGACGCCTGCGCCGACAATACTAATTTTGACTGGGCGACCGGATGCGGATTAGTTCAAGCTGACCTGGTATTTGAATTTATTGAAGATAACACAGAACAATTATATATGACATTGAAAACATCCAACCCGCAAATTAAGGCCGGGGATATTTTTGATTATCAATTCAAAGTGCTTAACTTATCCAATAAAACCTTAAGCAGGCCGCGCATTCGCGCATTAGAATTACCGTCATACATCAAGTTTGTAGACATAGAGGGGTGCCTTGGAATTGACTCTCAAGAAGTCAGTTGCCGTTTATCCGACATCAGTCCAGGCGAATCCCGCGATATGAATATTAAGGTTCAAACCCTGAGTAACCCGACAGGCGTTTGGCGTTTCAGGGCGGATCTGTTAACCGACACCCAAATTGATTTAAGCAATACCCAAGTGATGTTGGAAACCAAACTCCTCATCAACAGCGGCGATATTAACTTCGATGGCTGCGTGGAT
>SPJM01000008.1 GCA_006844585.1 Methylococcaceae bacterium | reverse complement strand
CGCATCATCAACCGGTATATCTCGCCATTTGATAATGGGCAATTCGAAAGCTTGTAAGTGTTTATTTACCAAAGCTTGGGCTACGCCATCGAAATGTGTGTGATCTTCCGGGAAAAAGAAATTAGCAGCCCCGAATTCGCCGAGTTGCAAATTATCGTTTTCAGTGACTTTGCGGAAGAATTTCAGAGACAGATCGATGTTAACGCCGGCACCGTCCCCAATGCCTTCTGCGCTCATACCGCCGCGATGAGGAATAGTGCATAACGCTGCATGAGATTTAAGCAATAAATCGTGCGTTTGTTTACTTTGTTTGTGGGTAATAAAGCCGACTCCGCAACTGTCTTGCGAAAGGTCGGCGTTATAAAGCATGTTTGAGGTATCGTTGTGATGGGAATTTTTCATCGTTGTCATCCCGCTTCTGTCTTAAACGTTGTTAGTTTACGGCCGTCTCTATCATTGCTTATCGTTGCTGTTATATTCAGAATGAATAAAGTTCATTAGCTCAGGCGGTCGGCCTGTTGTCTGTGGCAACCATATCGTACGCTGAATAGAGTTGTAGCGCGCATAAGTTAAATTTCCGAGTTTACGCCTTAAGATATTATTACAAAGGCTTTGCTTGTTATTTCGCGTTTATTACTGTTAAATACAATGACAGCCGGACTGGCTGTAAGGTCATTTCATCAGTCTTCATGAATCGCGGATAACCTTTAGTCGCTTGATGCGGCGATTTATATCCCTAACTCAGAATATTTTCTATT
>SPJM01000079.1 GCA_006844585.1 Methylococcaceae bacterium | reverse complement strand
AACTCGGCAGTGAAACCTCTTAGCGCCGATGATAGTGTGGCAGGTTGCCATGCGAAAGTAGGGAATTGCCAAGCTTTTATACCAAAACCCAACTGATTAAATCAGTTGGGTTTTTTTTTGCCCGGAGGAAATACAAAAAATTATTACATAAATATTAACTCAGTAATAAATTCATTTTTGCTCAGAAAAAATCATTTTGCATTCATAAACAGCTCATTATAGGTGCTAACATATCGCTTGGATTTAATGGGCATTACTAATGTCTGCATATTTTCAAATAAAATAAAAGGTGATTAAAATGAAACAGTTGATGTTGGTCGTTGGGTTGTTGTTCGCGATGAATGTATGGGCTGCGCCGGTGAATGTGAATACCGACAGCGCTGAGAAAATAGCGGAATCCTTAAATGGCGTCGGGTTGGTTAAAGCAAAAGCGATTGTGCAATATCGACAAGAAAACGGGCCATTTAAAAGGCTTGAAGACTTGAGCAAAGTAAAAGGGATAGGACCAAAAACGATCGAAAAAAACAAACAAGATATTATTTTATCCTCTGGTAAACAAAAGGATGAAAGTAAAAAAAATCAAAAGGACGAGGGTAAAAAAATTAGGTAGCTATAGGGACTATTTTGTAAATTAAATTCATAATACGCTGAAGAAATCTTTTTCCTTTTTAATGGTATATTAGAAAGGCTTTTCTTTTATTTATTGGATTAAGGTTTGAGTTTTTTTCAGCGTTATCATTGGCTAGTAACTTTGCCTTTGGCGGGAATAGGATTGATGTTTTCTTTCGCGCCATTTGATTTAAGTTATTTAGCGCTATTTGCTTTGGCGGTTGCAATTTATAGTTGGCAAGCGCGGCCGCCCAAAATTGCTTTTTTCTATGGATGGTTATTTGGGTTCGGTTGTTTTATGTCGGGTCTCTACTGGGTTTATACCAGTATTTATGACTACGGCGGCGCCAATCAAATTGCGGCAATTATTTTAACTATTTTGTTTGCCGCGTTTTGGGCTATATTTCCAGCATTATCTGCTTATATTGTGGCAAAAACAACGACTAGAAAGCATATTGTAAATCAGGCTTTTTGGGTAGCTTTAGTTTGGATAGTTGTTGAATATTTTCGCGGCGCTCTGCTGTTAAATGGTTTTCCTTGGTTGCAAGTGGGCTACAGTCAGTTAAACAGTAGTTTGTCAGGATATATTCCTATCATAGGAGGTTATGGTATTGGTTTTATTCTGACATTTTCAGCTGCGCTGATTGCCATTTTGGTTCATCGGCGAAAGAAAGATTATTCGATATTTTTGTTAATTGTCTTTCTCTATAGCGCAGGTTTTGGATTAAAAGATTTTCGATGGACTGATTCCTATGGAAAGTTATTAACTGTGACCTTAATTCAAGGCAATATTTCTCAAGATCAGAAGTGGCTGCCGCAAAACCGGTTAAAAATTTTACAAGATTATATGGATTTAACCCGGCAACATTGGGATTCAGATATTGTTGTTTGGCCGGAAACGGCAATTCCTGCTTTCTACCATCAAGTAGAAAAGCATTTTTTAAATCCACTAGAGAGAATGGCAAAAGAGAATCAAACGGATATGATTGTCAGTATGCCTAAGGTCGCCGCAGACTCAAACAAAGATTTTAATATCATTTTGACTTTAGGGCGGCATAGAGGCGAATACAAAAAGAATCATCTGTTGCCTTTTGGCGAATATATGCCGCTGCAGCCTGTGTCCGGCTGGATTTTAGGGTTGGCGAATGTCAATATCAACTTAGATAATTTTATGCCTGGCGGTTTTGCTCAACCTTTACTTTATGCCGGCGGTTTTCCATTTGTCAGTACGATTTGTTATGAGGATGCTTTTGCCTCTGAAATTTTGCCCTATTTGCCGGAAGCTGCTTATTTAGTGAACGTGACAAATGATGCCTGGTTTGGCAATTCTACACAACCCCATCATCATATGCAGATTGCTCAAATGCGAGCAAAAGAAACGGGGCGTTATTTGGTGCGGGCGACTAATACAGGTTTAACTGGTATAGTCGATGACCGGGGGCGTTTGATAAAGCAGGCGCCATTGTTTGAGAGGGCGACGGTGACCGGAGTAATAGAGCCAATGCAAGGGATGACGCCATTTTCAAAAATCGGCGAAAGTAACTTGATAATTTTGTTAATTGGCTTGTATTTGTTGTTGAGTTGGCGGAGCATGAAACGACTGATAGCAAATTTGTTGCTTCGGCTGATGAGCACAAAATGAAAGGATTGAGCAGAATGCTGTTACGCAATGAGTTTAGTGTAAAATAGTGCTGGTAATAAGTGGCTACGGTAATTTGGGAGTTATATTCTCGTCCACCGTTTCCGGTGGGGATGCATATTGGCACCCGCCAATGCCCAAGTTTTAGTTCCGTATGCATTCCCACGCAGAGCGACACTGCCATCAGTACAGTCATGTACACTGGATGCTAATAACCCCTGCCGGTATGACGGCTTAAATTAATGGCAGTGACGCAGAGCGAGGAAAAATCTGAGGATATCTACGCAATCTGCGGATAAAAAACTGATGAATCTATATTATCCGCTAGAAAGTCGGGTTAGGCTGGTCGATGTTTTTGCTAATTTTCTTACGGGTTAATTCAAGAATGAATCTCATCATAAAGCGCTTTAAATTCATCTGTTAATTTATGAGTGGGTTGATAATGCACCAAGGGTCTGGCATGGGTGTGAGATTCTTTAACTTTTACCGATGGAGAAATTTTAGATTCGAGAACGGGGTGGCCTTCGTTCATTAATTCCTCAACTAATTGACGCGGCAGGTTTGCTTGTTTTTGATACTGATTAACTACGATGCCTTCAACTTGTAAATCCGGATTATGATCAGCTTTGACTTCAGCAACCGATTGCATCAATGTATATAAGGCGTTGCGCGCAAAGGTATCGCAATCAAATGGAATCAGGCATTTTTCAGCGGCAATCAGCGCTGATTGACTGTAGAAGTTTAAAATCGGCGGCGTATCAATATAAATATGATCAAAGC
>SPJM01000078.1 GCA_006844585.1 Methylococcaceae bacterium | reverse complement strand
GTATATAACTGTGTGTTGAAAAACCAAGCTCTACAAACAATTCCGCATATTTTTTGTAGCGTAATTGATCATAACTCCCTAACACAAAAAAATCCGGCAACACCATATTGCGGGTTTGTTCCGCTTCAAATAATAGCTGCTCTCCGGACAGGTTTTGAGTGTTATATTTCGCTAGAATCAGGTCGACGATTTCATCAGGATGATCAAACACATATTTCCAGCCTTTTCTCACCGCTCTGACTACCTTTTCAACCCGTTCCGGGTGATTAAACAATTCCTGCTCAGTGGTAAATAGATTATCGCCGTAAATATCGATTCCATAATCTCTGGGATCAAAGAGTTTAATTGGAGTTTTGCGTTCCTGAAACCAATACGGTTGCGTGGTCCGATAAAAACTAATCGCTTTGATATTTTTTTCCTGCAATTCTTCCAAACGATAACTGTGCGGTACTAATTGCAAGGCGTCCAAACCTCCCGGCAAAGTCTTCAACATGGCTAAAATAGCGATTTCATTACTGGTATTGTCAAACATCACCCGTTGACCCAGTAAATCTTCCAGCTTATTGACTCCGGATTCTTGTAAAGCTATCAACACCAAAGGCGAATGCTGAAAAATTTGCGCCAACAACACCACCGGCCGACCTTTCAATCGCTCCAACACTAAACCGGCGTCTGCGACGCCGTATTCCGCTTTACCGGCTATCACCTCTTCAATTTGGCTGGTTTGCAAGTTTCTTTCTTGTAAAGTAACGTCCAAACCTTCTTCAGCAAAAAAGCCTTTTTCCCTGGCGGCGTAATACCCGGCAAATTGAAATTGATTGAGCCATTTCAACTGAATGGTTATTTTTTCAACTTCGCTCGAATGGCTAACCGCAGACCATACAATTGAAAGAAAAGTTATGAAAATGAAGAGAATATTTCTCATGATGTAATAAATTCGGCGACCCTGCGGATTGTTGAATATGCGATACGACTCCTATCAAACTATAGTGGAATTAGTGGTTTTATCCAGCTTTTTAATCTGAGCTTTTCGCATGCGGCATCAATAACCTTTAGATTCTAACGAGACCATTAATTCACTTATCCATCACTATTAGAACAAGCCGATTTCGTATTTAATATGAAAAAGCCGCGCTAAGCTGGATTAAAAATTATGATAAATTAAGAAAATCGTCATCCCTTCATGCTGCTACCAAGGTAATTCGGTTCCGTCATATTTGATAAAGCGACCGCTTTGTTTCAGAGTGAAGCGGCTGATTTGATCTTTCATCCCGGATACGCTGGTTTTCGCGTTGATTAATGCCTGCGGCCCGCCCATGTCGGTTAGCACCCAACCCGGATGAAAAATAATGACGCCAATGCCATCGCTTTGCAAATCAAGCGCTACGCTTTTCATGGAAGCGTTCAACGCCGCTTTGCTGGAACGATACAGAATACTGCCGCCACTGCCGTTATCGGCAATACTCCCCATTTGACTGCTCAAGACGGCAATAAGCGATTGTTTGCTTAGTTTTAAATAGGGCTGGAGGGCCTCAGCGGTTTTGATGATCCCATAAACATTGGTTTCCATTGCTGTCCGCCAGGCGTCAAAATCGATATTGCCAAAACCGCATCCTCGGCTATCGCCGTATATCCCTGCATTGGCAATCAGCAAATCAAGCTGTTGTTCGGGAAATTGTCGGACGAAATCATCAATTCCAGCGTGATCCAGCATATCCATATAAGCGACGGTCAATTGCGGATATTCATCGCTCAATGCATTTAATTGCTCAGCCCGTTGGGGATTACGGCAGCTCGCATAAACCCGCCAGCCGGATTGTAAATATTGTTTGCAAAATTCCAGACCGATACCCCGGCTTGAGCCGGTAATGACTACGCTTTTCATTCCAATATCCCCAAATCATTGTCAATGGTAGGTCTGACTTTAGTCAGACCCTACAGATTGTCAAATAATTTTTTCCCGGCCTTCAATTTTTTGAGGTGTTTGGCTACTTTGCACTTGTCAGACTAAAGTCTGATCATTGACCAAAAACTTTTTTCAACAACTCGGTGCCGCGCGCCGCCGGGTTGCTCCTGATTTTTTGTTCTTGTATGCCGATATATTTAAACAAACCATCTAAAGATTTTTGCGTTACATATTGATCCAAATCCAAATTGGAACCTTCAAGCATGCCGCCTAATAATGGCGTCGCAGTGGATAACAAATTCTTATAAGCGAGTGTTGCGCCGGATTGATTGGTCGCTTCGTTGACAATGGGCTTAAATTCCTGCATTAAGGCCTTTTCCGACACTTTACGAAAATATTGGGTGGCGGCATTATCCGATCCGTTTAAAATACTCATCGCATCATCCACGCTCATTTTCCGTATTGCATCGGCTAAAATTTCCGCCCCAGCCGGCACCGCTTTTTCGGCCGCCTGATTCATAGTAGTCTCGAAAGAGTCTACATATTGCCCTTGGCCTAATGTTCTCGCCGTGCCGGCAAGCGTTTGCAATGAATCCGGCAAGCTAATCTGTACAAGATGATTACCTAAAAAGCCTCCGGGGCGGCCCAACTCTTTGATCGCCGTTTCTACGCCGTTCGCCAACGCCTCTTTTAAACCACTGACAACTTCCGAATTAGATAATGCTGATTTGGCGATTTCAGCGCCTTCCGACTTCACAACCTCACTGGCGCCGCCGCTAAAAATTTCCCACCAATTAGCCTGTACCGTCTGATACCCGGAAAAGGCTAATAAAACCGTAAAACAACCGAGCTTCTTGTTCATAATCATCGCTCCGATATATAACTAAATAGTTTATGATCCAATTTTAAACCATACCTAAGCTGAACAATTGATAACTCGTCTACTTTCAGCTCAGGCAACCTTCCTCAAGCGGGGCCATTTTAATGATCAAAAATGAACAATAGCTTATCTTAACTGACTCATTAAACCTTGTTTTTAATCTTCAAATTTCAAATAAGAGACAAAAACCGCCCCCCCGACAAATTTTCCTACAATAATTCAGCATTCATAAAAAGCTTGATATTCAATGCCGTAGCA
>SPJM01000077.1 GCA_006844585.1 Methylococcaceae bacterium | reverse complement strand
CGGCTATTGTTGGGTATAGGAGTGATTAACGCTACCGGATGCCGGAACTGAAAACAAAATCGGCTAATATACTGATTTAAAGGGATAAGTTCAAGCTCTGATCATTAAACAATGAATTTCATTGTTTGTTTTTGTTTCCCAATCTCTGCTTGGGGAACCCGGCAAGGGAAGCTGGAGCTTCTATTCATGTCTCCCAAGCTGGAGCTTGGGAGACAGCGGGCGACTTCGGCGTTGCACAAACAGCTACATAGCCTGTTTGTGCGCCTTGAATACGAAAAAAAATTCTGCGCCTAATGCCCAATTTATTTCATTCCCGTTCCTAAATGCGGCATAATGAGCAGATTTTGATTGTCCAACACGCTTGAATGAAAACCTTAACAGGCTCTGAAAAATACAATTTCAATAAATTGCAAAAACGCTTACGTCGCCAAACCGGCCAGGCGATAGAAACTTATAATATGATCGAACCCGGCGACCGGGTGATGGCGTGTTTATCCGGCGGGGCGGATAGTTATACCATGCTCAGCATTTTAATGAGCTTGCAGAAGAGCGCGCCGATTGATTTCGAAGTAATTGCCGTAAATCTCGATCAGAAGCAGCCGGGGTTTCCTGAGCATGTGCTGCCGGAATATCTCACCCAATTGGGTGTTGAGTATCACATCATCAACCGCGATACCTATTCGGTGGTTAAATCGATTATCCCGGAAGGCAAAACGACTTGCGGACTCTGTTCCCGGCTCAGACGCGGTATTTTATACAGCTTTGCCGAGGAAATCGGCGCGACCAAAATCGCTCTGGGGCATCATAAAGATGATATTGTCGAAACCCTGTTTTTGAATATGTTTTACGGTTCCCGTTTATCGGCCATGCCGCCCAAGCTGTTATCAGACGACAAACGCAATATTGTGATTCGTCCCTTGTCCAATTGTCGGGAAGCCGATATTAAGCGCTATTCCGATATTATGGAATTTCCGATTATTCCGTGTAATCTTTGCGGCGCTCAAGAAAACCTGCAACGGCAAAACATTAAGGCGATGCTGGCGGAATGGGATAAAAAAAGCGGCGGCCGCACCGAATCCATATTTAGCGCAATTCAAAATATTGCACCTTCCCAATTGGCTGATGTCGAATTGTTCGATTTTGCCAGTATGAAAATTGACAGAACCGGCGAACGCACAGCAGCGCCGGAAACCGCCGATATTCCTTAACAACAAAAATAACCATGAATCATAGTTCAGTCAGTGAATCAGTCCGTAATTATTATGGGCAAGTGTTGTCTTCCAGTCAGGACTTAAAAACCAGCGCTTGTTGTAGTTTAGAATCGGCGCCGCATTATTTACGTCCTTTGCTTGCAGACCTGCACCCGCAAGTGGTTGCTCAATTTTACGGTTGCGGCGCGCCGTTTCCGCCCGCTTTGAAAGGCGCGACTGTATTGGATTTAGGTTGCGGAACCGGGCGAGATTGTTTTTTATTGTCGCGCTTGGTGGGTGAATTAGGGCAGGTGATTGGCGTGGATATGACCGCTGAACAATTGGCCGTCGCCCATCAATATGATGACTGGCACAAAGAAAAATACGCTTATGAGCATAGCAATATCCATTTTAAACAAGGATATATTGAAGATCTGCAAAGCGCGGGTATAGCCGATGATTCAATAGACGTTGTCGTATCCAATTGTGTGGTCAATTTATCGCCGGATAAACGCCAGGTTTTTAAGGAAATTTTTCGCGTACTCAAACCCGGTGGCGAACTTTATTTTTCCGATGTTTATGCCGATAGACGAATTCCTGAGCATTTGAGGTTCGAACCTGTTTTATTGGGCGAATGTTTATCAGGCGCTTTATATTGGGAAGATTTTCGGCGAATTCTGATGGACTTGGGGTGTGCTGATTTCAGAATCGTCAACTCGTCGCCGATTGCCTTGGAAGATGATGACATTATCGAAAAAATCGGTATGGCGCAGTTTCGCTCCGTTACCATCAGGGCCTTTAAAATGCCTTTGGAAGATCGCTGTGAAGATTACGGGCAAATCGCTACTTATTTGGGCTCCATGAAAAATCAGCCGCATGCTTTCGACTTGGATGATCATCATCATTTTGAAACCGGTAGGCCGTTAAGGGTATGCGGCAATAGTTTCGATATGCTGGCGCTGAGTCGATATGCGCCGCATTTTCAGTTAATCGGCGATAAGTCCAATCACTTTGGCTTGTTCGATTGCGCTGAAGACAGTTCCACCAAAACTTCGGATGGGGCGGCCTGCTGTTGAGCAAAGATCCTTTGCAACAACTCAGCATCGTGATTCCGGTAGCGCCGAATGATGAGCAATGGCGACGATTGCTTGAGCAACTCTTGAGGTTAGCCGATTTTCCACAAATTATTATTGCGGCTTGCCGCCCGTATTCGGGACAAACGGCATTACCCGCCAATGTACAATGGCTCATCGCCCAACAGGGGCGAGCGCTTCAACTGAATGTCGGCGCACAAGCGGCTGAGAAAAATACGCTCTGGTTTTTACATGCCGATAGCGAAGTTAACCTAAGCGTTGTTAATGCTGTCCGGCGGTTTTTGAACGTAGACTCTGAACAACTCGGCTATTTTACATTACAGTTCGCCGATGACGGCCCGACATTAACCCATCTCAATGCAATCTGCGCCAATTGGCGTTCACGCTATTTAGGATTGCCGTATGGCGATCAAGGGTTTATCCAGAAAAAAGCGATGTTTGAGCAATTGGGCGGTTTTGATGAAAGTGTTAAAGTCGGTGAAGATTTAGATTATGTCGTGCGTTGGAAAGCTTCAGGCTATGAACTTGCGGAATTACCGGCGAATCTGAAAACCAGCGCCAGACGATACCAGGATACTGGCTGGCTATTGACCACGCTACGCCATGTTTATTTGACGGGCTATTTAACCCTGCAAGCTAAGTTAAGGATTAAACAAAGCAAAACCGGATAATGGCGATGGCTTCCATGCAATCGCATAATCCGGATGCGGGGTTATTCCGCAGTAATAGAACCTGTCGTAGAGGTGTTTTTATAACCTTTAGCAACCGT
>SPJM01000076.1 GCA_006844585.1 Methylococcaceae bacterium | reverse complement strand
TCTTGGATCAGACTATCCGGTAATAGATGCTTAAAAGGCAGGTCGCCGACTTGAAAAAAGGCATTCTTGATTGAGCGAATTTGTAAGCGTAGGCTGATTCTGTTGGACTTCTTCATGGGTTACGATTTCTTCTTTGGACAGGGGGTTATCCATTCAATTATACCCAACAAAATGACAAGTCTTAAGTCTAAATAAATTGCGTAATTCTTTGTAATTCAGTTAGTTAATTATCCACTGGACGCGGTATTGGACTCTGACTTCTTTGGTTGCTCGACTGGGGAGGGCTGGAGAGAAACTAGCCCTTACCCGATTTAGAATGTTTGACTTTACATAGCTTCAAACGATAAAACTACTCTATAATTCGCGTCAATACTGCACCTTCTCTTTGTGAATTGAAATCTTGAGGATCGCCATTAGAATCTTCTCCTTGACTAAACAGTGTTACAGATATTGAACTGCCTGTCTGCCTGACACCTATCAAATGATTCACATTCCACTTATCTCCATTTCCAATAAAAGAGCTTGTACAGCATCCAGCAGCTGTTGTAACGATTCCGTAAGTATAAGTTGGAGACAAATCATTAGTTATTTCTCTTGAGCCTATATCGGGATGATTAGTCGCATTACCACTAACGATTTGTGCTGAAAAACCACCACTGCCAGAACTTTTCAATGTATAAAATAAACGTCCACCTTCCAAAATGGAGGGTTCTGATAATTCATAAATAATTGTGGTACTGTTTTCCCCTAGGTATTTTCCAGGAATTAAATTGCTAGCACTCAAAGCTGGAGAAATGCTGGCAGATGAAATTTGTTCAAATAAAAGCCCTGAATCATTGGAGAAGGTGAATTTGAAAGAGGCATCATAAAAAGTAGTTTCCCCAGTATTTATATTGGTTACTGGAACACGATGCATATTAATATTTCTACCCGACCCAATAATATTTGCCGACTCAAAATTAATACTAAGGTCGGTTCCAGAAATTAGTTCTGCTGAAACTGAAGTAAAAAGGCTTGTTACAATTAACCCTGTTGAAACGATAACTTTAGTTTTCATTGTTATTCTCACATTAATTTAGAGCAATCTAATTTTTGGTGTTTACTGTTTGAGGTCTTTCTTTTTCTAACCATTGATTATCAGGTCAATCGACCTGATAAGTTAATATTGCCTAGTAAATCAGGCATTATTGCCTGCAATGATTAGTCTATCTGTTAGGGTTGGATGTGTCAACCCAAAGCTCACCGAAGCTTCCGGATGAGATCCGAAATGTGATGCAAACAATTATGGAGTGAACTAAATGATAAGCTGATTGGCGGTCAAGTTTATGCAATGGGCGGCGCGAGCGGAAATCATGAACGATTTTCCGGCAATATCGAGTGTGTCATTTTCTTCCAGTTCTTCATCAGGAACCTTAGGCATCACTTCCGGAAACTTTTGCTTTGATCCTTTCTGCTCGATCTTCTAAATACTTTTCTGTCATTAGCGCTGATATTTTTTCTGCAACTGCCGACGATATAAGTTGATTAATGGAAATGCCTTATTTTTTGGCTCAAATTATGCTTGCTAAAAAGCAGCGTGTTAATTTTTTGACGGTGAGTGTAAGACAATGGCTGATATGAATGTAGAACAAGTTTTGGCGCAAATGCGTAACATGTCCATTGAAGCGGGCAATAAAACCCCGGAATCCAATGCGGGGGGCGAATTTTCTGCTATGCTGAAGGAATCTATTGATACGGTTAATGATTTGCAACAAACTTCTGGGAAGCTGTCTAAACAATTTGAAATGGGCGATCAGGATGTCAGTTTGGCGGAAGTGATGATCGCCTCGCAAAAAGCCAGTGTGTCGTTCCAGGCGATGGTTCAAGTGCGCAATAAATTGGTTGAAGCCTATAAAGACGTTATGAATATGCCAATGTAAGCATTAGGATTGGTAAATGAGTGAACAAACTGAAAATCCGGCTGTTGATTTGAATGCATCGACGGATTTAGCGACCGCTGAGAATCCGCCTGATCCAGACAACGGGGAGCATGAAGATACAGAGGTAGGCGGGCATCCGGCCATTAGAGGCATGGCTGATTTATCCGTCACCCGGCAAGTCGGCTTGATGCTGGGATTGGCGCTGAGTGTGGCGATAGGCGTGGCGATTGTATTATGGTCGCAAGACAGCAGCTATGATTTGTTATTCGCTAATATCGGTGAACAGGATTCAGCGGATATTATTGAGGAATTGAATAAACTCGGCATTGAGTATGAAATAGATGCCGGTTCCGGCGCGATTATGGTGCCTAGCGGCAATACGCGGCAGATTAAATTGAAATTGGCGGCCCTGGGATTGCCTAGGAGCACTAGCACCGGCTATGAATTATTAGATAAGGAAAGTTCGTTCGGAACCAGTAAAAGTGTTGAGTTAATGCGTTTTCAGCGTGCTTTGGAAGGCGAAATAGCGCGCACCATTATGACCATACAAAGTGTTAAGTCGGCCAGAGTTTTGTTGGCTTTGCCTAAGCAATCCGTGTTTGTGCGTAAGCAAAAGAAACCCAGCGCATCGGTGGTGGTCAATTTATATCAAGGGCGTTCTCTGGAAAAAGAACAAATTGAGGCGATTGTGCATTTGGTGGCGTCCAGCGTACCGATGTTGGAGGCCGGTCAAGTCACCGTCGCCGACCACAAAGGCCGGTTATTGAACAGCAAGGAAAGCGGCGACAATTTTTCATTAAGCGCCAAGCAGTTTGAATATAAGCAAAAAATTGAAGACCATTTAATGGAGCGTATCCACAATATTCTGGCGCCGATTGTCGGGCCGGAAGGTTTTCGCACTCAAGTAACGGCGGATGTGGATTTTACCGTGACCGAGAAAACTCAGGAGTTGTTTAATCCGGATCTTCCTGCTTTGCGCAGTGAGCAAACCTTGGAAGAAGAAAATAATATGTCGGCTGTGCAAGGCGTTCCGGGCGCTTTATCCAACCAACCGCCGCCGACAGGGTTAGCCCCGGAAGTCGCTAGCGGCGCAGAGCGGCAAGAAAACGCCGGTTCGCCGTTTTCATCCAGCAAAAGCGCAACGCGTAATTTTGAATTGGATAAAACGATTACCCATACTCGTTTGGCGACCGGTGATTTAAGACGCTTGTCGGTGGCTGTCGTCATCGATAATAAAAGGATGTTGCAGGAAAGTGGCGAAATGTTGAGTCAACCTTATTCGCCGGAAGATATTAATCAGCTTAATTCCTTGATTCGTCAAGCGGTGGGGTATGATGGCAGACGCGGTGATCAGGTGACAATTACCAATGTGGAGTTTAAGGATATTGATGATCTGGAGCCGTTGCCTTCCTTGCCGATTTGGGAACAAGCTTGGGCCAGAGATGCTTTCAGGAATTTACTGGCGGCGGCGGTGGTGCTGTTTATATTGTTCGGTGTGCTGCGACCCACTATGCGCGGTTTGGTGGCGCGCCATGAAGATGAAGCATTAGCGGCTGAATTGGCTAGAGTCAGAGCCGAAGCTGAAGCAATGGGCGGCGTTGTCTCGTTTGATGAAAATGGGCGTCCGATTGCGGTGAGGGTGGAAGATGAAGAGGAAGATGAGCTAGCTATGACTGAAGGCGCAGAAGACTTATTATTATTGGATGCGCCGCAAAGTTACGAGAAACGTTTGGAATATGTGCGTAAATTGATCGATGAAGATCCGCGCTTAGTTGCGCAAGTGTTAATTGCATGGGTTCAAGAAGATGGCTGAGGAAGAGAGCGGTGAGTTAAGCGCCAGCGAGCAGGCGGCTTTGCTTTTGTTATCGGTTGGGCAAGATAGAGCCGCCATGGTATTGAAAGATATGGGGCCTAAGGAAGTGCAGGCAATCGGCGCGACAATGGCGACTTTGGGGACAATTACCCCGGAAATGGTCGATGTGGTGCTGGAAAAATTCATTACCCATGTGAAAGGTGAAACAGGTCTGGGTATGGATTCGGATGAGTATATCCGCAATATGTTGATTAGCGCCTTGGGGCCGGATAAAGCCAGTAGCATTATTGATCGTATTTTATTAGGCGCGAATAGTAAAGGGATTGAGCAGTTGAAGTGGATGGATACTCGTTCGATTGCTGATTTGATCCGTTTGGAGCATCCGCAAATCATATCCATTATTTTATCTTTGCTGGACCCGGATCAGGCTGCGGAAGTGATGGCCTTATTGCCGGAAAATATGCGTTCGGATTTGTTGCTGCGTATTGCTACATTGGAGGGCGTACAGCCTTCGGCTTTGCGCGAACTGGATGAGATTATGGAAAAACAATTGACCGGTAGCGACAGCGTTAAGGCTTCAATTATCGGCGGCGTTGATTCGGCGGCGAATATCCTGAACTTTATTGAAGGCTCGATCAGCGACCAAATGATGGAAGAAATCAATGACTCGAATCCTGATTTAGGTCAGCAGATTCAAGATAAAATGTTTGTCTTTGATGATTTGGCTGTGGTGGATGATCGCGGTATACAGACCTTATTGCGTGAAGTCTCCACCGACCAATTATTACTGGCCTTGCGCGGCGTGGATGATTTGCTGAAGGAAAAAATATTCAACAATATGTCGAAACGGGCGGCGGAAATGTTGCGTGATGATTTAGAAGCCTCGCCGCCTTGTAAATTAAGCGAAGTGGAAGCGGCGCAAAAAGATATTTTGGGCATCGCCAAAAAATTGTCGGATTCCGGTGAGATTTCCTTAGGCGGCGGTGGTGGCGGCGATGAGCTTGTCTAAGGGGCCGTTTACTGAGAACGAATTAGAGTCTTTAGATGCCTGGACGGAATTGGAAGTTTTTTCCGAACGACGTAAAACCAAGCAATCTGAAGAAGAAACCCGCATTCTGACCGTTGAAGAAATAGAGGCGATGCAAAAACAAGCCTATGACGAAGCTTTTGAGCAGGGTCGTCAGGAAGGCTTTCAACAAGGTCGCGAAGAAGGTTTTAAGGCAGGTAAGGAAGAGGGCTTTAAACAAGGATTTGATGAAGGTTCACAGAAAGGTTATGACGACAATGTGCATTTATTACGGAAGGAAACCGCTGAGTTTGTCAGTTTATTGGAATCGTTAAGCGAGCCTTTCAAAACATTGGATGAACAAGTTGAACAAGCCTTGGTTGATTTGGCGATCGGCATCGCCGGTCAATTGGTCAGGCGGGAAATTAAAACCCATTCCGGACAGATTGTCGCCATCGTTAAAGAGGCGGTCAACGCCTTGCCGATTGCCAGTCAGTCGTTAACCTTGAAATTACATCCGGAAGATGCGGAGCTGGTGCGAAAAGCGCTGAAGTTGGATGAAATGACGCCGAGTTGGAAAATTGATGAGGATCCGCTAATCAGCCGCGGCGGTTGCAAAGTGGATACCGGGGCATCGCATGTGGATGCGACTGTTGAAAACCGTTTAGCGGTTATTGTCGCCAATGTTTTAGGCGATGAGCGGCAGGCGGATGACTCGGCATGATACCTAAGGCGGATCGTAGTGAAGCATGGTTGAAACAGCTGCAACCCTATCAACAACGTTTACAGCATACGCCTGAACTGATTGTGGAAGGCCGTTTATCGCGGATGGTCGGATTAACCCTGGAGGCGGTCGGTTGCCGGGCGGCAATCGGCTCCTTGTGTCTGGTTGAATCCAAAAGCGGAAAGCAGGTTAACGCTGAAGTCGTAGGCTTTTCCGGCGAGCGCATTTTCCTGATGCCGGTCAGCGATACCCACGGCCTGGAACCAGGCTGTCGGGTTATTCCGTTAGGCGCTAATAGTTTGATTGGAGTCGGTTTCGGGTTGCTTGGAAGAGTATTGAATGGTTCCGGGGAAGCGCTGGATAATAAAGGCCCGTTAAAAACCGAAAGTAAAACGCCGTTATCCGGCGAGACTATTAATCCGCTTGCCCGTAAACCGATTCGAGAGCCCTTGGATGTCGGCATTAGGGCTATCAATGCTTTGTTCAGTGTCGGCCGCGGACAACGAATGGGCTTGTTTGCCGGCACCGGGGTGGGTAAAAGTATTTTGTTGGGGATGATGACGCGGTTTACCAGCGCCGATGTCGTTGTGGTTGGTTTGGTTGGCGAACGGGGCCGGGAGGTCAATGAGTTCGTCTTGAAAATTCTCGGTGATGAAGGCATGAAAAGGGCGGTGGTGATTGCTTCACCCGCCGATGACCCGCCTTTGATGCGAGTGCATGGCGCTATGTTGGCGACCAGCGTTGCTGAATATTTTCGCCATCAAGGTTTGGATGTTTTGTTATTAATGGATTCCTTAACTCGCTATGCTCAGGCCTATAGGGAAATCGCCTTGGCCATAGATGAGCCGCCCGCCACTAAAGGTTACCCGCCTTCGGTGTTTGCTAAATTGCCGCAATTGGTGGAAAGAGCCGGAAACGGCGATGAAGGCGGCGGTTCCATTACCGCGTTTTATACCGTATTGGCGGAAGGCGATGACGCCAATGATCCAATTGCTGACGCCGCTCGCGGCGTGTTGGACGGACATATCGTGTTGTCCAGGGATTTGGCGGAATCCGGTCATTATCCGGCCATTGATATTGAGGCGTCCATCAGTCGGGTGATGCCTGATATTGTTGAAACCGAGCATATGCAATTGGCGAGAGAGTTAAGGCGCATTTATTCGGTTTATCAACAAAATAAGGACTTGATCAGCGTCGGCGCTTACCAAAGCGGTTCCGATCCCTTTATTGATGAATCCATTATTAGAAGACCGGAGATTATGCGCTTTTTACAGCAAGATATGGATGAGAGCGTGGATCTCAGTCGTAGTTTAATGGAATTAACGCAAATTTTGGCTAAATAAACATGGCGACAATAAAGCGTTCGGAACGCATGAAAGTGCTGATCAATATCCAGCAGGATCGCGAACAACAGGCCTTGGAGCAATTGGCGGAAGGTCAAAAGCTACATCAGGCGCAACAGGCGCAATTGCAAAATCTGCAATCTTATCGGCAAGAATATTTGGATAAAATGCAGGCTTTCAACCAGCAACATACATCTGTCGCTAATTTGATGGAGTTTCGCGCTTTCATCAGTAAACTGGATGCTGCTATAGAGACCCAGCAGCAAACCGTAGAACAATGTCGCATGCAAATGCAGCAATTACAAAAAGCTTGGGAAGAGCAGTATATCAAGCGTAAAAGTCTGACAAAAGTCGGCGAAAATGCGCTTAAAGAAGAACTCAAAATCATCGAAAAGCAAGAACAAAAAGAACAGGATGCCAGAGCGGCGCGGTATGCCAGGGGTGGGAAAGGGTTGTAAGCCCCGGTTTTAGGTTGCTTCGTCGAGAAATTCCATGATGCGCTGTTTCAGTAGCAGTCGGTTCTTCGTTTCACACTCCCAAATGGTTAAAACGCGCCAGCCAAGCGTGCTCAATTCCTCTATATGATGCTTATCTCTGCTGATATTGCTGTTAAGTTTTTTTATCCAATAATCACGATTATTTTTCGGCAATCTATTGCCGCGTTTACATTGATGACCGTGCCAAAAACAACCATGAACAAAAATGATTTTCTTTTTGCGGGGAAAAACCAAGTCTGGTTTGCCGGGTAGTCTTTTACATGAAGCCTGTAACGAAAGCCAAGTGAATGGGTCAGTTTGCGCACGATTAATTCTGGTTTTGTGTCCTTAGAGCGGACTCGTCGCATGATCTCCGAGCGTTCCATCATGCGACCTGTTTGGTTTTTTCCTTATTCATTTCTAAAATTGGCGTCAATAAGTGTTTTGAAAGATAAGCGACGACCGGAACCACTACGCCATCGCCTGCTAAATGATAGGCGGCGTTATAGTTATCGGGAAGTATGTAATTATCATCCAAACCCATTAAGCGAGCTGCTTCTCTGGAAGATAATAGTCTGGAGCGTATTTGCCGCTCTTCGACTATTAACAGTAGTTGTCGGCTGGAGCCGCCGGATGGCGTGCGTAGACAGCCTGAGATGTTATCAAACCTGACCTCTGCCCTTTGTACGCCATTACGCGTTCGTCTATAAAGCCCGCCGACCATGCGGTGACCGACTGATTGCGCCATTATGACCTTTTTTCGATTGGTTTCAGTCATCATTTCAAGCAGCAGTTGAGTATCTTCATCGCTTTTCCAATTGACGCTGCTTGGCTTTTCTTCAAGGATATCGATCAAATTGAATTGGCGGGGCGTCGGCGTCGGAATATTCCACCAAATCCAGTTATCTTTGACTTTTTTGGCTAACTGTTGACCTGTTTTTAACAGGGTTTTGGGATGCCATAAAGGATTTGGGTCATGAGCAATCAAATGATGTGGAATATTTTGATCTCTGCGCACGGCAATAATAAACAAGCGGGTGCGGCTCTGTGGTACGAAATGCGCAGCGTCAATAGTCACCGCGCCGACGTTATAACCAATTTCAGATAACGCCGAACAGATGGCTGAAAAGTCTTTGCCGCCGTGGCTGGTTATGGCGCCGTATACATTTTCCAGCAGAATGATTGCGGGGTTTCTCTTTTCTGAACCTAAGTCGCGCATAAGACGCCAGAAAGGCCAAAAAGAGCCACTGCGTTCAGAGTCTAAACCGCCCCCGGCGCCTGCCAAAGAAAGGTCTTGGCAAGGAAATGAAGCCCAAGCTAAATTGGCTTCACCGGGTAAATCCGCTGATGTAAGCGTCCTCACATCTTTGACATGTAAGTGCTCCTTGCCCCAGTTGCGGGAATAGATTTCAGCTTTTTTTTCATCAAAATCATTTGCAAACAGACAATGCCAATTCTCACCTAGACCTGCGCGAGCCATGCCGCCGCCGGCAAAAAATTCATAATAGGTAAATTTATTAAATTGTTTCATCTAGTTTGAAATGATGATGTTTTATGGTTATCGTTTTTTTAAATATTATACTTTAGCGAAATATGTTCGCCAGTTTTTAAATCATTCTTCAATGGCACAACAAATGCTTCATGTTAATTAAGAATTAGTGGAGAATCGTTATGAACATTCAAGCTTCCGGCATATTTTCCTTGTTTTCAGGCGCCGAGGGATTGGACAAGTTACAATCGCAATTGTCGCTGGACCCGGCCTTATCAGAGGAATTTGCATCGGCATTAGTTAATCAGATCAAGCAAATTCAACAGCTTCAGACGAGTCCCGGCGCTGCGGAACAAGGTGCATTTGATTTTAGTCAGTTGCAAGATATTGCCGCTTTTTTCGGCAAACAATTGCCGAATAGTAAGATTGAAACGGGAAGCGATATTGATTTGGATGGGACCCTGCAATCATTATCGGCAGTATTGGCGAATTTGGAAATTGACGCTAAATCAGCCTCGGATAAGAAAAATATTTCACCTTTGACGCCCGTGATTTTGCAGGATGGTATTGAAGGGGGTGATATTGAAGCGGGTGATACAACGATAGCGGCTGTCGATTTGCTTAAAGAGTCGGTTTTAGATGAAGTGGATAATGACGTCTTGTTAGCGGCAACTCGTTTGATGCAGGATGGCGGCGCGGAAATGACGGCCAATGAAGGGGGGGCGCTGGGAAAGGCGACTGCGGAGGCTTTGCTGAATAGCAATGAGCAAGGGCAAGAGAATGATTTCGAATTGCCCGTAGCGGTTGTCGAAAAACTCCCGGAGTTAATGAAGGCGTTTTATCAAAATGTGATTCAAAAGGATGGGGCCTCTGTTGAGCATAGCTCTGAAATTTCAGCGTCTGTTCAAACAGCTCTCGAACAGGAAGGTCAAGCTGCAGATAATCTTCCGGTTTTGGATGAACTACATGCCTTGGCGGCTGAGCAATGGCGTCAAATTAATCAGACCCGGGAACAGGTTAATATTGATAGCTCAGAATGGAAAACTGCTGCCGACGCGGGACAATCTACATTAGAGAAAACGGCTGCGCAATTGAATATGCTTGAGGCGCAAAAAAAACCGCCTGAATTGCCTCCGGAACAAGTAAAACAAATGTTTCGGCAAATGATTAA
Source organism: Methylococcaceae bacterium (assembly GCA_006844585.1). Taxonomy (GTDB): domain Bacteria; phylum Pseudomonadota; class Gammaproteobacteria; order Methylococcales; family Methylomonadaceae; genus Methylomarinum. The sequence goes on along the minus strand of SPJM01000076.1, from coordinate 4,541 downwards.
TCAATTGCCGGATCAGGTGTCTAAAGAACTATTTGAGCAATATGCATCGCAAGCTTCTGTTGATGAGCTGAAGCAGGTGGTTGGCGAAATTATCAAGCCCCTACCGGAAAAAACACTTAAACAATTAGTCGCTCAACTACCGCTCGAAGAGTCGGCTAATCGTGAACCGCCGGTTTTGAATAATTTTGCGCCTAAAGCCAAAGTTGAAACTGAGCCTGAAAATATCGGGCAAACTAAGACATTATTGGCTAATGCGGAAGATGGCCTGTTAAATTTTGATAAGAAAACGCTGGACGGCGATCTCAATCCGTTAAAGATGGCGACTGATGCGCCGGTCGAAAAAATAGGCGCCAAATCCGGAACGGAATTGCCGATACCGACAAATCAGTTACAAGCCTCAGAGCCAAAGTCCGTGCAGGCGAAAGCGGAAGTTCTGGCGATGACTAAGCATTTCGCCAGCCCGCAATGGAGTCAGGAATTGTCGGAGCGAGTGATTTGGATGCACAAACAAGAGTTGCCGACTGCGCAATTGAATTTGAATCCTAAACATCTGGGGCCGGTCAGTATTCGGGTGGAAGTCAATCAAGATCAAACCAATGTGAATTTCAGCGCTCAGCATGCAGTTGTAAAAGAAGCGATAGAAGCGGCGATACCGCGCTTAAAAGAGATGTTCAGCGCACAGCAGTTAACTCTGGTTGAGGTGAATGTGTCGCAGCATCAGTCTGAGCAAAAATCATCTCAGAATCCCTTTTTAGGCCAGGGTGAGGGGCGGTCTTCAGGACAGCAAGCTCATGGCGAGTTGAATGAGCAAGAGAGTCAAGCGCAAACCGCAACAGCGATTATTGATGAGATTGAGGCGGGAAGGGCAATATCCGGTCAGGGAATTTTAAGTATTTTTGCTTAGCCGAGACGAATATCAGCTAAGTGATGGTTTTGACGGTGGTAAACATCCCTGTTACCGCTGATGAGTTCATCCGTCACTCACCTTAAGGATCAGCCATGAATTCGATAGAGAGAACTTGTCATGGCTGATGTGTATTTTGAACGCTCGCGAAAATATTATTCGGCGAGCTTTATACTTCTTATTTAGAATCAGACGATAAGGCAATATCGTCAATCCATAAATCCGCTTCAACTTCCGGGCCGCCGTTCCAGCCGGTGTATAAGCCTTCGGCAGAGTGTCCTTGTCCGGTTTCTGAGCCTAAAGTGCCTTGGCTAAAACGAATGGTGGCGACATTGCCTTTAGTTTCATCGACTGAAAATGAAGCGGATGATTTACCGTGGCCGCCTAAAGGCACCATGGACATGCCTGCAGACTCTAATGAGAAAGTAGCTTCATGCCATTTACCGTCATTTGGAATAACTGCGCCTTCAGTGGAAACCCAGCGGGTTCTTAAATCAGCCAAAGTATTGCCTACCGCAACATGTAATTCCAGTTCTGTCGGTCCCATGTTTTTAAAACGGGCGGTGACTGATTTTACGCCTTTGATATTATAGTTGCCGCGCCATGCGCCGCTGGTGTTTTGAAAAACGACTTTTTTATCCGGATGAGTTGAATTTTCGCCTTCTGAGATCAAGCGGATGTAATTGTTGCCGTCATCTTCAGTTTCAACGGTGATTGGCAACCCTGCCGCGCCGCCTTTGCCCCAACCTTGCGTGGCGCCATCTTCAAAATCGCTGATCAGCACCACTTCTGCATGAGCAGAAGCAACAGTAAGTACTGAAGCAAGCGCCATAATTGGCGTAACTACTTTTTTCATTATATTCTCCAAAGTTTTTTTGCTCGCCTAAGCAAAAGTATTACAATCTCTCGCATAGACGGGTCAGTAATTCGATAAATTGATAAGGCTGGATTACATTTTTATTCTGAAAGCTCTTGAAGAGTTGCTGCCAGCTTCTTTATCTGTCCAGAAGCGGCCGCGGCCAACAATTGTTCCATCGTCACTGATGCTGAATGCTTCACGTAGCTCTTTCCAGTTTTCCTTATCGGCTTCAGGCAACATGTCATATAAATCATGCATCATGCCGTCTTTATAAATAAATGCGTGGCGACCGCCGTCTGCATCACGCGCATCGCCGACTATATGACCGTGAGTATTAATGTCATAAGCTTTAGTATCGCCGCCCATGCCTGGAATAGCATTCATCGTGCTGCCGTCATACATAAATGCGACATATTTTCCTTCGCTATTCAGAGACCAGCCTGTCGCTTGTCCTTTATCATTAATCGCTCGGGCTTCGGAATAGCCAGAATCATCTACCGAGCCTAAGCTTTTGGCGGCGCCGTTTTCATAAATAAATGCTAAAGCGGAGCCATCAGCGGTAGTGGCGACACCGGCGATTTGGCCGTTGTCGTTGATGTCGAAAGCAAAAGAACGTTGACCGCCTAAAATGTCGCCGCCCAGGCCTGTCATTGTGCTGCTTGAAGTATCATATTGGAAAGCTACGTGGTCGGTGTTATCCGCCAAGCTTGCAGACCAACCGACGACAACGCCGTGATTGTTAATGCCGTAGGCGCGCGAGTCGGCGCCTTCACCCAATGTGCCGATGCTGTGGGTCATGGAATTGTTCATGCTGTAGAAAGCGTTGTAAACAATATCTTCGCCTTCCACTTCCTCTAGAGAAGCATAACCGGCAATCAGACCGTTGTTGTTGGCCGCGCGTCCGTATGCGCGAGTGCCGCCTAGACCGTCTAACGGAACCATGCCGTTGTGATCTTCGTTATAAGCATAAGGCAAGGTAACTCTATCCGCATCGCGTGAGCGCCCCGTAATTGTTGAAGCATCGTCGCTGATGCTGTAGGCGTAAGAAAATGAGCCTTCAGCCATAATGCCAAGATTGGCGATGTTTTGGCCGACATGCGCGTCATTTCCGGCTAATCCGTTTCCATTCCCGGTATTGCCGCCGCCGGTATCGCCGTCGCTGACGGTTACATTGGAAAATTGAAATTTCAAATCACCGATATAAGCAAAGTCAGCTTTATAAGCTGCGCCTGAAAAATCAATTGAATTTAATGAAAAGGAAAGGTCGCTACCCACTTCAATGGGCGCAACGCCATGCACATGACCTGATAAAGGCGCTATATCTGATAATACAAAATAGTCATTTTCAACATAGGTAAACGTAGCTTCATACATTTGGCCACTGTAATGCACATGAGGAACATGCAAATTCAGCGCGCCGTTGTCGCCAAATGACAAAGTAGAATCTCCAGCTTGAGCCAGGGAGCAACTCAAGGCTAAGGAGGTAAGCAATAATCCGGAGTGTTTCATCGATTTCACCTAAATTTGTATTGTTATTGATAAACCATTCATTAAATCCATACCTGTTGCGCAGCATAATGGAGATCTTTTAATCCAGTTGGCGCTGAAAAGTCGGCGCCATGACTATTTTCAGCTTTTATGAGAGCCAGGAAAAAATCAGTTTGTGCGTTTAGATATGAGATCACTCGTTGTAGGTTTTCGTATTTTCTGCAGACGCAGACAGATTCAAGCAGACTAAGCTGTTGACATGAGGTCTATGCAGTTAGCATGCCAATGGACTTTCTATGCGTTTGCGGATGAGCTTTTGTTGGGCTGTTAGCCTAATCAACTGTGGTTTCGAGGCTTGAATGTGAGGTGTGAATAATTTTAAGGCGTTGGGAGGGATTGTTGCTTTTTAACGGCGCTCACAAGATTGTCATAAAAAAACAGTGTTATTTAACTTAATAAGGGTCAAATGACCTAGTTTAAATGTTCGGTTGGTGGGTGAAGTGTTTCGATGGGAAAGGTTGTTGAGTGACCATATAGCTTTTGCATATCAAATTTTGCTCATGTGAATGGGGGTAATAAAATGAGGGACAAGGGTTCTTCCCTCGTGGGGGGATATAGATCTAAAAAAGCTACGCTTTCTTTTGACGAGCGCGTGGCGCTGAAAGTAGGTCTTTGAAGTGTGGTTGTTATGCTGGTAATGGAATGTTTATTGCTTGAGCTATGAGTTCGATGATCACTTTCTCCTTCGCGGAGTTTATCCATGCATTCTTTAATTATAAAAATAAATCGCTTGCAAAAACTTTCCGGCATTACTTTATTAATTCTGTGTTGCGGATCGGCTTTTTCTGCGCTGAACGATTTTGACCGACCGCTTAACCATCCGCCCATAACCTTGCTGGATGAGCAAGGACAACATGTGTTATTGGGCAATAATCCCTACAGTCCCAAACTGAGCTGCGAGGGGAGTGGTTGCCATGATTATCAAAAAATCACCCATGCTTATCATTTTGAAATGGGCCGAGACGAAGCCAAAGATAATTACGGTGAGGTCAGAGGCTTGCCGCATTTGGTGTCGCCGGGTAAGTTCGGCGGTTACAGCTGTATGGACGGCGATGAGCCGCAGGTTTTGGCCAAAAAAAATAATAGCTCAGTTGATGAATTTGCCGATTATGGGGCGGCGGGTTGGGTGAAAACCTGTATGGACTGTCACCAAGGCGGCGGCTGGGCTGAATTGGATAGACAAGGCATTCGCTATGATCAAAAAAACAAAGCCGATATTGCCTGGGGAGA
>SPJM01000075.1 GCA_006844585.1 Methylococcaceae bacterium | reverse complement strand
GATGCATACAATAAAATTGATCCACATATTCCTCATGCTCCACAATATGGCGATAAGCATCGCTTCCCGCCGGGGCATTAAAATCGCCGACAATTAAGTCGCCGCGACTGCCGAGCCAATAGCGCGAATTTATCAAATGCTTTAATCGCTGATATTCTTCAAAAAAACCGTGATGTCCCCAGCTTAAATGAACATTGGCAATGTGCAACAAACCGAACCAGGGGACATCAATGCAGCTTAGCGTCACATTTCTCGACATATAATTATCTTTGCGTTGATCATAGGACACATAAGCGGAATGGTTATGGCGCATCGGGAAGCGGCTTAAAATTGCAGTGCCTTCACGCCAACGGTTAAAGCCGATATGACTCCAATCCTGAAAGATTTCGTAATGCAGGCCAAGATATGCAAGCCGGTTGCGTATCCGGTTAGCCATATTGGAGTCTGTTGCACCGTAGGGCTGAGAAATCGGATCATGAAGATATTCGCCGACTTCCTGAAAACAAATAATATCAATATTTTCCCGTTTTATCGCATCAGCAATAATATGCACTTCACGCTCATGATGATGCATGGTTTCAAATGGGCAATAACAGGCATGTTGCTGATAGGTGTGGAGGTTTAAGGTCAGTACGGAAATATTCATGCGTTGGTAGCTAAGGACTGAGGATTTTATAAAACCCGAATATAGCTATGATTGATAATTAACGCACAAGGATAAACTTTACAAATGACAATTGAATGACTCAAAACCTATTGCTCGTTTATTCAGGAAACCCTGATGGATGTAGGTTTTCAAACCATACAATTGATACTGAGAAAAACTGGTTTTGTGTGAAATGTAAGGTCTGATGCCAGAGTTCTTTTCTGATTATGCCGCAACTTCTATATATTCCACACAACTGCTTGGTTGTGGAACTTCCTCGCCATCTTGTTTCATTCCTTCAATATGAAACTCAATTGCTTCGCGAATCTGCTTTTCAGCGTCCTCAATCGTCAATCCGGTAGCAACACAACCAGAAAGATCAGGAACAAAAGCTGAAAAGTTTGTTTCAGTTTTTTCAATGACTACAGCATATTTCATAGAATAATTCCTCCAACCTGCTTGTTTATCACGACTGGTCTAATTTATGGGGAGGTATTATAAAGCATTCGCCTTTTGTAATAATTTCAGAACTCGCCGAATCACCAGTTTTGCCTAAAATAACCGGCGCTTGCATAAAACTTAAAGCGATGCTTTTTTGTAGTTTGTGTAGCAATACCAGGCTGGAAACCAGGCTGAACATTGCCAACAATGCGGCGTGACTGTCGCCGATATCAATCAAACCGATGGTCATTAGCATGACCAATAGTGGAATCATATATAAAAACAGCGAAGCTTTTAGTAGATGTTTTTCTTCAATACCGATGGAGACATGGTCGCCCGGCGCCAGGTTTAACTCGGAGCTTAACGCCATTTCACGCTTGGGTAAAAATTTGCCGTATAAATGGCTGCCGCAGTTGTCGCGTTGAACGCATTGTTGACAGGCGTTGGTTTGTAGACTTTTAACAAAGATGTTTTCACCCTGTATCCGGGTGACGATGGCGGCTTCTTCTATCATCTTCAATATGACTCAGTAGGGGTAGGATGGGCAAAGCGCAGCGATGACTATGAACGTATTCTCGTAGGTTGGGGTGAGGTACGAACCCCAACAATAGGCGGCTCATAAATTTTTTGATTGTTGGGGTTCGCAAGCTCACCCACAACCTACGCATTCATCATTTTTGAATTTTGAGTGAGAATGTTCAGAGTTTCTGCGCTTTGCTCATCCTACACATTTTCAGTTTGTGGAATAGGCAAGTTGGCCAACCAGCTATCAAGCCGGTCGCCGCTGAGTTCCTTTTGGTTATCTTCATCCAGAATTAAGCCGACAAACCGGCCGTCTATGGCCGCCTTTGAGGCTTTGAACTGATAGTTGTCGTCAATCTCCCAATGGCCGACGATTTCCGCGCCGCAGTCGATAAATTGATCGTGAATATAGCGCACCGCATTGGCAAAACTGCGGCTGTATTTTTCTTGATCGCCGAGTCCGTATAAGGCGACTTTAATGCCGCCTAAATCGGCTCCCGCCATTTTAGGCAGAAATTCTTCCCAGCTTTCGGTCATATTGCCGGTCGATTTGCCGGGCAATTCGCCTTCGCCATAGGTTGGCGAGCCGATGACCAGCAGTTGATGTTGTTTTAAATCGTCCACTTCGGCATTACGAATATTAATCGGTTTGCCGGTCAACTCGGAGCCTAGCTTTTTGGCGATGGTTTTCGCCACGCGGCGGGTTGCGCCGGTGTCGGTTCCGAAATAAATGCCTACGGTAGTCATATCGTTTCCTTGGTTTTATAGCCTTACATTGAATATATTCACGTTCCTTAGCGCCTTAAATTTGAATTTGCATCAAACCGTTACCCGCGTCGGCTTGTTTTTCCGACCATTGCTCAGGCGTGTAGGTTTTTAACGAGACCGCATGTAATTGGCCGCTGGCCAGTGGTTCTTGCAGTGTTTGCAAAACGCCTTGTTGCTGCTGGATCATGGTTTGGCCGGTAAATTTTTCACTGATGATGGTGATGGATAAATCACAGCCTTCGCCCTCAATGCCGATTTGGGCGTCGGGGTAGGCGGATTTGATTAATGTTTCTGCAAGCTGCGGAGTCGTCGGCGCAGAGGGTGATGCGGCGGATGTTTGAACCTGGGCTTTTTGCAGGGCGGGCAGTAGGCTGCCGTCATCCAGCATAGCTTCAATAATATCGCTGCCGCCGATTAATTCCTGATTAATAAATAATTGCGGGTAGGTCGGCCATTTGGAAATTTTCGGCAGTTTCTCGCGGATAAACGGTGCGCCCAATACATTGACAAAGGTGTATGGAATGCCGGTTTGTTTTAAACAGGCGACGGCTTTGGCGGAAAAACCGCATTCCGGGTTATCCGGCACGCCTTTCATATAGAGAATGATCGGGTTGTCGGCCAGTTGCGTTCTGATCTTTGCTTCAGTAGATGATGACATAATATTTTGGGTTAGGATAAAGATTGACGTTTTTCGGTTTGGATCATCTCAATGGAATCAACGCCGTTGATTACGCCTTCGTTGATCAAGCAGCGTTCCACATCATCATATGAGGGCAGATCGAACATGGTTTTCCTGAGAATTTGCTCCATAATGCTGCGCAATCCGCGGGCGCCGGTATTGCGGTCGATGGCTTTTTCAGCGATAGCCGCCAGCGCGTGATGATCAAATTCCAGGGCGACGTTTTCGTAGGCGAATAATTGTTGATATTGTTTAATCAAGGCGTTTTTCGGCTCAGTCAGCACCCGAATCAGGGCATCGACATCTAACGGCTCCAACGGCGCCAGGATCGGAAAGCGACCGACGAATTCAGGGATTAAACCGAAGCGTTTTAAATCGTCGGGTTCGGTAGCGTTCAGCATGGCTTCCAGGGTCGGTTTGTCATCGGGGTTATTAACCTCCGCATGAAAGCCGATGGCGGAGTTTTTCGGTTGCAGACGTTTCTGCACATGTTTTTCCAGTTCCGGAAAAGCGCCGCCGGCGATGAAAAGAATATTGCGGGTGTCCACGGTGGTGGCTTCCGAATTTTGCGCGTCTTTGCGTCTGCCTTTGGCGTTGACTTTAACATGGGAGCCTTCGACCAAACGCAATAAGGCCTGTTGCACGCCTTCGCCGGACACATCGCGGGTTCCGAAACTGGATTCCGGGCTGCGCGCGATTTTATCGATTTCATCAATATAAACGATACCCCATTCAGCTTTACCGACATCGCCCTCGGCGACATCCAGCAAACGAGCCAGAATGTTTTCCACATCATCGCCGACATAACCGGCCTGAGTCAGGGTGGTGGCGTCGGCAATTGTAAACGGCACCCCGACGATATTGGCGAGGGTGCTGGCTAACAAGGTTTTACCGGTGCCGGAAGGGCCGATCAACAGAATATTGGATTTCCCTATTTCGACAGTTTGCTCAATGTTTGCGCCGCCGATTTCACCGCTTTCAAATTTTAACCGTTTGTAGTGGTTGTATACCGCAACCGACAGAATTTCTTTGGCTAAATCCTGACCGATAACATATTCATCCAACAGGGCTTTGAGTTCACGGGGTTTGGCCAAGGGGCCTTGCATTTCCTGCAAGGATTTTTTCTTGCCCCAGCTATTGACTACTTGATTAGCTAAAATTACGCAGGCTTCGCAAATATAACCGTTGGTGCCCGCGATTAACGGCGCGCCGGGCGATTGTTCTATATCGCAAAACGAACAATGTTTAAGTTCTTTTTCGGCCATCACGGGTTCCTTTAATCGTTGGGGGTTTGGGCGTCCGATAATGACGCCAGCCAGGCTCTTTGACAGGTTCTTTGGCTACGTTCCTGCAATAAGCGGCGAATTTTGCGCTGCGCCTTGCTGAATGAAAGGGTTTCTGCGGGTTTGATCGCGGTGCAAAGGAGCACATGAAAACCGGCTTCTGTTTCCACGACCTCGCTGATTTGACCTTTCTTGAGCTTGAATAACACCGCGTCGATTTCCGGATATAACTTGCCTCTGGGGAAATCGCCTAATTGACCTCCCTGCATGGCGGTTGGACATTCGGAATTTTTCATCGCCAAATCAGCGAATTTATGTGGTTTGCGCTTCAAGGTTTCGGCAACTGTGGAAATTCTTTGCAAAGCGGCTTCCCGGCTGTTTTCTTTGAATTGATCGTTGATGGTGATCAAAATATGACTGACGCTGCGGATTTCCGGGGCATTAAATTTTTCCGGGTGCATGTAGTAATAAATGCCGACCTCAACATCGGAAATCTTTTTTGCTCTAAACGCGATTTTTTCTAACACATTTTCCACCTTACATTGGCGAAGAATGGCTACTCTCAGGCTATCCGGGTTCAGTTGATTCGCCTCCAGCGCCTTTAAAAAATCGCTTTCATCTGTAAAACGTTCGGCAATTTCATTGACCGCATTTTCCAGCTCTTCATCCGGAATGATTACCGAGGCGGCTTCCGCCGAATTCAACACCAGCGTTTCGATTGATAATTCAATGGCGGCTTGTTTAATAACCTGTTCGTGTTCATCGGCATTCAGCGCTTCCGGGGTTTTCCGGAATAACGCTAATGCCGTGCGCAGTAGAGTATAGGGTTCGATTTCAACCCGTTCAGCTAATTCATTCATAGGCGTGTTTGGGGGTTTTGACGACTCAGGGCGTTTCGCTTTCCGGTTTTTCTAACGGCTCTAAAGTGGCTTCCGGGACTTGTAAGGTTTTGCCGGGAAAGCGCACATGATATTGTGGCGGAGTTACATCCCGCACCACTTTCAAAATTTCGCCTGATGCGTCTTTAGCGACAATAATTTCGCCGTTAATTGCTAAATTTTTATTGCAAACGACTTTATCTCTGAATTCGAAACGACTGGGCGTCCAGGGCGCGTCGGCTGGAATCAATTCCTCGGCTCGACACCCCACCATGCGGCTTTGATCCAGAAAATGCACGGTGTAGATGACTTGATCTTGCAAAAAAGTACCTACTTCAATGACATTGCCGACACTGCCGCGGCGGATCAGTAATTCGCCGATTTCCATGCCGGGGTAGGTGCCGTCATTACGGACATTGCGGGTGACCCGCACCGACTCGCCAAAGTCAAAGCGTTCTTCGTCGTAGCGTTCGGATTTCATAGGCTGATGTCTTTCAGGGCGACAAACGCGGTTTGCGGTTCAGTATCTTTAAAGACTTTGAACACTTTTTCGGTTTGCGCATCGGAATCGACAAAATCCTGATAGGCTTGTTGCAGAAATTGGTTATACAGGGCTTTTTTCTGCTCGGCGTCTTCCGGAATATCGGCGGCTTTAGACAAATAGTCATGAAACCGCTGCAAAATATGCAATCGGTTAACGTGAACCACTGATTGATCATAGTCCAGTTCAAAATATTGCAGAAAATCTTCTGCTGATTCCAGTTCTTCCAATTCTTCTTCAAAACTCATAACTGTTCGCCTTCATAGTGATTAACAACTCTTAATCGTTCCCACGCTCTGCGGGGCTATTTCGATATTTGACGCAGAGCGTCTGGCTCCACATTCCCACGCGGAAAGGTTGTGAAAGAATTCACTCATCATTCAAAAGCGATGAATGCGTAGGTTGTGGGTGAGCTTGCGAACCCCAACAATTAATAGCTTATGAGCTTTCAATGTTGAGGTTCGTACCTCACCCACAACCTACATCATATACTTTCACAGTCTTGCAGCGTGGGAACGATAGGCCTTAGTTAAAACGGGCCGATAACACTGCTGTCGCTGGTGATTAAATAAATCGTAAACGCCAAAAACAAGATGATTGGAATGACGATACGGGCGGATTCGGTGATTTCTTTGAATTGCATGATTTTTCCCCTTCTGTAAAATTTATGGCTCATTCTCAATCTGATTCAATAAATCCAATAAACCTTGCGCGCCTATCCGGTTTTCCTGATCCAATGTCGTTAACTTTTCAAAAACTTGACGACTGAATGACAAATCCCGCAAGCGCATTTTTAAAAAACCGATGGATTTAAGGGTGAATAAATATAATCTCACCCAGCTTAATTGCTCTTTCGGCGCTTCCAGAATATGGCGCATTTCAACTTCCGGCCAATGGGCGGGAAATTCAATGCGTCGGCGGATAATTTCCAGCGCTTTTTCAGATGTCAACAAGGCTTCATTTAAGCGATGTTGGTAATAATAGAAGCGGTTTAAGGCAATCAACACATTCAGCGATTCCGGCGCTCTTAAATAAGCTTTCAGCAGCGGTAATTCGGCGCTGCCGTTTTCGTAATTGAGTCCGGCGTCTTGAATCAACTGCTGAACTTCCTCGCTGTCTGCTTGCAGGTAATATAAATCGGTGGCTTCAAAATCCAGTAAATCCATTGCTTATACCGCTTTTTTCAGAATGGTCAGATCGGATTGATGAGTGTGGCAAACATCATCGGCTTCACATTGTTGACAGTTTTCGGTTGTTGCTTCCGCTAAATCCTGTTGCGCCGCTTCCAGTTGATCAATGCGTTCGATTAAGCAACTGATGGCTTTGCCGACCGGATCAGGCACCAAGTGGTGATCCAGATCAATGCCGCTATCCAGCTGAATTTTTAAACCCTTGCTTTGAATAATGCGTCCGGGTATGCCGACTACCGTGCAACAGGGCGGCACATCTTTAACCACCACCGAATTGGCTCCGACCCGCACATTATCGCCCAGGTTGATGTCGCCTAATACTTTAGCGCCTGCGCCGACCAATACTTTATTGCCCAATGTCGGATGTCTTTTTACCTTATTCCAAGTCGTGCCGCCTAAAGTGACGCCATGATATAAAGTAACGTCATTTCCGATGATAGCGGTTTCGCCGATGACAACGCCGGCCCCGTGGTCGATAAACAGTCTTCGACCGATTGTCGCGCCGGGGTGGATATCCACATTACTGACTGTGCGACTGAAAAAGGCCAGCATGCGGGCGGCGATACGCCACCCCGATAACCATAAGGCATGACATAAGCGATGAACCAACAGGGCGTGAACGCCGGGGTAAGTCAGTAAAATTTCCACAGTGTTGCGGGCGGCCGGATCGCGTTCAAAAACGCAACTCACGTCCTCGCGCCATTGTTCTAAAAGGGTTTGCCCTGTCAGTTTAGCTTGCATCGGTTGTTTCCTGTATTTACGAAATACGCCAGCTGGTTTTGCCGGGTCGCGGTACGCCGGGGACTTTAAAGAATGACCCCGGATAGCGGTCGTCTTCAAAAGGAAGATCTTTCAGTTCCGGTTTTTTTGCAATTGCTTCAACAGGAAGCTCTTTTTTGACATGGTTTTTCATCATTCACCTCTGCATATAAGTTGTTTAAAAACTGGTTTAATTCATAGGCTTTAGGCGAACGCTTATGGCTCTGCACGAAGTTTTTTAACATCGGCAAGATGCGCTCGGCGCTAGGGCGGTCTAATTCCACGCCTAAATCGCGGTAGGCGTGAATCACTCCGTGCGAGCCGGAATGTTTGCCTAAAACCAATTGATGTTTGCGTCCGACCAGAGCCGGGTCTATGCCTTGATAATTCAAGGGGTTTTTCAGTAAGCCATCAACGTGAATGCCCGCCTCATGGCTGAATACCGATTTGCCGATCAGGCTTTTACGGCTACCGATGGTGTCGCCGGAAGCGGTCGCGACTTGCTCCGATAAGGCGCAGAAATTGCTCAAGTCGATGCCGGTGTCGATGCCGTAAAGTTGTTTCAGACCGATGACGATTTCTTCCAAAGCGGCGTTACCGGCGCGTTCGCCCAAGCCGTTAACGGTCGTGTTAACATGGCTGGCGCCGCCCATCACTGCGGCCAAGGTGTTGGCGGTGGCTAATCCTAAATCGTCATGCGCATGCATTTCGATTTGCAGATCGGTTTCCGAGGCTAAGCGGCGGATTGTATCCAGAGTGCCGAAAGGCTCCATGATGCCGACAGTATCGGCGAAACGTATCCGTTTCGCGCCTGCTTGTTGCGCAGCGCTTGCCATTTGCATCAGGAATTCAATATCGGCGCGGGAGGCATCTTCCATACCCACCGAGACTTCCAATCCGAAGTCCACCGCTTTGCCCACCATGGTATCGATTTGTTGCAATACCCAGCTTCGGCTTTTGCGCAGCTTATGCTGAATATGCAGGTCGGACGCGGAGATTGAAAGATCAACCATATTCACCGGCAGTCGGCGACATAAGGCCAAGTCTTCTTCTCGCATCCGCGACCAGACCAGAGTGTAGCAGGGCAGATTCAATGCGCTGATGGCATGGATGTCTTCTATTTCACGTTGCCCCATCGCCGGGATGCCGATTTCCAATTCAGCAACTCCCATATCGGACAAACTTTGAGCGATGCGCAGTTTTTCCTCGGTGGAAAAAACTACGCCAGCCGATTGTTCGCCGTCCCGTAAAGTGGTGTCGTCTATGGTGATGCTGGGCTGAGTCATGGTCTTCGACCTTACGCGTAAGTGGGTTGAAAAGCTTGTTCCGGATCGGCGACCGGTTTGTCGCCATCCCAATAAGGCGATAATTTGCGTAGATTCTCAACAATGCCCGGCACGACTTTTATCACTTCGTCGATTTCCTGCATGGTGTTGTAGCGCGATAAGGAAAAGCGAATGGTACCGTGAGCGGCGGTATAAGGAATATCCATCGCCCGCATCACATGAGACGGCTCCAAAGAACCGGAAGTGCAGGCCGAACCGCTGGAAGCGGCAATACCGGCTTTATTCAGCAACATTAAAATCGCTTCGCCTTCAATATATTCAAAAGCAATATCGGTGGTGTTGGGCAAGCGCTTGTTCAAATCGCCGGTGGCGAAAGAATGCGGCACTTGTTCGATAATGCCGCGCTCCAGACGGTCGCGCATGGCTTTGACCTGAGTGTTTTCAAATTCGATATGTTCCATCGCCAGTTCGCAGGCTTTGCCTAAACCGACAATAGATGCAGTGTTTTCAGTGCCTGCACGTCTGCCGCGCTCCTGATGACCACCACGCAGCAATGGACGATAACGGGCGCCGCGACGTAAATACAACACGCCAATGCCTTTGGGCGCATGTAATTTATGACCGGAGATCGACAGCATATCAATTTTGGTATCCTTCAGCATCATCGGGATTTTACCCACTGCCTGCACCGCATCGGTATGAAACATTATCCCCGCTTCATGCGCCATTTCCGCCATTTGCTCCACCGGGAAAATAGTGCCGGTTTCATTGTTGGCCCACATCACCGAGACAATGGCGACTTTATCCGATAACATACTTTGGTAGGCTTCAATGTTGAGACGACCGGCTTTATCCACTGGCATCCGGTGTATAGTGTAGCCGTCTTTTTCCAGATATTCGCAGAGGCTTAAAATGGCCGGATGCTCTACCGAAGTGGTAATGATTTCTTTACGATTAGGCTGGGCTTTCAGCGCCGATAAAATCGCCGTGGAATCTGATTCTGTGCCGCAGGACGTGAAAATGATTTCCGAATCGTGTTCAGCGCCGATCAATTCTTGAACTTGTTTGCGGGCTTTTTTGATTCCCCGCGCTACGCCGTCGGCGAATTTGTGTATCGAAGAAGGGTTGCCGAATTGTTCGGTGAAATACGGCAGCATTTCTTTTACCACTAACGGATCGACTCGGGTGGTGGCGTTATTATCTAAATATATATCACTCATCATCAGGCTCCGATAGTGTGCAGTTTTTCCATCTCGGAAGCCGGTACGACTTTCAAAAATTCGCCCATTTCTTCCATCAAACGTTGCTGAATGCCTGCGATAGTCATAGCGGCCATTTGACAGCCGCTGCAAGCGCCGGTCATATTGACGTATACGGTATTGCCATCGACTTCCACCAATTCAACATCGCCGCCGTCAGCCATTAATTGCGGTCTTAACGCTTCCAGCACCTGTTCAATTTTCTTGATGCGTTGCAAATTGGTGAGCGGCGCTTTCGGCGTTTCAGGCGCAGCCGCCGCTGGCGTTTCGGCAACAGCGGTCGGGTCGAAGCTTTCGCCTCTTTCTTTCAATACTTTTTCCAGAATATTTTCAATATCCTCATGGCAGGCCGCACAGCCTCCGCCTGCTTTAGTAAAGTTAGTCACGTCTTCCACTGTGCGCAGCTTGTTAGCCCACACCATTTCTTCGATCATCGGTTCGTCTACCGCGAAGCATTTACAGATTAACGCGCCTTCTTCATGATCGTCTTTCCATTCTTCGCCGCGATAATTAGCCACCGCTGCTTGTAAGGCTTCGCGTCCCATTACCGAACAGTGCATTTTTTCAGGCGGCAGGCCGTCCAGTTCGGCGGCAATGTCTTGATTAGAAACATTCAAGGCTTCCTCCAGCGTCTTGCCTTTAATGATCTCAGTCAACACGGAAGAAGAAGCAATGGCTGAACCGCAGCCAAAGGTTTGAAAACCGGCATCCTCAATTACTTCGGATTGCTCATCGACTTTCAAGGTCAAACGCAAGGCATCGCCGCAACTGATGGAGCCGACTTCGCCGATGGCGTTGGCTTCGCTGACTGCGCCCGCGTTTTTCGGATTGAAGAAATGATCTTTAACTTTTTCTGAATAATCCCACATAATATTGACCTCGATAAATTATGAGCAGGTTTTAGTCGGCGAACCGTCATCGCTGGTGGAGAAAGAAGTACCGCAAGCACAGCTTTTAACGGCGTTGGGGTTGGTGAATTTAAAGCCGGAGCCTTCAATGCTATCAACGAAATCAACCTCCATGCCGTCTAAAACCGGCATGCTTTCCTGGTTAATCAATACTTTGACATCACCGCATTCAATGACCGTATCATCGCCGCCTGCTTGTTCCTCAAGACGCAAACCGTATTGGTATCCTGAACAACCGCCGTCGGTCACCTCTATGCGCAAACCGGCGGTCGGTTTTTCGGAATTGCTGATAAAGCGACTGACCGCGCTGATTGCGCTATCGGTTAATGTAATCATTTTTTTCTCTCCTGCAAGATTGCTTGGCATCGTTTTTGTAAATATCTTTAGCAACCTGTATGCCACTTGGTTGATGATTTTTAAGTTGTTGATTATTAGATGGTTAATGTTTTTCACTGAAGTGAGGAGCAGGGGATAAATGGACAAAAACACAGTTTTTGTTAGGTTTGCTACAACAAAGGTGAGAAAAAATGAAAATACAAGATTTGGAAGTCGGCGATGTCGTGTATGCGGCGCACAATATAGTAGATGACGGCTCCATGCCCGATAATGAGCAAGGGGATGTTTTGGCGGTCACCGGTTCGCGCGGCGTTGTGGTGATGCGCGGTCATGTTGAAGAACAACCTGAAATCGACGTGTTTCTGGTAAGATTTGAAGATGAGAACTTAAATTTGGGACGCGCCATCGGTTGTTACACGGATGATTTGTCCCTGGAGAGCGAAATGTCATGACTACTGTTTCACAGTACCATCAACGCACCAAGCATCGCTTTAACCGCTATGCGAAAGGCCCGGAGACGCTGGATTGGGATGACCAACCGGATCCTTTCAGGCGTTTTGAAGGCTGTGAAATCGTTTCCTTGCCCAGCCCCGGCGTCGATTTGTCGGTAAGCTGGCGACAATTGGATAGACCCCGGCAAATACAGACGCAAGCGCTGAGTTTGGATACCCTCGGTCTGTTTTTGGAATTGAGTTTCGGTTTATCGGCCTGGAAACAATACGGGCCGGATCGTTGGGCGCTGAGAAACAACCCGTCCAGCGGTAATTTACATCCCACCGAGGCTTACCTTATTAATAACGTATCCGCATTAATGCCGCAGGGCGTTTATCATTATGCCAGTTACCATCATCACCTGGAGCGGCGGGCGGCCTTCAGCGCGGCTGAGGTTAACGATAGTTTGTTAATCGGCTTAACTTCGATTGCCTGGCGGGAAGCCTGGAAATACGGCGAACGCGCTTATCGCTATTGTCAATTGGATATCGGCCACGCTCTGGCGGCAATGCGCTACGCCGCCGCTGCGCTGGGTTGGCGTCTGCAATTATTAACGGTTTATAACGATCAGGAAATAGCGGCGTTGTTGGGCGTTGACCGTGTTGATGAATTTGTTGACGGCGAAAGGGAAACCCCGGATTTGCTTTGTCGTATTGACTACAAAAATGCCGATGAATTTTCAACATCGATAGAGCGAGAGCGGGAGATTTTGTTAGAAACCCTACAGCAAGCTGATTGGTATGGAAAAGCGCGTTCTTTAGGCGCTTATCATATGTATCGTTGGTCGATTATTGATGAGGTCGAAAAAGCGGCTGAAAAGCGCGATCACCAACTGATAGGGGTTTCAGAAGCAGGGCAGACGGTTATCGAAAGCGCTGGTCAAGCCAATGTTTCATCAATTATCCGCCAGCGCCGCAGCGCCCAGCATTTTAATCAACACGCCGAAGCAATGCCGACATCAAACTTCTATCGCATGCTTTCCATGCTGATGGCGGAGAATAACCCGCTTCTGGACGTTTGGCCTTGGCGCCCGGCAACGCATTTAGCCTTGTTTGTGCATAATGTTGAGGGATTAAGCCCCGGATTATATTGTTTGCCTCGCAGCCAGGCGGCTTTGCTCACATTAAGACAACAGTTTTCCGATCAATTTGAATGGCGTTCAGTTGACCAGTTTCCATCATTATATGCACTGCACGATGCGGATCTGAAACAAATCGCCAAGGCCTTATCCTGCCATCAAGCTATTGCCGCTAACGGTGCATTCAGTTTAGGGATGCTGACTGAATTCAAAGATAACGTCGAGCAGTCAGACTGGCATTACCGGCGTTTATTTTGGGAATGCGGATATCTGGGCCAAATTTTGTATCTGGAGGCTGAGGCATTAGGCTATCGCGGCACCGGCATAGGCTGTTTTTTTGATGACGAGGTTCACAGCCTGTTAGGTTTTTCAGACGATGAATTGCAGAGTCTGTATCACTTCACCGTAGGCGAGGCGCTGTTGGATAGCCGCATACAAACGTTTCCGGCTTATGGGCATTTGTGAGGTTTATGAAAATGGGGCAGTGCGAGTGCTAAAGATTGGCGTTTTTTATCGCTTGATGAAGAGCAAGAAATTTCAGGCGCTCACGAGTCAGGCGAATTAGAGTCAGTTATAACTGAAGCGCGTCAGAAATCAATTGATCAATCAGCGGCAGCAACATTGAGTAATTAGGGGCGGGTAAAATATAATCGGTGGAGGATATGCGGAACTTTTCCGTATTTTGTCGTTAGTCTAAATATAGAATAAGCTTGAAATTATCACCTAATATGTTAGATTGTCATTCAGGTTGTCGATAAATTACACGAATTCGCTTATTTTAGGGAGAGCGTAATTTGCGGGATAGATAGCAAAGTGCTGTGTTTTAATACAGCACTTTGCTAGATACTACAATGTTAGTTTTCCAAGGAATATATGAGTGAAGAATTAACCATTAAAAAAATAGCTTTGGAAAAGCTAAATAGAATACTTAATCCAAATTTTGAAACGAAGTTTATTTCGACACTTCTTGTGTCAGGAACAATGTTACTTGGCTATCAACAAATCATACAGCTTGCCTCAAGCTTTGAACTTATTACAGAAAATTTGTACTTTAAACTTTCGCTGAATTCTGAAATAGAATATCTATTGATAATTATTGGGGCTTTAATGGTTTTCAGTGCATTTACTTTATACAGGAGAAAGTATAAAGGCAGTGAAAATAGAGTTGAAAAGTATAAAACATTAAAAGAAGCTGCCGTGGCTATACAACCATTGATTGATGATAACCGAAGAATTTTCATTAATTTTGGTCCAAATTCAAGCTCTGGTAGTTTCGGTGTTATTAGGCAAGAGCTTAATATTTGGGAGGAGACTAAAAGATCCCAAATAATCCCAAACAACAACAAGATATTTAAAATATTAAAGCATATTGTTCATCTCGATGATATTGAAATAAAAATTGTTGAGAAAATGAAGTCGCATATTCAAGCATTTAAAGTACATTGTGATAATCCGAAAGAGGATTACTCAAAACACCAGTTTCCTTTAGAATTTTCGAATTTAATATTTGAGTATGTATCTGAAAAAAATAAAGGCTTTAGTAACAAAGAGAAATACAAAACATGGATCATAGAATCCCTTAAAAAATATAATTTATCAGTAGAGAGAGTTTTTCTTTATGGCAGTGCATTATATGGGCAAGAAGTTAATGATGTTGATTTCATAATAAAAACTATGCTACTCCCCATTGTCTAGACCAATATCATCAATAATTAAGATACAAACCTTTTCTCTAAAAAATTTAAAAAATTGTAATTATTGCGCCGCAGGC
>SPJM01000074.1 GCA_006844585.1 Methylococcaceae bacterium | reverse complement strand
TGAGCAAATTGATAAACGTTTTGAACAAACGGATAAGCGTTTTGGGCAAATGGAAAAACGTTTCGAGCAGGTTGAGAAACGTCTTGGTTTGATTGAAACACGCCTGGATAAAATTGATGCAAGGTTTGAACAGGTAGACAAACGTCTTGAATTGATTGAAGTACGCCTGGATAAAATAGATGCCAGGTTTGAGCAGGTTGATAAGCGTTTTGAAGCGATTCAAGCTGAAATGGATAGACGTTTTGAGCAAGCAGAACGTCGTTTAGATGCTTTACAGATGGAGATGGAGAAACGTTTCGATCAGGTGGAGAAACGTTTTGAACAGGTAAATAGACAATTTGAACAGGTAGATAAACGTTTCGAACAGGTAAATAGACAGTTTGAACGAGTGGATAAACATTTTGATCAAGTAGATAAGCGTTTCGAACAACAACACCAAGAAATTATGACGATTCACCAGGAAATTAAACTATTAATGCGATGGGGTTTTGGCGCATTGATAGGTGTGAGCGGCTTGGTAGTGGCTGTTATAAAGTTAATTCCTTAATTTTCTCCAACAATTAATTACTTTTTATGGATTTTGAATGGAATCAACAAAAAGCAGAAATTAATTTTCAAAAACATGGAGTTTCTTTTGATGAGGCATCTACTGTATTTGGGGATGCGTTATCGCTTACATTTCCAGGTGTTGAACACTCCATTCAAGAAGAGCGTTATCTTATTATTGGACTTTCCAGCATGAATAGAGTTTTGGTTATTTCACATGTTCACCGAAATGAATTTATCAGGATAATCAGCGCCAGGCAAGCAACAAAGCGGGAGCAAAAATTTTATGAATCCGAACAACAACAATGATGATGAATTAAACGATGAGCTTCAAGACGAATATCATTTTTCTCAAATGGAAAATGGAGTTCGTGGAAAATACGCCAAGCAATATCATGAAGGCGTAAAATTAATTCAGCTTGAGCCGGATGTGGCAAAAATGTTTCCTAATGGGAAATCCGTTAACGAAGCATTAAGAGCTTTATCTAAAATCATTCAGCAACACGAAAAAACAGCCTAACAAAATTAAAGCGGTGACTAAAAGCATTATGGTTTTTCTATCGCCAATAGCGAGCCGAATTTGCTTGGCAGTTATCAAATTAATTCCTTAAATCGCTATCCACTACTTTATTTCTGAAACTGCCTTCCGCACACAATGAATTCATTAGAATAAAAGCAATGACAAACAAAACCTTTATACCTCTCAATATCAGTATCTTAACAATATCCGATACCCGCACCGAAGAAGATGATGTTTCCGGAAAACAATTATCTGAACGATTAGAAAACGAAGGTCATCATTTATATGAAAAAAAAATAGTCGCCGATAATATCTATCAAATTCGCGCAGTGATTTCGGATTGGATTGCCGATGATCAAGTCAATGTGTTGTTAACCACCGGCGGCACCGGGGTTACCGGTCGAGATGGGACGCCAGAGGCGGTGACGCCGTTGTTGGATAAACAATTAGACGGATTTGGCGAAGTGTTCAGAATGATTTCTTATCAGGATATTAAAACTTCAACCATGCAGTCCAGAGCGGTGGCGGGAGTGGCTAACGGGACTTATATTTTTTGTTTGCCGGGTTCGTCCGGCGCTTGTCGAACTGCTTGGGATAAGCTGATTAAAGAACAATTGGATTTTCGAACCAAGCCGTGTAATTTGGTTCAACTAATGCCGCGATTAATGGAGAAATAATGCCTTTGCCAACTTTATTTTGGGCTGCTTTGATGGCCTTTTTAGCCGTGTTAATGGGGGCGTTCGGCGCGCATGGCTTGAAGAGTGTTTTATCCGCCGAAATGATGGCAGTGTATAAAACAGCGGTGACCTACCAAATGTGGCATGCTTTGGGTTTGGGTATTTTGGCTGTATTGAGAATGCAGGATGGTGAAAGCCGTCTATTGCGTTATAGCTTTTATTTGATGCTGCTTGGAATAGCGCTATTTTCCGGTAGTTTGTATGTGTTGACCTTGTTTGATTTGAAAGCTTTAGGCATCATTACCCCTTTTGGAGGAACTGCATTTTTAATCGCCTGGCTTTTGCTCATGGTTTATTCAGTAAAGAAGTTTAAATAAGTGTATACCCGGATTGGTTTCGTGATTGGGCAGGGGCTATGCATCATGCATTGCTGTTAAACGATAGATTTCCATATGATAATAAATAAAATTAATGAACAGTGGGTGACTTTACCTGCGGATATTAAACCGTTGCTTGAGCATAAATTAGCTTTGTTTCAAGAAAAGTTGGAGCAGCTTAGTATTGAAATGCCGATACACGAAGAGTGCGTGGCAAGCTTGCCGAAAGTCTGGGCCTGTAGCGAGTTCGTGGCGGATAGCTGTATACGTTTTCCGGTAATGCTGAAAGAGTTAATCGAAAGCGGGCAATTGTTTGACTCAAATCGCCGAGATAACTATAGGCAACAGTTATCTGAATTGGCGATTGATTCGGAACAAAGTTTAATGAAAGCCTTGCGCCAGTTTCGGCGTCGTGAAATGGTCAGAATAGCCTGGCGCGATTTAGCCGGTTGGGCGGATTTGGATGAAACCCTAATGGATTTAAGCATTCTTGCTGAGTCCTGCATACAGTTTGCCCTGGATTATTTTTATCAGCAAGCTTGTTCTTTAAAAGGAACGCCGATGACTCATGAGGGTCAGCCGATGAATATCGTCGTGCTGGGCATGGGGAAATTAGGCGCTTGGGAATTGAATTATTCTTCGGATATCGATCTGATTTTCGCTTTTGCTGAAGAAGGGACTTTGAATGATCGGAAGGAAACCAGTTACAGCGAATTTTTTACCCGGATTTGTCGTAAATTAGTCAAGGCGCTGGATGAAATTACTGTAGACGGCTTTGTTTTTCGAACCGATATACGGTTGAGGCCCTTTGGCGATAGCGGTCCGGTGATTATGAGTTTTGATGGAATGGAGAATTATTTTCTCACTCAGGCCAGGGAATGGGAGCGTTATGCAATGATTAAGGCCCGTCAGGTGGCGGGAGACTTTGAAAGCGGTAAACAATTGTCCGCTATGATTAGGCCGTTTGTTTATCGGCGTTATCTGGATTACGGCGCATTTGAAGAACTGCGTTCGATTAAGCGGCAGATCACTCAGGAAGTCAAGCGTAAAGATTTGGTTGATAGCGTTAAATTAGGCGCCGGGGGAATCCGGGAGGTGGAGTTTATCGGCCAGGCCTTTCAATTGATACGCGGGGGGCAGGATACCGAGTTGCAGCAACGGGAAATCCGAAAAATTTTATCAACCTTGGCTGAATTGCAGTTAATGGATAAAGCGGATGCGGATTTCTTGTTGTCGGCTTATGCATTTTTGCGCCGCACCGAAAATCATATTCAGCAATATCAGGATAAACAAACGCATGATCTGCCGAAATCAGAATCTGCGCGAATAGTATTAGCATACTCAATGGGCTATGGCAATTGGGAGCAATTCCAAACCGAGTTACAGCGTATACGCGACGGGGTGCATCAAATATTTATGAATGTGTTTTCGCTTAAGGATGATGAGGAAAATACAATGCAGGCCGCCCATCACATTTGGGAAAATAATCTGGATGATGAGGCTTTGATCGAATATTTGCGGGAATATGGATTTGAAAATAGCGCAGCCAGTTTGCTGGTGATTCAAAACTTTAAAGACTCACATGCGATGAAACGAATGACGGTTAAAGGTCTGGCGATTATGGATAGCCTGATGCCAAAATTCATCGAAGCACTGACCGCTGTTAAAAATAAAGATGAAACTTTAAAAAGGTTGGTTGAACTGTTTGAATCGGTTGCCGGACGTAATGTTTATTTGTCTTTATTAGCTGAAAATCCCGATGCTTTGGATCAGTTGGTGAAATTGACGGCGGCCAGTCATTGGATTTGTGATTATTTAGCGCATTATCCGATTTTATTTGATGAATTGCTGGATACGCGGACTTTGTATGAGCCGTTGGAAAAAGAGCCGTTGAGACGGCGCTTACAATTTGAGCTGAGTAAAGTGGATGAGTTGGATATGGAGCGGTTGATGATCGTTCTGAGGCAATATAAACACGCTCAAGTTTTAAAAGTGGCCGCCGCCGATATTATGGAAGTGATACCGGTAACCATTGTCAGCGATTATTTAACTTATATCGCTGAAGTGGTTTTGGAGCATACGATACAGCGCGCTTGGTTGATGTTGGCGGATAAGCACGGGACGCCGCCGGGAGCGGAAGATGATCCGAGCAAAGGCTTTGCTATTTTAGGCTTGGGTAAACTCGGCGGTTTGGAATTGGGCTATGGTTCTGATCTGGATATGGTGTTTGTTTATGAGTGTTCCAATCCTAATGCGATGAGCAACGGCGCTAAACCGATCAGCGCAGTCCAGTTTTACCAACGTTTGGGACAAAAAATCCGTCATATTTTGGATACTAAGCTATTGTCGGGCGTGCTTTATGAAGTTGATTTACGTTTGCGTCCCAGCGGCGATTCCGGCTTACTGGTGGCGCAAATCGACAGTTATGAAGATTATTTGCGCGACAATGCCTGGACTTGGGAGCATCAGGCTTTGGTGAGAGGACGGTTTATCACCGGCGATCCGCAGTTACAGGAAAAATTTGAGGGTATACGATCGCGCATATTATCGCAGCCGCGAGATAAAAAAGCTTTGCAGCAGGAAGTCAGAGAAATGCGCCAAAAAATGCGCGACGCCCATGCGCCCAAAGACCAATCGGTTTTTGATTTAAAACAGAGTAAAGGCGGTATTGCAGATATTGAGTTTATAGTACAATTTGCAGTATTGGCTAATGCGGCTCAAAATACTGCATTAGCGAAATATACGGATAACGCAAGATTGTTGGAGAGTTTGGCGGCAAACGGCTACCTGACTCAAGAGGATGCGGATATACTGACCCGCGCCTATTATTTGTACCGCAGTTATGGTCATAGGCAAGTGCTGCAGGGACAAAAAGCGGTTTTGGACAGTGATCAATTTGATTGCACCAAACCAGAGATAGAGCGATTGTGGGATCAATACATGGAAAGTGAACTTTGATAGCGACGTACATGAAATAACTTGGCGTTATGGCGCAATACTAAGTAATTACTTAGAAAGAATATTAATGAATGAACAGGCTAAAAAAATAATGATGACGATGGATGATAGAGACGGCTGGATTTGGCTGGATGGCGAATGGGTTGAATGGCGCGAGGCCAAAGTTCACGTGTTGACGCATACTTTGCATTACGGCGCCGGGGTTTTTGAAGGTTTGAGAGCCTATCATGCTGAGCAGGGAACGGCTATTTTCAAACTGCAGGCGCATACTGATCGCCTGTTTCGTTCGGCGCATATTTTGAATATGACTATTCCTTATGGCAAGGATGAGCTGAATGAAGCGCATTGTCAGGCAGTCGCCAAGAATAATCTGGATAGCGCTTATATTCGCAGTATGTGTTTTTACGGTTCCGAAGGCATGGGGCTGAGAGCCGATAATTTAAAAGTGCATGTGATGATCGGCGCATGGGAATGGGGCGCTTATCTGGGCGATGAGAATATGGAAAAAGGGATTCGAATTAGAACATCGTCATATACCCGCAATCATGTTAACAGCACCATGTGTAAGGCCAAGGCTAACGGCAATTACATTAATTCGATCATGGCCCTGCAGGAAGCTTTGAATACAGGTTATGATGAAGCTTTGTTATTGGATCATGAAGGCTTTGCCGCTGAAGGCAGTGGTGAAAATTTGTTTATTGTCCGTGACGGTATTTTATATACGCCGGAATGCACTTCTGCTTTAGAGGGAATTACCCGCGATACCATTATGGCGATTGCGGCGGAGCAAGGTTTAACGGTCAAGGAAAAGCGTATTTCCCGTGATGAGGTTTATGTTGCCGATGAAGCGTTCTTCACCGGCTCGGCGGCTGAAGTGACGCCGATTAGAGAATTGGATGACCGAATGATCGGCAGCGGAACGCGCGGACCGATTACCAAACAATTGCAATCGCTCTATTTTGATTATGTTCACGGCAGGCGCGCCGATCATCAAGACTGGTTAAGCTACGTTTCTTGATATCGAACTTGCTTTTCTTTACCGACAATTCCGGACGATAAACTTTTTAATTGAATAAAATGTTCTGATGAACGGGTCCGTCAAAATAATAATGGTGCGGTATTAGGTGTTTACACAAGCGGCGAAAAAAATACTGGTGATCGGTCCATCTTGGGTGGGCGATATGGTGATGGCGCAAAGTTTGTTCATGACCTTGAAACAGTTGGACCCGGCTTGTCAAATTGATGTGTTGGCGCCAGCCTGGTCATTTCCGCTTTTGGATCGCATGCCGGAAGTGACTGCGGCGATAGAAATGCCCTTGGGGCATGGTCAGTTTTGGTTGATGGAGCGTTATAAACTGGGGCGTAGCTTAAGAGTCGGCCATTATCAGCAAGTGATTGTGCTGCCTAATTCCTGGAAGTCGGCGTTGATTCCTTTTTTTGCCGGGATACCGCAAAAAACCGGTTATCGCGGAGAGATGCGCTGGGGGGTGCTGAATGATGTGCGTCATTTAGATAAGCAGGCATTGACGATGACGGTGCAGCGGTTTGTCGCTTTGGCGTATCCTCAACAACCTTCGCAAGTCAAAGAGTACCCCATTCCATTATTGGAAATTGACCGGATGAGTCGGCAGTCGGCCATGGAAAAATTTCAGGTTTCGGACGGAAATAAAGTTTTAGCTTTGTGTCCCGGCGCTGAATTTGGACCTGCTAAGCGTTGGCCGGTAGAGCATTATGCATCAGTCGCCAGGCGGAAACTGGCGGAAGACTGGGAGGTTTGGCTGTTCGGTTCTGTGAAAGACCAAGCGGTGGCGGCGGAAATTAACCAATTAACCGATGAACAATGTCGGGATTTCAGCGGTCGAACCAATTTAGCTGAAGCGGTGGATTTGATGTCGTTGGCGCATGTGGTGGTGAGTAATGATTCCGGTTTGATGCATGTTGCCGCTGCTTTGAATAAAAAGGTGATTGCTATTTACGGTTCATCCGATCCACATTTTACCCCGCCTTTAAATGACTCAGCCGAAGTGATTGATTTATTTCTTGAATGTTCGCCTTGTTTCAAACGCGAGTGTCCTTTAGGGCATACTGAATGTTTGACGAAAATATTGCCTGAACAGGTGCTGGCCAAAATTGATGCATGAAAATAGCCATTGTTAAACTGTCCGCTTTAGGGGATATTGTGCATGCGATGGTTGCTTTGCAGTTTATCAAGCAAGCTTATCCCGAATGTCGTATTGATTGGTTGGTTGAAAGCGGTTTTTCAGCCGTTTTGGAAGACAATCCGCATATTGATCAAATCCTCCCCATTGATCTGAAAGCTTTAAAGCGGAATAAAAGATTGTTTTTTCAGCAGCTTAGTTTGCTTCGTCAATATGCCGACAAGCATTATGACTGTGTGATTGATGCTCAAGGATTGCTTAAGTCGGCCATTTGCGCGAGATTATTGGCTTCGCAAACCGCCGGTTTCGACCGGGATTCAATTCGTGAAAAAGCGGCGTCTTTATTTTATCGAAATCGCATTGCTTATCCTTATGACGCCAATACAATCGATAGAAACGTAGCGGTGATCGGGTTGCCGTTAGAGGTGGAAATTACCCCGCAACAAATTCGCGAAAAAAAACCTTTTCTTTATTATTCCGAAGAGGATGCTGATTTACAGAACTTTTTTTCATCGGATAAGCCTAATGTGGTGTTTGTGATCGGCTCTACATGGCCGAGCCGGAATTACCCGAAACAAAAATATCTTAAGGTTATCGAAACGCTGGATGCCAATAGCTTGATTAGTTGGGGGAATGAACAAGAGAAACAAAGCGCCGATTGGATTGCCGAGCGTTGCGCTAAGGCTAAGGTTTTAAAGAAAATAGACTTGAAGCAATTGAAATTTGTGTTGGCTAAGGCTGATTTAGTGATCGGCAACGATACCGGGCCGACCCATATGGCTTGGGGGCTGAATCGGCCTTCCATTACATTATTCGGGCCGACGCCGGTCAGCAGGGTATACCAAACCACGATCAATAAGGTTTTAAAGTCGCCGTCCACAGTGAACCCCTTTAAATTGAACAAAAATGATTTTTCAATTAATGAAATTCCCGAACAATCGATTATTGATTTGGCCTTGACGCTATTAACCCGGAATGCTGCAAATGGATAATGTTATTGATATTAATGCAAAATATGCGGATTTGCTGACCCATCTTAAACAAAAGGAAAAATTGTCCGATGCTGATTTAAGCAAAGCTAAGCGCATGCAGAAAACGGCTTTGAGCGATTCAATGCCGGAATTATTGATTAAGTTAGGGCTTTGTTCGGAAGGCGATATTGCCGCCGGTTTTTCGGAAATTAAGCAATTGCCGTTGGTTCAATCCGACGATTATTTATTGGAGTCTCCGCTGCTTGATGTGTCCTTAAGGTTTTTGAAACATCATCATTTGGCGGCAATGGATGGCGATGATGAATCGATAACAATCGCCATGGTTGATCCTGAAAACGATTACCTGACGGATGTCTTGGAAATGGCGACAGGGAAGGCGGTAATCAAACAAATCGGCGTTTTATCGGAAATTGATGCGGCGCTGGAAAACCAATACGGCGACACTAAGTCGGATATGGATCAGTTAAATGATTTGTTTGACAGCGATGAAATCGGCGCTGAAGATTTAGAGCATTTAAAGGATTTAGCCAGTGAAGCGCCGGTGATCAAAATGGTCAATTTGGTGTTGCAAAAAGCGGTGGAAATGCAGGCTTCCGATATTCATATCGAGCCTTTTGAGCAAACCCTGAAAGTCCGCTTGAGAGTGGACGGAGTGCTTCAGGATATTGATGCGCCGCCGGTCGCATCGACCGCAGCGGTTTTATCGCGAGTCAAGATTATGGCCAAACTCAATATTGCCGAGCGACGTTTGCCGCAAGACGGACGTATTAAAATCCAAATGTCAGGTAAGGAATTGGATTTGCGGGTTTCCACGGTGCCGACCATGTACGGCGAAAGCGTGGTCATTCGCTTGTTGGATAAGGAAAACACGGTGTTGGATTTTTCCGTGTTAGGGTTTACCGGACGACATTCCGAACAATTTCTGAACGTGCTGGCGCGGCCGCACGGTATTATTCTGATCACCGGGCCGACCGGTAGCGGTAAATCGACTACTTTGTATACCGCTTTGAAAACATTGAATACCGCTGAGCGCAAAATTATCACCGTTGAGGATCCGGTGGAATATCAATTGGAAGGGGTTAATCAGATTCAAGCCAAGCCGCAAATCGGCTTGACTTTCGCCTCGGCGTTGCGGTCGATTGTTCGTCAAGATCCGGATGTGATCATGATCGGTGAGATGCGTGATTTAGAAACTGCTAAAATCGCCGTGCAGTCCGCATTAACAGGTCATTTAGTGTTATCAACCCTGCATACCAATGACGCCGCCTCCGGGGTAACGCGTTTATTGGATATGGGCTTGGAAGAATATTTATTGAGTTCTACAGTGAACGGGATTTTAGCGCAACGCTTGGTGCGCCGTTTATGTCCGCACTGTAAAACCGAATACCCGATGCCGGAGGCCTTGCAAATCGAAATCAGAAACAAAGGCTTGTCCGATCAGCCTGAATTGAAATTGTATCGGGCGGTCGGCTGTTCGGCGTGCGGCGGCATCGGTTATAAAGGGCGACAGGCGATTATCGAATTTTTACCGATGTCCGATTTGATTCGCAAGCAGATCATGACCCATCAAGAGGCTGGAACCATACAACAGCAAGCCATTGATGAGGGCATGTTAACCATTTATGAGGATGGTTTGCTGAAGGCCATGCAAGGCGTGACGACTTTGGAAGAAGTGTTGAGAGTGACTTCGGAATCTTGATATGGCTGAATTTTCCTATAAAGCGATTAACAGCCAGGGGTTGACGGAAGAAGGCGTAAAAACGGCATCCGATCAACAGGCTTTATTGAAGGAGTTGCAGAGTCAAGGTTATATACCGATCAAGATTGAGCCCGCTAAAGCCCATTCCTTTTTAGGTATTCAGCTAGGCGGCGGAACTCGATTAAAACAAAAAGAAGTTTTACTGTTGACCGGAGAATTAGCGACCTTGTTAGATTCAGGTTTGCCCTTGGATCGTTCTTTACAGGTGTTGATTCAACTGACAGAAGATAACCCGACATTAAGCCGGTTAATTGTTGATGTGTTGGAAAAAGTCAAGGGCGGTTCGTCATTGGCGGATGCTTTGGAAAGCCAGTCGGGGGTATTCAGCCGTTTTTATCTGAACATGATCCGCGCCGGGGAACTAGGCGGCAATATGGCTGATGTGCTTAATCGACTGGCGGAATATATGGATAGCGCGCAAGAGTTGAAAGATACTGTTTCGACGGCTTTGATTTATCCGGCGGTGTTGTTGATTATGTCGCTGGCATCCATCTTTGTGATGTTGATTTTTGTGGTGCCGCAGTTTACCGAGATGTTTGAGAATTCCGGCCAGGAGTTGCCTTTCGCCACCCAAATAGTGGTCGGGCTAGCTGAATTTTTACAAAGCTATTGGTGGGTGATTTTGACGGTTGTCATGGGCTTGGTCAGTTATATGAAATCCCAGTTGGCGGATCCGGAGCGTAAAAAAGTTTGGGATGCCCGGTTTCTGAAAGCGCCTTTATTCGGCGAGATTGTGTTGCATAAAGAGGTTGCCGGTTTGAGTCGAACCTTGGGGACATTACTAGGCAATGGCGTATCGATACTCAAGGCGTTGGGAATCGTCAGGGAAACCGCTGGGAACTCGGTGATTAAAAATATTTTAGAGCAGTCGGAGGAACATTTGAAACAAGGCGGCGCGATGTCGGATGCCTTATTGGATAGCGACGCCTTTCCCAAATTGGCTGTGCAGATGGTTAAAATGGGCGAAGAAACCGGTAAGCTTGAGGAAATGTTGCTGCGGATAGCCAATATCTATGATAAACAGTTGAAAACTTCCATTCAACGAATGCTGGCGCTGTTGGAGCCTGCATTGATCATTTCATTGGGCTTGATTATCGCCGGTATTATTATCTCAATATTATTAGCAATATTGAGCGTAAATGATTTGGCGTTTTGATTAATATTTTGTTTAAATAGCAATGACAAACGTAGGTCGGACTTCAGTCCGACCTATTCGTTGAGAGAGAAGGTTAATATTATTTCTGTGCGTTGAAAATACCGTATCCCGCCAATTCCTGCTGGAAAATTTGGTATTGATTTTTAGCGGCGTAATAGTTGGCGGTTTGCGCTGCGGTTCTGATTCTTAACCAGCCCAGCATTTTTTCAATCGGAAAAGTCAAAATCGATTTTTTATAAAGCACTTCTGATGAAGGCAATACTTGCGGGGTAATATCGGTATATTCGACATCGTTAAAGTTGCTGCTTTCCATGGCGCTTCTGAATTCATTTACGGTTGCTAAATTCGGCACCACGCAACCATCTAGAAAGGCTTGAACATAACGCCATTCGTCGGCAGTGAAGTCATCTTTATTGGCGAAGCCGTCGGCGACGACAATATGCCCGCCTTTTTTCAACACTCGGTAGGCTTCGCGCACAAAATCAGCTTTGTTAACCGCATAGCAAATACTTTCCAATCCCCAAACCACATCAAAGGTTTCGTCAGCGAAAGGGGTTTGAGTGTAATCGGCTTCTTTAAAGGTGACTTTATCGGCGACGCCTTTCTTGCGGGCGTATGCTTCCGCTTTGGGGATTTGCGAGGCGGTTAAGGTAATGCCAGTGACTTCCACATCAAAATTCTGCGCCAGCCAAATTGAGCTGCCGCCTACTCCGCAACCGGCGTCCAGGACTTTATCGCCGGGTTTGAAAGGAACTTTGGCGGCGACCGCACGATTCATATGCAATAAGGATTCACTGTGGTTTTTGGTGTCTTCATCCCAGTAGCCATAATGCATGGCCAGGTTTTTTGAATCCAGCCAGAAAAGTCTGTAATCAACAAAACATTCGTCATAATAGTTGATGATTTTTTGTTTTAGATCAGTATCAGTGTTGGAGCGGCAATCTTTGCGTTGCATGGTAGAGTTTGCAGACATATTCAAATTTTATTTCAGCTTTGGGAATGTGATGTGGATAGTGAATATACTTCGTGCGATTACGGATGCAGATTTTAAAGCGAAGTATTATTCAATACCAAAACCGTAGCATTATAACAGAGTCGGCAAATTTACATTATTTTGTCGTATTAGCTTGAGTTTTAATCGATATGGCTTATCTTTAAATAGGCGTAGACGCTTTAAATTAAATGTGTTGCGGATAGTTCGCCATAGTAATGTTGAATAATAGTTTGAGTGGTTGTTTTTATGCTCAGAATAAAACGAGAGATATTGATGCGTGATTTTTTAAAAAACTTCTTAACGAGTTTTATTTGCTTTTCCAGTATCTTGTTCTGCTCGTTCCAGGCGCAGGCGAGCAATGGGCTGGATGCGGATTTATTGTTGAATATGAGCATAGAAGAAATTTTGGCGACCAAGATTACTTCGGTCGCCAAAAAAGCGCAAAATATCAAAGAAATTTCCAGCGCAGTTTATGTGATCACTCAAGATGATATTCGCCGGTCGGGAGCTTTGACGATACCCGATATTTTGAGAATGGCGCCGGGCGTTCATGTGGCGCGCATAGACGGTAATAAATGGTCGGTGAGTATTCGCGGGTTCGGTGATATTTTCGCCAATGATTTGTTAGTTATGATTGATGGGCGCAGTATTTATAATCAATTGTTTGCCGGCGTTTATTGGGATGTTCAAGATTTAGTGACCGAGGATATCGAACGCGTTGAAGTTATTCGCGGGCCGGGCGCCAGCGTATGGGGGGCCAATGCGGTTAACGGCGTAATCAATATTATCACCAAAGCGGCTAAAGATACTCAAGGCGGATTGATAAGCGCGGGCTACGGGAGTGAAACTAATGGCTTCGGCAGTGTGCGTTATGGTGGAAAAATAGGCAATGATCATTACTATCGGATTTACGCCAAGGCCTATCAACAAGATGAATTTAAGCTACAGTCCGGCGGCGATGCTTTTGATGATAAGCATCATGAGCAAACCGGCTTCAAACTGGATTTAGCGACTGACAGCGATGACCCGATTACCATTCAAGGCGATTTTTATTCCGGCGTCAACGATGTATTAGTGCGCACCGATAGCCTTTCGCCGTTACAATTCGGCGAGAAAGCCGGAACTCATGAAGATGTGCGGGGCGGAAATATTCATGCGCATTGGAATCATCACTTTTCTTCAACTTCGAAGACGAGTACGCAAATTTATTATGACTACAATTATCGTTCGCATTCGGCTATTGCTCAGGTCATGCATAATCTGGATGTCGATTTTGCCCATAATTTTGAACTCAATGATTGGAATGAAGTGATTTGGGGGCTGCACTATCGTTTTTCAGCCGACGATCTTGACGGTAGTTTTGGGGTTACCGTAGAGCCGGGACAAAGAGAAACCCATCTGTATTCCATGTTTTTACAGGATGAGATGAGTTTTTTTGATGACCAGTTGAAATTTACCGCAGGCATTAAATTATTGCATAATGATTACAGTGGTTTTGAATATCAGCCTAGCGCCCGAGCGTTATGGAGGCTGAATGATAAGCAAAGCGTTTGGGCTTCGTTTTCACGAGCGGTGAGAACGCCGGGCAGATTTGAGCACGAAGGTGCGATTAAGAATATTCGCGGGGGATTTCCGGTGCCGACGGTTGCTCAAATTCATGGTAATAACGAGTTTCGTTCAGAAGTGGTTTATGCTTATGAGTTAGGTTATCGGGCGGTGTTTGATGATCATTTGTTTTTTGATTTGGCGCTTTTTTACAATGAATATGATCATTCG
>SPJM01000073.1 GCA_006844585.1 Methylococcaceae bacterium | reverse complement strand
ACTTAATAAATCAACTGCCAGCGTTAAGCCTTTTGCCGCAATTACCGCCTCTTGATTTTCAGCCACTTCAAACTGCTGTAGTGCTTGGTTTAATAAGGGTTGTAATTCAGCAAAGCCCTCATTGAGTAAGTCCTTTTTAATGGATTTATTAGGATCAATTAAACTCCCTAATAAAGGTGCATCTTTAAAGGTGTTATATAAAGCCTCCATGCCTAAATATAAATTGTCATCATCGCCTGCTAAGGATAACCAGTCTTCTTTTTTGGCTTTAATCGACTGCCCGACCCAGGCAATATTTAAAGCAGGTAGTTTCCGATAACCACTGGCTTCAGGATAACGCCACGCTTCTAATGCCACGGCAAATGCCGCAATTTCCACACAACGCTGATCCAGTTCTAAACCATGAATATTTTCAGCTAAGACTTTATCAATCGCTACATCGGCTGTTAAACCTTCCGCTGTCATCCGCATCGGCACTAACATCAACAAAGTCGCCACTAAAAAATGCCCTGAGCCACAACAGGGATCTAGCATTTTTAATTCACTTAGCTGTTTAGGCCACTGTTCAAATGTCCCTGCGGCGGGGATATTGGTCTCCTTATAGTCTGCATTTTCATCTTCATTTTGCTCAGGGGCATAGCGTAGATATTTAAACGGTAATAAGTCTTTATGCTCTGGGTAGTTAGTCACCCACCAAGCCCCTAAGCTATTATCCAGTAAGAAACTGACCATATACGGCTCGGTAAATAATTGGGTGACGGCTGATAATTCATCTGCTCCAATTTTATTACCTGATTTATTCACGTCTTCTTTACGTTGCGTTTGCCAATATTGATACACCCAACCTAAGCTATCGGAGGCTTGGAAAGTTTCAGCCGCTAGGGCTTCTAATAAATTTTCTAATTCACGCTGATGTTCAGGTGAAAAATGAAGGCTTAATACAGGATTTTCAGTCCTAAAGATTTGCGGTAACATCACTGAAGCATAGCGTCCTGCCAGCTCCCAACCATTAACACCCTCTTCATCTTCGGCTAAATCAAAACAATCTTGTATAGAAACAGCAGTTTCACCATCTTCATAGATTAATAAGTCATTTTCAGCTAAAAAACGCGCAAATAACATTCTATGCCAGTGTTCATAGGCTGTTTCCTGTAGCAGATGTTCAATGTTCTGTTCGCCATTTTGCTGCAGCACATCACCAATTTGTCTGCCATGCGCTCTTAATTTATTTCGCTGGAGCCGCATGTCATCCGTTAAATGATCACCTGGTTTATTATCACCCACTGATAAGCGTTTTAAAGCAACACGCGCAGCCGTTTCTGCCACATTACGGGCTTTTATAATGGTGGTTTCCAGTTGTTTACGCAGTTTTTTATTTAGCGGTTGCAGACTCATATTTTTCTCATTTTTTGAACCACGAATAAACACCAATGAACTCGAATAAATTTTTTTTTAGTTAGCGTAGCTGACATATATTTGTGTTTATTTAGTGTTCATTCGTGGTTCCAAAGCTTTTAGCGATTGTCGATATGGGTATGAATAGTTTATCCAACTGTTCTGGTAAGCCTATAAAACCAAATTGGTGATAATAGGCTTTTGCTTGTTGATGTTTTGCATCGACAAACAGCCCTGCTATACCCATTGTATTTGAAACATACAAGGTTTTCTGCATGGCATCAATCAATAGCATTTCGCCATACCCTTTTCTTTGTTGATCAACAGCAACCGCTAATTTAGCTAATTTGGCAGCTGGAATCCTTCGGGGGTATTTGTTTTTCCATTGATGAGGAATATCATCTGCCAGTACTTCACAGACGACTAATGTCATATAAGCAATAATCTCGGCTGAATTACCTTCATCAATCAATACAAAGGTTTTAGATAGCCCTTTATCCATGTGTTGGCGAGCTGTTCTTTGTAAAAAATGATTTAACGCTTCATCCCCACAGTCAAATGCCTTTCTATTATGTGCTTTAGTCAGCGGTTCAATGTTTAAAGATGAACTCACTGAATATTCGCTTTATAGTTTTTAACTGCGTTTTGTAATTTTGCATTTGGCTCAGGTGGGTTTTCCAGCATATCAAAAAAGAGTTGAGCATCTTTATTACTTAGATGAATCAATTTATCTTTTTCAATAAT
Organism: Methylococcaceae bacterium; assembly: GCA_006844585.1. Classification (GTDB taxonomy): domain Bacteria; phylum Pseudomonadota; class Gammaproteobacteria; order Methylococcales; family Methylomonadaceae; genus Methylomarinum. The sequence goes on along the minus strand of SPJM01000073.1, from coordinate 11,805 downwards.
ATTTTCTGCTTTTTCTAATGCTGCTTGCACTAAAAATTGATTAAGCGTTGCGCCTGTTAAGTCGGCAGCCGCTATTAAAGTTTCTTTGATTTGTTCGCTTACTCGGGCGGTAATGCGTTCATTATTAACTACGGGCATGATATTTCCCTTTATTAATGGTGACATATTGACACCATAAAGGGGTTTTACCTTATTGTCAATTTTTGTGAACCACGAATAGACACGAATAAACTCGAATAAAAAACTTTTTAGTCAGCGTAGCTGACTTATATTTGTGTTTATTAGTGTTCATTCGTGGTTCAAACATTATAAAACAAACCGTTGCCATTCAAGTTTACTGTGCTTAAAGTTAAGTATTAGACCTACTTTCATGCCTGTTATTTTCAAATAATTCAGAATCTGTCCTTGTTCGTGGTTAGATATTTTATCAATCACTTTGGTGTCAACAATTACCTGATCAAAAACGATTAGATCAGGTATATATTTCCCCACTTTTACTTGTTTATACATGACATCAAAATTAGGTTGTTGCTGATATAAAATTTGTCTTAATCCAAACTCAACAACCAAAGCATTTTCATAAGGCTTTTCCAGCAATCCATGCCCCAAAGTATTAAGTACCTCCATAGCACAACCCACTATTTCAAACACTTCATTTTTCAAAACCAATTTCTGTTCCATACTTATCCCATGTTTAAATTTGAACCACGGATAAACACGAATGAACTCGAATTAAAAACTTTTTAGTCAGCTTAGCTGACTTATATTTGTGTTTATTTGTGTTCATTCGTGGTTCAAATAACTAATGGCCCATTTTTAATATCGTTAATCATCTGAGCCTCAACTTCTGTTAGCCATGCTTTGATGTCTTCTTCAGATTTTAAAGTACGGTGAGGCAGTTTAATTTGTTGTACCTTGGGTTCTAATAGCTTGGCGACTTCTAAACGCGTTGCATCAAACTTACTGCTTTGCGCTTGTGTGCGATCATTCCAGCGTTCTATAGAACAGGCTTCCAAACTATCAATAACCTCGTCTACTGTATTAACTATAACTTTTTCTGGCTCGTTTAAATCACGGTTGTTTAAAATATGTTGTTGCTGTTGTTCTGATAGTTTTTGCCAGTTACTATTATTTTCCAGTTGCTGTTTTTGTTGCTGATATTCTTGAGCAAAACAGTCCGCATGAAAACTAATGGCTTTACGCAGTTTATCTGTGAGCTGTGTGACTTGAGCTTCTACAGGGTCTGGATCATCTAACAGACTACGGTTAGCAATGATTGCATCATACTGGGCTTGAGCTTCTTGATAAAAAGCAAGCCCTTTACTGAGCTGTAATAATTGCTTTAAAACACCCCAATTCGCTGCCCGTTTATTAACTTTATCCGCTTTTTGTTGCCATTCATTTAGTTGTTGCTTTAGTTCTTCTCGCTGATTGTACAGTGCCAATAACTGGGCATTACCTGATTCATCGATGAGGCTATTTAATGCGGCAGTATCAGGTTTTTCTGGTTTCGGTGCTTCACCTCCTGCACTGTCAGCCAGCTGTCTTACTTTTACAATAAATTCTGGAATTTTAGAGAGTTCTTCACCTGAACGGCATTCAATACCCACTTCTGTAAACAGTTTTCTGACTTGAATAAGTTGTACTGTCTTTATAGTAATTGATTCAACTTTAAAATGCGTTTGAGTTAATTGACTTCTTTCGAGGGACTTGTTGTCAACGGGTTTACGCGTAGCATCGGTTGCTCTAATAGCACCTACGGCTAATAATGCATAAAGCCCACCATCTATCGCATCTTGTGACCAACCGTAAGGTGCTGCTTTAAAGTGGTCTCTAATTTCTGAACCTTTTTTACTCACACCTATAAATTTTAGAATATCAGCACAGACGGGGTGTTTTTCAACATCAGAACGATGGTCAACGGCTTCTAAGGCGTTTTCAGCACCGTCCTTTGTCGCTCTGTTATAGACTTTGCCCCAACCTGTATGATCCGCCTTATCAAAGTCCCGATAAAGACGTATGACTGAAGCTTTAGCCGCTTGCTCCAATTGAGCTTTTAAATCATTAGCAAATATTTTAGTACCACCAGCCTGAAAAACACGCACTCCTTCCATGATTTCTTTAAGCATGATATTGACATGCTTTGTTGCATCATTCAGACGGGTTTCCATCGCAGTACGCGCATCTTTACCTTCTGGAGTTGTTGGCAACCCTCTTATATCTAAAGTTGCTTGAGCGGCTTCTTTGGTAATGATGGCTTGATGTAATTCTGTTTTATTTCTCGCAGGTATATAAACATAAATTGTGGGTAATTCATGATTAGCGTTATGTGCTTCGGCTAATAAGGATTTTTCATCTGTTTGCCAACCATCTTGCACCCAGATGTAAATTTTTTTATTGGCATCTTTGGGAACCTCAGCATCAAAGTTTAATAATAAGTTTCTTGATTCTTTACTTTTACCCTGAGTGATACGGACCGAATTACTTATTTCTTGAATTTGATGGTGAAACAGGTCTTCGCGCTTATTTTCTATACGCTGCATATTGCCAGAGAATTCGGCTTCTTGCTGTCTATAAGTATCATGCCATTGGCTACTTTCCTGCGTTTGCAAGCGATATTCAACACCACTGGTGGTGCTTAACGCCATTAATGTGCCTTGATCTTGCAGTTGCTGTAATAAGGCAGGAATTTGCTTTCTTAAACTACTACTACCTGCATTTAAATCTTCTAACAACAGATCAGCAAGCATATCTTCCGTGGCTCTTACACCAATGTCAGCTATCGCATCGGTTGGTAGTTTACCTATTAAGTAAATAAGTGCTAAAAGTCGAGACTGGAGGTGTTCATCAGCATTACCTGCCGAAAGCTTACCTATCATTTCACTGACTTCTTTAGACACCATGCCTGTTTGTATAAGATTAGGTGCTATTTGTTCATAGATAAAATCAGCACCGATTACATAGCCTAATGGTTTTTCAGCACTTTTTTGAGTCGCTTCATGTATGACTTTAAGTTGGTTTCTGAGTTGTGAAACTGTGCCTGTGGTATCAATGATTCTTAACACTTTTTCCCAGAAACGTCGTCTTACAGGTAAGATTGGATAGTCTGAAACTAACACGCCTTCATCATCTTTATTGTGTTCTATTTTTGTGCCACCGAGATGCCTTGATATTTCACCTAGGTTTTTAGAAATCACATCCTGTACATCTGATTTTGCGGTTTCTTTTTTCTGCAGAATAATTTTGCGGATCACCGACTCTACATCGACATCAGATAATTGCACGGGAACTTGAAAACGTCCCATGAGTTTACTTAATGATGCCGTACCTGATAAGGCATTTTGACCAGTAGCAATAAAAAGTAATTTGCCTTCAAAATGTTTACTGCATGTTTCCGTTACTTCTTGAACTTGATAGGCTTTGCTTGAGTCTTTATCTATATATTGTTGAACTTCATCTAAGACAATTAATGTAAGGGGAAATTTGCCATCACTTGTTAAGGCTTCCGTAATTGCTTCAACCATCTGGTCGTTAGTGACATCATTTACTTTTGGATATTCTGCTTTGAGTAACTGCTTAACTTCCTTTTCATTATTAGCCAGCTCAGGCATCGCGTTTAATAGGACATTTGCAATGATCGGGGACATGTAAAGGTGGGATAATTCTTTATGAAACTGTTTGCCTTTGCTTTCTACGGCTTGTTTAACTTTCTCATAATGACCTTCAGATTTTAACCTCATAACAAAGCGAGCCAAGTGGTATTGTTCTGGGAGTCCAGCCGACTTGAATATAATCCCTAGTAATGCCAAACGCACATTTTCCGTACCTGCTCCTATTGTTCCGGAAGCAGCATGTAAGCTACCGTATCGTTTACCTTGATTGCTTATTTCCTTGAAATGATCATTAATTTCCGTGGGCAGTTTGGCTATATTTCTTGATGAAATACCATCAGAAAAGTTGTAGTCAATCCATAGTGTACGCAGCATTTTGGCTAGATGTGATTTACCTGATCCATAGAAACCACTTATCCATACACCCGGTTGTTCATTGCCTCTGTCTAAATTTCTTAAAAAGGTACTGAGGATTTTATCAAGTCCCTTTTCATATTCACCATCACAAACAAAAGTGTCTAACTCGTAACGTAAGGTTTTTAATGCTTGTTCAGATAAATCATCTTTAACTTCAGCAACACCATTATTAGCTAATTGGTTGTCTATGGGATCTTTCAGGTATATGTCACGGTTTTTCATTATGCTGCTCTGCTATTTTTTATTGGCCTGTTGTAATAGGTACAGCTTGGTAGTTCCATCCATCTCTTGCATCAAGTAAACGATAGTTATTATTTTCAAACTCACCAGGGAAAAATATTAATAATCTACCTGCCACAAACGGTGCAATTTTATTAACTAGATCAGATGCTTTGGCATAGCCAAATAATGTTCCAATTCCTATAATGGCTACAACGGTATTATCATCGGTTGCTTCGATTTTGGGCTTTAGTTTATCGACTAAATCATCCAGAAAATCATCGAGTGTTGTTTCTATGTCTTCTGGAGATTCAAAATAACCTTCTTTATAGTCTATTTCCGACATCCATTCAGGAAAGGCGTTGCTAATATCAATTTCACACCATTTATGTTCTGCATTAGTGGTGGCTATCTCAAATTCGGTTAGCTGTGATCTGAATCTAAGCTCATCTGTTTTATCATAAACAGTAAAAATCACTTTCTGACTACCTGCTAATCCTGATTGCCACGGCACACTAATATGACTCTGATAATTGTGTAATAATCGCTTGAGTCTACTGCTCATTTGTTATGTTTCCTTTGAAACTTCTTGGTGTAATTCTTGTAACAACAACTGTTCATCAGGTTTAAGAAAATCATTAAACCTTACATCAATCACGCCACCCGATTGTTTATAGTCTATAAGACCTCGATATGAAGCTGCTGATGCTAATTCCTGTAATCGCGCTACAGGTGTGTTTAATATCTTCATCCAAGGGCTATTGAACAATCGCTCACCACTGAGTCCATGTAGATGCCCCTGAAACAGAGCAAAGATAACATTAATAGCTGAAATCGTTGGTATTTGTCTTATTTTACGCCCTTTACCTTTTAAAAAACCTGCTTGAGTCCAGCTACTGTTAATATTTTGAGCAAATGATTTTAATGATGCAGGTGAGAATCGCTCGGGATCATCCTTTTTTAAAATTTCTTCTATTTCTTCACGATGAATTTGTTCACCTGGTTTATGAGATAAAATACAATCGCTACTCATACGAAATAAAGGATCGCGAGCATAGGCTAATTGAAGTGCTAAAATTGCTTGTGCATCGGGTTCTATCTCCCACAACTGCCTGAGCACTCGAAATAGAGGTTGAGCATCGTCAAGTGCATATAAATCTTTTAAGTGCCTAAAAGTCAGTTTACGGGTGTTTGCTGTTGATTTATTTAAGCAGTTATATTCAATAACTTCTGATTGGTATTGCTCTATTGTTGCAGTTGCTTGAGTGCTAGAAAATAATGCCTGAATCTCTTTAAGCATTATTGTTCGACTGGAATGCGCACCATTTCTGCCGAATTTAAAGCCAAACTTAATTAGTATTTTTTGAGTGGTATCATCCATGTTTATTTTTTTGCTGCCTAGCAACCACTAGACAAGCACATTAAACCCTTTAAAAACCATATATAGAACATGATTCTATTACATTTAAGAATAGTTTGAAACGAATCATCTTATTGTTGTTGTTGCAAGGTTTAATGTGTTTTAATCGATTCAACCTAAAGCTAACTTATCTTGTTCTGATTTAAAAAACCTATAAATCGTTTGTCTTGCAACACCAAATTGTTTAGCAATTTCACCTTTTGTTACCCCTCCATTAAGCATAACCACCGCCATCTTTTTATCTTTATCAGATAATGCATTCGGACGCCCCCCATACCTTCCTTTGTTTCTAGCTACTGCTCTAGTTTTTGGGGAGTATTATACAAAAAACTGTTCGGCGGGAGTTTGCTCCGATAAAGACCTTGATGTAAAACCAGAACCACACAGAAATGTAATGGTTTTACTTAACCTATAATTCTCCCCAAAAACCATCAACAACTCCCTATCTATGATAAAAAATGAGAACAAGTAGCCTGACGGATTAAATATTTCAAATTTCCGACTATAATGATCAGGAATTATTCGTTATTATCGCTGCCGTCATTCTTTATGAGCGAACTTAGCAACAAACCAAAAATATTAGTCGTTGATGATTTGCCGGCTAATATCACATCCATGAAAACCTTATTGCGTAAGGTTGATGTTGAGATTATCACCGCCCACTGCGGCAATGACGCCTTGTCGTTGGCGGTGCAGCATAATTTTGCAGTGATTTTATTAGACATCAACATGCCGGAAATGGATGGCTTTGAAGTCGCGTCCTATTTAAAAACATTAGACGAAACCAAGAATATTCCGATTATTTTCGTGACCGCCGTGCATCATGACAGCGGCAGTATTTTACAGGGCTATCAGGCCGGTGCGGTTGATTATGTGACCAAACCCATCACCCCGGAAATATTGATTTCCAAAATTAATATATTCATCAATCTATGGTCGCTAAAAACCGGCCTGGAACAAGAAATCGATTTACGCAAATCCGCCGAACAAGAAATCGAGTATCTAGCGCAACATGACGCATTAACCCATTTACCCAATCGTCGCCAAATCAGATCGGTTTTAGACACCGCGCTGGACCGCTCTCGCCGCAACGCCGCCCCCTTCGCCGTGCTGTTTTTAGATTTAGACGGGTTTAAAAAGATTAATGACGAATTCGGCCACGAAGCCGGAGATTATATTCTGAACCAAGTCAGTCAGCGATTTAAAACGCAAATCCGTTCATTTGATACGGTCGGGCGTTACGGCGGCGACGAATTTATCATCCTGTTAATGGATATCGAAAACTCACTGTGTTTGAATTATAAGCTCAAACAATTAATTGCAACCATCGCTCAGCCTTTTCAGTTTGAAGGCCAGAGTTTGCATATCGGCGTCAGTATCGGGGTGGCGACCTATCCTGCACACGGCGAAAATGCCGATGAATTGCTGAACCATGCCGACGCCGCCATGTATCTGGCGAAAAAAGAAGGTAAAAACGACTTCAGATTCTATTCAGATACGCTCAACCAACAAATCTATCGACAAAACTTATTGGAAAAACATTTAAGAAGCGCTCTTAAAAAACAAGAGCTGGAGGTGTATTTTCAACCGATTATCAATGTCATCAGCGGTAAACCGATAGGCGCCGAAGCCTTATTGCGCTGGCATAATGAAACGCTGGGTCAAATTTCGCCGGAAGAATTTATCCCCATAGCCGAATCCAGCGGCTTGATTTCGGAAATCGGCGTATGGGTGCTGCATCAGGTAATACCAGTGCTACAACGCTGGAACAACCTTAATATCGCCATCAACGCCTCCAGTCTGCAATTTAAAAACGCCTTATTGTTTCAAGCCATCCAAAAAGCTGTAGCGAATCAGTGTTTAGACGCCAACCGGTTGGAAATTGAAATCACCGAAAGTTTATTATTGGAAAAATCGGATAATGTTCGCCAACAAATGGATGATATTTGCGCATTAGGCGCTCAGCTTTCGATAGACGATTTCGGAACCGGTTATTCCGCGCTCAGTTATTTAAAGCAATGCCCGGTGAACACAGTCAAAATTGACCGTTCCTTCATTGCTGAAATTCCGCATAGCCATGAAAGCTGCGCCCTGGTGAAAGCGATCATCGCCATGTCACACGCATTGAATTTAAAAGTCATCGCCGAAGGCATTGAAACAGAGTCGCAATGGCGTTTTTTACAACAACAGCAATGCGAATCGGCGCAAGGTTATTTCTTCGCCAAACCGATGCCGACTGCAAAATTTCATCAATTTTTGGAAAATGCAGCCAATCTGGAAAAGGTATGATTGACATCAATGCACGTTCCTTACTTTCTATTCTGAAATTCGAGGGCAAACCTTATGTTTAAGCACAAAAAGAACCTGATACTCGGCTTCGCCGTTATCATCAGCATTTTTGTCTTTAATATGATTGCAGTCATTGTGCGGAGTCGGCTCATCAATAAGCTAAGCTTTGAAAAAAACGCTGTCGACAACGATCACTTAGCACAAGCCTCGGGTTACTCGTCCAACACGCAACTGATTGACTCCATCAATCAATTAGAAATAGTACAAGCTTGTTTGTTAAGCGTAGGAGCGTTAGTTTCCCTTTATATGTTATTTGCCGGTTACCATCTGTTCACACAAATATTGGGCGAAGAACCCAAAAAAATACGGCATTTATCGCGACGAATTGTTCGCGGTCAATTAAGCGAAACTCAACCCGATCACGCCGCATCCGGAATTTACCTGGATTTATTGGCGCTGGAAAGCTCATTAAAAGCGGTTAATGCGCAAGCCGTCATGTTGGCTTCCGGCAATACCGACACAAATATAACACTGCGTTCCGAACAAGATAATTTAGGAAAAAACTTTTTGCGCTTAAGCAATAGCTTGAAACAAGTCGTTAATACCGTCAACGCTGTTGCACAAGGCGATTTTGCCATTCGCATTCCGGAACAAGACGAGCATGATCTATTGGCGCGCTCAATTAATCAAATGATCGCCAATTTGCAAGCATCGATCACGGCCAATCAAAAAACGCAATGGGTGCAAACAGGGCAAGTAAAAATTGCCGAATCGCTAAGATCTGAAACAGATTTTTCGGTGTTGGCCGCCACCTTATTAAAAACGTTGGCGGAATATACGCATGCTCAATGCGGTTCGCTCTACCATAGAACTGAGGCGGACCAAGAAACTTTATCGTTGGTGGCCGGCTATGCTTACCCTTTTGAGCAAAACCGACGCCGTTCCGTGGAATTAGGAGAAACATTGATCGGCGAAGCCGGGCGCGATACGGAAATAAAAGTCGTCAACAATATACCTGACGGTCATTTTACTATTCAGTCCGCATTAGGCGATATTAAACCCAAACATTTGGTTTTTATTCCTTTCCATTTCCTTGGCGAAATACGAGGCGTCATAGAACTCGGCTATATCAAAGATGTCTCTTCCGAAATTCTGGAATTGTTTTCATCAACTAAAGAGAATATCGGACTGTCTTTTGAGGCCACCGCCGCGCAAATTCATATTGAGAAACAACTGCAAAAAACCCGCCGATTAGCCGATCAATTAAAAAATAATGAAAAACGCATCCGAACCATCATAGAGCTTTCATTAGCCAGCATCATCACCATTTCCAAAGAAGGCATTATCCTGAGCTGTAATAAATCCACCGAAACCATGTTCGGTTATCAACCATCGGAAATGATCGGTCGAAATGTCAAAATGTTGATGCCGAATAACATCGCTAGAGAGCATGACGGTTATCTGCGCGATTATCAGAAAACCGGCATTGCTAAAATCATCGGCATTGGCCGCGAGGTGGTGGCTCAACGAAAAGACGGTTCGCAATTTCATATTCATTTATCAGTCGCCGAAATGAATTTGGATGACCAAAGCGGCTACTTAGGCACTATCTCCGATATTAGCGAACAGGTTGAGCAACGGGAACGACTAAACCAGTCTTATCAAGAACTGCAAGCCTCCTCCGAAGAATTAGCCGCGCAAAAAGAAGATCTACGCCTCGCCAACGAAAAGCTCAATAAACATACCGAAGATCTGAATCGACAAACCGAAGAATTAAAACAAGCCTACCGTTATAAATCGGAATTTTTGGCGAATATGTCGCATGAACTCAGGACGCCCTTAAACAGCCTGTTGATATTATCTAAAATGCTGACCGACAATGAGGAAGGCAATCTCACATCGGATCAAACCGAATCGGCTGAAATCATTCACGAAAGCGGCTCACATTTATTAGAATTGATTAATGATATTTTGGATTTATCCAAGCTGGAAGCCGGACAAATGAAGATCCATCGAGATACATTTTCATTAACGGATCTAAAACTGTTTCTGAACAATCGTTTCCAGCATATGGCGACTGACAAAGGCATTGTGTTCGAAATACTCATCAAAGCTGAGGCTCCGAAACAGTTCTGCAGCGATTATGCAAAATTAGGGCAGATTCTCACCAATCTGATCGGCAATGCGATTAAATTTACCGAAACCGGCCGGGTCAGGCTGACCATTTCTCAACTCTCCGAGCAAACGATACTACCGCAACACTCACAACTTTTAGCTTTGGAAGTATCCGACACCGGCATCGGCATACCTGAGCATAAAATTGACGCCATCTTTGAAGCCTTTCAACAAGTCGACGGCTCAAGCAACCGTAAATACAGCGGAACCGGCCTAGGCTTGTCAATTGCTTTAAACTTTGCTCGATTACTATCGGGCGACATCAAGCTGAAAAGTACGGAAGGCAAAGGGAGTCAATTTATCCTGTACATTCCCGATTTAAGCGATAGCGCCGAAATTAAGACTGAATCCGATCAAATTCACAACGCGCTTGTTAAGCCCCTTTCGTTATCAGCATTCGACGCCGAGCTTCCCCCGCCTTTTGAAGATGACCGCCATCGATACAGTGATCATCAAGCGCTGCTTCTGATCATTGAAGATGATATTCCTTTCGCCCGGATTATCTACAACACCTGCCGCCAATTGAATGTTCAAGCTATAGTGGCGACAGACGGCGAAAGCGGACTATATTTAGCCCAACATTACCCATTGACCGGAATCATTTTAGATCATGACCTGCCGGGAATGGACGGCAGCGATGTACTGGCGGTATTACAATCAGACTCAAAAACTCAACGGATACCGGTTCATGTGGTCAGCGCCATACACAATTTGATTGATATGAAACAACTCGGCGCCATTGGTCAGGTCAGCAAACCGGTAGATTTCAAGCAACTTGAGTCAGTCATCAACAAATTATTGGATTCCGAGCAAAAAACACAGCATACAATACTGTTAATCGAAGATGACTCCAATAATGCGCAGGCAATCCAAAAACTGCTGGAAAAAGAAGCTTTATCAATCGACTGCGCGCATTCCGCAGAGCAAGCCTTAGCGGCATTACAGCAACAATCTTATACCGCCGTTATTATGGATTTAGGGCTGCCGCAAATGAACGGCTTCGAATTATTAGAGCAGCTTTGCGAAACAACAAATCAAAGCCCCCCTCCGATCATTGTTTATACCGCAAAGGACTTAAGCGACGAAGAACATTTGAAACTGCAAAACCTAACCCAAGCCATCGTCATCAAATCCGAAAAATCGGCCGACAGACTGTTAGATGAAATACGCCTGTTTATCGCCCATTTGAATGACGACCAGGATAAGCTCATTACCCCTACTCGCCTGGATAAACTAATTGATAAAACGGTATTATTAGTTGATGACGACATGAGGAATACCTTCTCGCTTGCTAAAATATTGCGTAAAAAGCAATTAACGGTTCATATAGCGCCTAGCGGCCAAACCGCCTTAGACTTACTGGAAAAACACCCGGAAACAGACATCGTTTTGATGGATATTATGATGCCTGAAATGGACGGCTATGAGACAATCAAACGCATACGCTCACAATTGGGATTGACTGAATTACCGATCATTGCGTTGACGGCAAAAGCCATGCAAGGGGATAAAGAGAAATGCCTGGCCGCAGGCGCCAACGATTACCTGGCTAAGCCGGTTGATGTAGACCAATTATTGCTGCAAATGCAAATTTGGCTGCCCAATACGCTTAGCGACGCTGCGCCACATGGATAAGCAGCGGGAAGACATCGAAATAGCCTTGTTTCTGGAAGC
>SPJM01000072.1 GCA_006844585.1 Methylococcaceae bacterium | reverse complement strand
ACACGCCGTTCTTCAATGGTTATCGTCCGCAGTTTTACTTCAGAACAACTGATGTAACGGGTGCGGTTGAATTGCCGGAAGGCGTAGAAATGGTGATGCCGGGCGACAATGTAACAGTTGAAGTTAAACTGATTGCGCCGATTGCGATGGATGAAGGATTGCGTTTTGCGGTTCGTGAGGGCGGTCGTACAGTAGGTGCTGGTGTTGTAGCATCAATTATTGAATAATTTTTATGGCTGGTCTATAATGGTCAGCCAATCATTTGTCTGAATAGGTCAGTGGCTCAATTGGTAGAGCAGCGGTCTCCAAAACCGCAGGTTGGGGGTTCGAGTCCCTCCTGGCCTGCCATTCAGTTGATTTCTCAAAATTCACTCCAAAAATTTAAATGAATGCACAAGCAGAAGAAATAGCAGGATCTTCTATATTGGATGTTATCAAGCATGTGGCTTCCGCTTGCTTAGTGATTGCCGGATTGTCTGGGTTTTATTATTTTTCTGATATTACCTTATTGTATCGTGTTTTGGCCTTGGTTGCATTGGTTGTTGTGGCGCTGGGTATTGCTTTAACAACAGTCAAAGGTCGCGGGGTCTGGGCTTTTGTATTAGAGTCTAAGCAAGAAGTTAGAAAGGTGGTTTGGCCGACCCGTGAAGAGACTATGCGCACCACTTTGTTGGTATTCGGGATGGTTTTTATTGTGGGTCTAATTTTATGGTTGCTCGATATGTTCCTGTTTTGGGGTGTGCGTTTGATAACGGGGCAAGGTGGTTAATATGACGTTGCGTTGGTATGTTGTTCATGCGTATTCCAATTTTGAAAATAAAGTAAAACAAGCTTTAGAAGAAAGGGTTGAGCGGGAAGGTTTGCAGAGCCAGTTTGGTAAGATCTTGGTGCCCACCGAAGAGGTGGTCGAGATGCGAATGGGGCAGCAACGGAAAAGTGAGAGGAAGTTTTTCCCGGGCTATGTTTTAGTGCAGATGGAATTGACAGATGAAACCTGGCATTTGGTTAGAAATGTTCCGCGTGTTTTAGGTTTTATTGGCGGCGCTTCCGATAGGCCTTCTCCTATTTCGGAAAAAGAGGCAATGTCAATTTTGAATCGCGTCGAAGAGGGGGTGAATAAGCCCAGGCCTAAAGTATTGTTTGAGGTGGGTGAGGTTATTCGCATTATCGACGGTCCTTTTAAGGATTTTAATGGAAGCATTGAAGAGGTCGAATACGATAAGAGTCGCTTGCGCGTGTCAGTGTTGATTTTTGGTCGCGCTACTTCAGTGGAGCTGGAATTTAACCAAGTTGAAAAAAACTAAAATTTGGTTTAACTGATTTTTATTCCCTATCCTTTGTAAAAGGGATGGGGTTTTTTGTTTGTTGGGGAGCTGAAACGCGTTTGCACCCGTTTGGAGTTTAAAATGGCAAAAAAAATTGAAGCTTATATTAAGCTGCAGGTCAAGGCTGGCGAGGCAAATCCGAGTCCTCCGGTGGGTCCGGCTTTGGGTCAGCATGGCGTAAATATCATGGAATTCTGTAAGGCATTCAATGCAAAGACGCAGGATGTTGAAAAAGGTCTTCCTATTCCAGTCGTCATTACCGTTTATAACGATAGAAGTTTTACCTTTGTTACTAAAACGCCGCCCGCCTCAGTATTGTTGATGAAAGCAGCTGGTTTGAAAAAGGGAAGTAGTACGCCTAATACAGATAAAGTGGGTACAGTAACGCGCGCGCAATTAGAAGAAATTGCCAATACTAAAATGCCGGATCTGAATGCGGCGGATTTAGATGCTGCGGTTAAGACAATCGCCGGGAGCGCGCGTAGCATGGGACTCAATGTGGAGGGCTTGTAATGGCTGGTTTAAGCAAAAAAGCAAAATTAATTGCTGAAAAAGTTGATAAAAGCAAACAGTATAGCCTTTCAGAAGCTGTCGCTTTATTGAAAGAGTTCGCTAATACGAAATTCGATGAGGCGATTGATGTTAGCGTCAATTTAGGGGTCGACTCTAGAAAATCAGATCAAAATGTTCGCGGCGCATCTGTGTTGCCGAACGGAACTGGAAAAACAGTGAGAGTGGCTGTATTTACACAAGGGCCAAATGCGGATGCGGCAAAAGAAGCCGGCGCAGATATCGTAGGTATGGATGATCTTGCCGGTCAGGTTAAAAAGGGCGAGATGGATTTTGATGTCGTGATTGCTTCCCCTGACGCCATGCGCGTTGTCGGTCAGTTAGGTCAGATTTTGGGGCCTAGAGGTTTAATGCCTAACCCTAAAGTAGGGACGGTAACGCCTGATGTGGCGACTGCGGTTAAAAACGCCAAGTCCGGTCAGGTAAGGTATCGTACAGATAAAGCAGGTATTATTCATTGCTCAATCGGTAAGGTTTCTTTTAATGAAGAAGCTGTTAAACAAAATTTAGAGCATTTATTGGCGGATTTGAAAAAGGCTAAGCCGACTGCCGCTAAAGGTGTTTATCTGAAAAAAATCTCGGTGTCCTCGACAATGGGGCCGGGTTTTTGGATCGATCAAAGTAGTATCGAAATTTAATCACGGCTTTTGGGTCGTGTGACAAACTTTGGGTTGCCGGCAACCTGGCAATCGTCAAAGACCGTAGGGGTTGGAAGACTTAATTAGCCTACGCAGACGGAGGCTTTTACCGGTGTAACTGGTGAAGATGTCCGTAATAGGGGCGTCCTAAGGGCGCATAAAGTGAATTCCGGATAAATTCCGGAAACAAATCGGAGGTAAATAGTGGCGTTAAAATTGGATGACAAGAAAATCGTCGTCGAAGAAATTGCTGCGATTGCCGCTCAAGCTCATTCTGCGGTTGCCGCAGAGTATCGTGGCTTAACCGTAACCGAATTAACAGCGTTGCGTAAAAAAGCTAGAGAGACGGGTGTTTATCTTCGTGTGGTAAAGAATACTCTTGCTAAAAGAGCTATAGCGGGAACCGATTTTGAGTGTATGCAAGATGGCTTGGTAGGGCCGTTAATTCTAGCATTCTCAATGGAGGATCCCGGTTGTGCGGCTCGATTGGTTGATGAGTTTTCTAAAGAGAACGATAAACTGGTGACAAAAGTCGTGGCTATCGGCGGTCAGGTATATGATCCGTCTGAATTGAAGCGTTTAGCTTCGTTGCCGACTTATGATCAGGCGGTCAGCATGCTGATGTCTGTTATGAAAGCGCCGGTTGAAAAATTTGTTCGTACTCTTGCTGAACCACACGCTAAGATGGTGCGCACAGTGGCTGCAGTTAAAGATCAAAAAGAAGCTGCATAAGCTTTTACCAGTTAATAATCAGATAAATAGAGGAATTTATAATGTCTCAAGAAGAAATTTTAGATGCGATCTCCAATATGACAGTTATGGAGGTTGTTGATTTAATTTCCGCAATGGAAGAAAAATTCGGCGTTTCGGCAGCAGCGGCTGTTGCTGTTGCTGCGCCTGCTGCAGGCGGTGACGCTGGCGGCGCTGCGGCGGAACAAACTGAGTTTGATGTTGTCATGACTTCATTCGGCGCCAATAAAGTTGCTGTGATTAAAGCAGTCAGAGGGATGACTGGCTTAGGTTTGAAAGAAGCTAAAGAAGCAGTCGAGGGCGCACCAACCACATTAAAAGAAGGTGTAAGTAAAGAAGAAGCTGAAGAAGCTAAAAAAGCCCTGGAAGAAGCAGGCGCGGAAGCTGAAATTAAATAAATTTTGGCTGAAGTCGGGTATTATACCTAATACAATGAGGGCTGGCGGCATTTTGTCGTCGGCCTTTTTCTGCTTGTTGGAAACAACAAACAGTCTGAACAAATCTCTGATATAAAGGTTTGGAAGCAATATGGCCTATTCTTTTACCGAAAAAAAGCGAATCCGTAACAACTTTGGGAGAGGAACTGAAGTCCTCGAAGTCCCATATCTTTTAGCGACTCAAATTGACTCTTACGCTAATTTTCTGCAAGCGGGAATTGAGCCGGAAAAAAGACAAGATCTTGGATTACACGCGGCTTTTTCCAGCGTTTTTCCAATTGAAAGTCATTCCGGATATGCTGTTCTTGAATATGTGAAGTATCGTCTGGGAGAGCCAACTTTTGATGTAAGGGAATGTCAGCAACGGGGGGCGACTTTCGCGGCGCCGTTGCGCGTGTTAGTGCGCTTGGTCATTTATGACAAAGATGCGCCCGCCAGCGCTAAAGTGGTCAAAGATATCAGAGAGCAAGAAGTCTATATGGGCGAATTGCCGTTGATGACGGGTAATGGAACTTTTGTCATTAATGGTACGGAAAGAGTGATCGTTTCGCAATTGCATCGTTCTCCAGGGGTCTTTTTCGATCACGATAAAGGTAAAACGCATTCATCCGGAAAACTGCTTTTCAATGCTCGAGTGATTCCATACCGTGGTTCCTGGTTGGATTTTGAGTTTGATCATAAAGATGCAGTTTATGTGCGGATTGATAGACGGAGAAAAATCCCGGCAACGATCTTGTTGAGAGCGTTGGGTTACGAAAACGAAGAAATGATTGATATTTTCTTCGAAAAAAATAAGTTTTCTTTAGGCACCGATAAGTGTCTGTTTCATATTGTGCCTGAGCGCCTGCGCGGCGAAATGGCTGTGTTTGATATTAAACATGGCGACAAAGTGTTGGTGGAAGAAGGTCGCCGTATTACCGCCAAGCATATCAGACAAATGGATAAAGGCGGCGTGACTGAAATCGAAGTGCCTAAGGATTATTTGTACGGCAAGATTTTAGGTCACAATGTTATTGATCCGGAAACAGGTGAAATTTTCGCCGCCGTCAATAGCGAATTGACTGAAGAATTATTAGATAAATTAATAGAAGGCGGGATTACTGAGATTGAAACGCTTTATGTCAACGATTTAGACAGAGGGCCTTATATTTCCAATGCAATGTCATTGGACACCACGACCAATCGTTTAGAAGCTTTGGTGGAGATTTATCGGATGATGCGTCCGGGTGAACCACCGACCAAAGAATCCGCTGAAAACCTGTTTTCTAACCTGTTCTTTACCGAAGAGCGTTATGACCTGTCTGCGGTCGGACGGATGAAGTTCAATCGTCGTTTGGGGCGAGAAGAGATCATCGGCGAAGGCACATTAAGCCAAGAAGATATTATTGATGTGCTGAAAGAATTGATTAATATTCGTAACGGAAACGGCGTTGTAGATGACATTGATCATTTAGGCAACAGACGCGTGCGTTCGGTTGGCGAAATGATTGAAAACCAGTTCCGGGTGGGGTTGGTTAGGGTTGAACGCGCGGTGAGAGAGCGCCTGACCTTGGCTGATTCGGAAGGATTGATGCCGCAAGAAATTATTAATGCTAAACCGGTTTCCGCTTCTGTTAAAGAGTTTTTCGGCTCCAGTCAGTTGTCGCAGTTTATGGATCAAAACAATCCATTATCTCAGGTGACTCACAAACGTCGGGTTTCAGCGTTAGGCCCCGGTGGTCTGGCTAGAGAAAGAGCCGGCTTTGAGGTGCGAGATGTGCATACTACGCATTACGGTCGGGTATGTCCTATTGAAACGCCGGAGGGGCCGAATATTGGATTGATTAACTCCTTATCGGTATACGCCAGAACCAATTCATACGGTTTTTTGGAAACGCCCTATCGTAAAGTAGTGGACGGCAAGGTAACCGAGCAAGTTGATTACTTATCGGCTATTGAAGAAGGCGAGTTTGTGATCGCTCAGGCGAGTGTGCCGATTGATGAAAACGGTCGATTGATTGAAGGGTTGGTTTCTTGTCGTTATAAAGATGAGTTTACCTTGGCTACCTCGGAAACTGTGCAGTATATGGATGTTTCATCCAAGCAGATTGTTTCGGTGGCGGCTTCAATTATTCCTTTCCTTGAGCATGATGACGCTAACCGCGCCTTGATGGGTTCAAACATGCAGAGACAAGCCGTACCGACTTTGCGCGCTGAAAAACCATTGGTGGGCACCGGTATGGAGAGAGTGGTCGCCAAGGATTCCGGAGTGACGGTGGTGGCGACGCGAGGCGGTTTGATTGAGGCGGTTGATGCGGGCAGAATCGTAGTGCGGGTTAATGATGACGAAACCATTGCCGGCGTGCCGGGCGTTGATATTTATAATTTAACCAAATATACGCGCTCCAATCAAAATACCTGTATTAATCAAAAGCCGTTGGTCAAGCCGGGCGATGCTGTTGTCAAAGGCGATATTTTAGCTGACGGGCCTTCAACGGATATGGGTGAATTGGCATTGGGTCAAAATATGCGCATCGCTTTTATGCCGTGGAATGGTTATAACTTCGAGGATTCTATTCTGGTTTCGGAGCGAGTGGTAAAAGAAGATCGCTTTACGACGATACATATTGAAGAAAAAACGTGTGTGGCCAGAGAGACTAAGCACAGCCCTGAAGAAATCACTGCTGATATTCCGAATGTCAGCGAAGAAGCTTTATCCAAATTGGATGAGTCAGGGATTGTTTATGTCGGCGCTGAAGTGAAAGGCGGCGATATCCTGGTTGGAAAAGTAACGCCTAAAGGCGAAACGCAATTGACGCCGGAAGAAAAATTGTTACGAGCGATTTTCGGCGAGAAAGCTGCTGATGTTAAGGATACCTCGTTGCGGGTTCCGGGTAATATCCGCGGAACGGTTATTGATGTGCAGGTTTTTACTCGCGATGGCGTGAAGAAAGATAAGCGCGCATTGGAAATAGAAGAAGAGGAAATCAAGCGCTATAAGAAGGATTTGGATGATCAGTTGAAAATTGTAGAGCAGGATATTTTTAATCGTGTTGCGCAGTTATTGATCGGCAAAGAAATCGAAAAGGGGCCGGGCGGCATTAAAAAAGGTACTGTCATTGATCAGCAATACCTGGATGGACTGACGCATTCGGATTGGTTAACGGTAATAACCTTGGATGAAGATGTTAATTTACAATTAGAGCAGGTTGCCGAACAGGTTGCTGAACAGCGTCAAGAATTTGATAAACGTTTTGAGCAAAAACGCAGCAAAATCACCATGGGGGATGATTTGGCGCCGGGCGTTTTGAAAATGGTCAAGGTTTATCTGGCGGTGAAAAAACGCATTCAGCCTGGCGATAAAATGGCGGGTCGTCATGGTAACAAAGGGGTTATTTCGCAAATTGTGCCGATTGAGGATATGCCTTATACCGCAGACGGCAACCCGGTGGATATTTTATTGAATCCTCTAGGGGTGCCTTCACGAATGAATGTCGGTCAGGTGTTGGAAACGCATTTAGGTTGGGCGGCAAATGGTTTGGGCGTCAAAATAGGCAAAATGTTGGAGGCGCAAGCTAAGATTGTTGAGATACGCGAGTTGCTGGAACAAATATATAACAGTAGCGGGCGTCAAGAATCATTGGGCTCTTTGTCTGATAAAGAAGTGATGGAAATGGCGGGTAATCTGGTCGGCGGCGTACCAATGGCGACGCCGGTATTTGATGGCGCTTCTGAAGACGAGATTCGTATGATGCTTAAACTGGCGGATTTGCCTGAGCATGGGCAAACCACGCTTTATGATGGCCTGACGGGAGAACCGTTTGAGCGCGAAGTAACGGTCGGTTATATGTACATGCTGAAATTGAACCATTTGGTGGACGATAAAATGCATGCCCGTTCGACTGGTCCATACAGCTTGGTGACACAACAGCCATTGGGCGGAAAAGCGCAATTCGGCGGACAGAGATTTGGGGAAATGGAAGTATGGGCATTGGAGGCTTATGGGGCGGCTTATACCTTACAGGAAATGCTGACTGTTAAATCGGACGATGTGACGGGCAGAACGCGAATGTATAAGAATATAGTGGACGGCAACCATACGATGGAAGCAGGTATGCCTGAATCCTTTAATGTATTAATCAAAGAAATACGCTCATTAGGGGTCAACATTGAACTTGAGTAAGATTAATCGAGTCAACTTAAGGTTGATCAGACTCCATTTGTTATCGGGATGTATTTAGAGAGGGTAGGTTCTTGAAAGATTTAATGAATTTCTTAAAGCGTCAAGGTCGTACAGACGATTTCGACTCCATACGTATTGGATTGGCGTCTCCGGATATGATTCGTTCCTGGTCATTCGGTGAAGTGAAAAAACCGGAAACCATTAATTACCGGACTTTCAAACCGGAAAGAGATGGTTTATTTTGCGCAAAAATTTTCGGCCCGGTGAGCGATTACGAATGTTTATGCGGTAAATATAAAAGATTAAAACATCGCGGCGTTATTTGCGAAAAATGCGGCGTGGAAGTGACTTTGTCTAAAGTCAGACGTGAAAGAATGGGGCATATCGAGCTGGCAAGTCCGGTAGCTCATATTTGGTTTTTGAAGTCCTTGCCGTCAAGAATTGCGTTGTTGTTGGATATGACATTGCGAAGTATTGAGCGGGTTTTGTATTTCGAGTGCTTTGTGGTTTTAGATCCGGGCATGACGCCGATGGAAAGAGGGCATTTGCTTTCTGATGATGAGTACTTAGACGCGGTAGAGGAATACGGCGATGATTTCGATGCAAAAATGGGCGCTGAAGCGGTTTATGATTTGTTGAAATCTATCGATCTGAAGGAAGAGGTAAAGGTTCTCAGAGAAGAGATTTATGCCACTAATTCTGAAACTAAAATAAAAAAATTCAGTAAACGTTTGAAGGTTATTGAATCTTTGCTAGCCTCAAATAATCGTCCGGAATGGATGATTATGACCGTATTGCCGGTATTGCCACCGGAGCTGAGACCATTGGTTCCTTTGGACGGCGGGCGTTTTGCGACTTCCGATTTAAATGATTTATACAGAAGGGTAATCAACCGTAACAACCGTCTGAACAGATTGTTGGAATTAAACGCCCCCGATATTATCGTTCGCAACGAAAAAAGAATGTTGCAGGAATCTGTAGACGCTTTGCTGGATAACGGGCGTAGAGGTCGTGCGATTACCGGTACTAATAGAAGGCCGCTGAAATCATTGGCCGATATGATCAAAGGTAAACAAGGCCGGTTTAGACAAAATTTATTGGGTAAGCGGGTCGATTATTCCGGTCGTTCGGTTATTGTAGTGGGGCCGACATTAAGATTGCATCAATGCGGTTTGCCGAA
The DNA here is from genome assembly GCA_006844585.1 of Methylococcaceae bacterium. Classification (GTDB taxonomy): domain Bacteria; phylum Pseudomonadota; class Gammaproteobacteria; order Methylococcales; family Methylomonadaceae; genus Methylomarinum. Next base: position 6,405 of record SPJM01000072.1, on the reverse strand, counting down.
AAAAATGGCGCTGGAATTATTTAAACCGTTTATTTTCAGTAAATTGCAATTGCGGGGTTTGGCGACCACGATTAAGGCTGCGAAAAAAATGGTGGAGCGCGAAGGCGCTGAAGTTTGGGATATTCTGGAAGAGGTTATTCGAGAGCATCCTATTTTGCTTAACCGTGCGCCGACTTTGCACAGATTGGGCATCCAGGCGTTTGAGCCGATTTTGATTGAAGGTAAGGCGATTCAGCTACATCCACTCGTATGTAGCGCCTTTAATGCGGATTTCGACGGCGACCAAATGGCTGTTCATATTCCCTTGTCGATTGAAGCGCAATTAGAAGCCAGAACTTTAATGATGGCGACTAATAATATATTGTCGCCGGCTAACGGTGAGCCGGTTATCAATCCATCGCAAGACGTCGTATTAGGGCTGTATTTTATCAGTCGTGAAAAAGTCAATGCCTTAGGCGACGGCTCGGTTTTTTCGGATGTCGATGAAGTGTTGAAAGCTTTGGATGTGCGAACAGTTGAGCTGCAAAGTAAAATTCAAGTGCGGGTTACTGAGAAAATATTGGATTCGGAAGGGAAATTCGAAGAGAAAACGGAAAGAAAAGAAACGACTGTCGGACGCGCTTTGATCTGGAATATTGTTCCGGACGGCATGCCGTTTGATGTGGTTAATGTGGATATGACTAAAAAGAATATCTCCAGATTAATCAATTATAGTTATCGTTATCTGGGGATAAAAGATACGGTTATTTTGGCGGATAGGTTAATGTATTTGGGTTTTAAATACGCTACCCGCTCAGGCGTGTCTTTCGGGATTGAAGATATGGCGATTCCTGCAAAAAAAGCGGATATTATTAATTCGGCCGAGCAGGAAGTGAATGAAATTCAGACTCAGTACGCCAATGGTTTGGTGACTGATGGTGAAAGATACAATAAGGTTGTTGATATTTGGTCGCACGCAAATGATCAAGTCGCCAGAGTAATGATGGAAGGTTTGGGGGAAGATGAAGTTGTCGATGCTGAAGGTAATGAAGTAAAACAAAAATCATTTAATTCAATCTTTATGATGGCGGAATCCGGGGCGCGAGGTTCGGCGGCGCAAATCAGGCAGTTGGCGGGGATGCGCGGCCTGATGGCAAAGCCGGATGGGTCGATTATTGAAACGCCTATCACAGCAAACTTTAGAGAAGGTTTGGACGTATTGCAGTACTTTATTTCCACCCACGGCGCACGGAAAGGCCTGGCGGATACTGCTTTAAAAACGGCGAACTCAGGTTACCTGACCCGACGTTTGGTTGATGTGGCGCAAGATTTGGTGATTTCCCAAGTAGATTGCGGCACAGTTAACGGAATCACTATGAATCCGATTATTGAGGGCGGCGATGTTGTTGAGCCTTTATCCGAGCGTGTTTTGGGTCGGGTTAATGTTTATGATGTAACTAATCCATCGGGTGAGAAGGTATTAATCGAAGCGGGAACTATGATTGATGAAAGCCTGGTAACCGTTTTGGAAGAAAATGGCGTCGATCAGTTATTGGTTAGGTCGATTATCACTTGTGAAACGCGTCATGGCGTTTGCGCGAAATGCTACGGGCGTGATTTAGGACGCGGACATTTGGTGAATATCGGTGAAGCGGTGGGTGTTGTCGCTGCGCAATCAATCGGCGAGCCGGGCACTCAGTTAACCATGAGAACCTTCCATATTGGCGGGGCGGCGTCCAGATCGGCGGCGATCAGCAATGTGCAGATAAAATCATCAGGAACCATTAAGTTGAATAACCTGAAGACAGTGACCAACAAAGACAGTAATTTGGTTGCTATCTCACGTTCCGGCGAGGTGGGTGTGATTGATGATTACGGTCGCGAAAGAGAACGTTACAAAATACCTTATGGCGCAGTTTTATCCGTGCAAGAAGGTGAGCAGGCCAATGCCGGCGACATTATTGTTAATTGGGATCCGCACACGCATCCGGTCATTACTGAGGTAAACGGATATATCGAGCTAAAAGATTTTATCGATGGGGTAACGGTTCAGGAGCAATCCGACGAAGTAACCGGTTTGAGTTCAAAAGTTGTTATCGATCCGAAACAGAGATCTTCAGTCGGTAAAGAATTAAGACCTATGGTGAGATTGGTGGATGAGCATGGGCAGCCGATCAATTTGCCGGGTACAGCAGATATTGCCGCCCAATATTTCTTGCCGGCGGGCGCTATCGCAACTGTTAAAGACGGCGGCGAAGTGCAAGTCGGGGATGTCTTGGCGAGAATTCCGCAAGAGTCTAGTAAGACACGCGATATTACCGGTGGTTTGCCGCGAGTTGCTGACTTGTTCGAAGCGCGCAAAACCAAAGATCCGGCTATTTTAGCGGAAGCAACCGGTATGGTGTCTTTCGGTAAAGAAACGAAAGGTAAGCAACGTATTGTAATCACTGATTCTGAGGGTGAGCAATATGAAACTTTGATTCCTAAATGGCGTCATATCACGGTTTTCGAAGGTGAGTTCGTAGAAAAAGGTGAAACAATTGCTGAAGGTGAATTGACGCCGCATGATATTTTGAGATTGCGTGGCATCGAGGAGTTGGCCAGTTATTTGGTTAAAGAAATTCAGGATGTGTACCGGTTGCAAGGTGTGAAAATCAACGATAAGCATATTGAAGCGATTATTCGTCAGATGCTTAGAAAAGTTGATATTACTACTTCCGGAGATAGTGAATTTGTCAAAGGCGAGCAGGTTGAGCGCACTTTGGTTAACGAGGTTAATGGTATTCTGGAGAAAGAAGGAAAAATTCCAGCAACATATGAATCCATGCTATTAGGGATTACCAAAGCTTCTTTGGCGACTGAGTCGTTTATTTCGGCTGCTTCATTCCAAGAAACGACCAGGGTGTTAACTGATGCTGCGGTAAGAGGAATTGAAGATAGATTGTTTGGCTTGAAAGAAAATGTAATTGTCGGCCGATTGATTCCAGCGGGAACCGGTTTGGCTTACCATGAGCAACGAAAGCAAAAACGGTCGCCGGAAGCGGTGGTCGATGCGGAGGTGTCTGCTCAAACAGTAGATTCAGCTGCTGCAGAAGAGGCTTTGAAGAAAGCATTAAATACTGAAGAGTGAAATTAATGAAATAAGTTCTTGACGATGTGGTGGGTTTTGTATATTATACCCTGCTCACATAAGCCAAGGGCTTAAAGTTTGATTTATAGAGAACCGCTTAGCACATGTTGGTAAGCGGTTCTTTATTATTATCGGGCGGTTAAAATTTGTATATCGGAGTGATAAAGATATGGCAACGATCAACCAGTTGGTTCGTAAGCCTCGCGCTAAGAAAATAGAAAAAAGTAACGTGCCTGCATTGAAGGCGTGTCCTCAAAGAAGGGGTGTGTGTACACGCGTGTATACCACAACGCCTAAGAAGCCTAATTCAGCATTGCGTAAAGTAGCCAGGGTGCGCTTGACCAGTGGATTCGAGGTAAGTAGCTACATTGGCGGCGAGGGTCATAATCTTCAGGAGCACTCTGTTGTGTTGATTAGAGGCGGTCGTGTAAAGGACTTGCCGGGCGTGCGCTATCACGTTGTAAGAGGTAGTTTGGATACTTCGGGTGTGGAAGGTAGAAAATGCGGGCGCTCTAAGTATGGCGCTAAGAGACCAAAGTCTTAAGGGTTAAGTAATGTCAAGAAGAAGAGTTGCGGCAAAAAGAGAAGTAATACCTGATCCGAGATTTGGCAGCGAAATGTTGTCAAAGTTTATGAACATGATCATGGTTGATGGCAAGAAATCAGTGGCTGAAAAGATCGTTTACGGTGCGCTTGATGTGATCGAAAGTAAAGGTCATGAGGAATCGTTGGAAGTGGTTTCCAAAGCCTTGGAAAATGTTCAGCCTAGGGTTGAGGTCAAATCGCGCAGAGTTGGCGGGGCGACTTATCAGGTTCCAGTTGAAGTGCGTCCGTCTAGACGAATGGCTTTGTCCATGCGATGGTTGATTGAGGCTGCGCGTAAACGCAACGAAAGAACGATGGCTGCAAAGTTGGCTGGCGAGTTGCTGGATGCTTTTGAAGGTCGCGGCGCTGCGGCTAAGAAGAAAGAAGATACGCATAAGATGGCGGATGCGAATAAAGCTTTCTCTCACTATCGTTGGTAATTTCAGTTTAGGTGTGTTGTGGCGCGTAAAACTTCAATAGAGCGGTATCGTAATATTGGGATTATGGCTCATATTGATGCCGGTAAGACCACGACCACAGAAAGAATTTTATATTACACAGGGGTCTCTCATAAAATAGGAGAGGTTCATGACGGCGCTGCAACCATGGATTGGATGGAGCAGGAGCAGGAGCGAGGGATTACCATAACTTCTGCGGCGACGACTTGTTTTTGGTCGGGCATGGAAAGGCAATATGATCAGCATCGAATAAATATTATTGATACGCCGGGTCATGTTGATTTTACCATTGAGGTAGAGCGTTCGTTGCGGGTTTTGGATGGCGCTTGCGCAGTTTTTTGTGCGGTTGGCGGCGTAGAGCCGCAATCAGAGACAGTGTGGCGGCAAGCGAATAAATATTCGGTGCCACGAATGGTTTTTGTGAATAAGATGGATCGCTCCGGCGCGGATTACTTGCGGGTGATTGAGCAGATAAAAACGCGTTTGGGCGCTAATCCGGTTCCCATGCAGTTGCCTGTCGGGGCTGAAGATCAATTTGCCGGTGTGGTGGATTTGATCAAAATGAAAGCGATTTATTGGTCTGAGGAAAATATGGGGATGGAATTCCGCGAAGAAGAGGTTCCTCAGGCTATGTTGGCTGATGCTGAGCATTGGCGTGAAAAAATGGTTGAGGCGGCGGCTGAGGCTTCAGATGATTTGATGGAGAGGTATCTGGAAGAAGGAGAGCTTTCCGCTGAAGAAATAAAGCGCGGTATCAGAACGTTAACTGTAAAAAATGAGGTGGTTCCGGCTTTTTGCGGTTCGGCCTTTAAAAATAAAGGTGTTCAAAGCGTTCTGGATGCGGTGATTGATTTTATGCCGGCGCCGACTGATGTAGATGCTATTAAGGGTCATGCTGTTGATAGCGATAGGGTGATTGAAAAGCCGGCTAAGGATGATGAGGCTTTTGCTGCATTAGCGTTTAAGATTGCGACTGATCCTTATGTGGGCGTGCTTACCTTTTTTAGAGTTTACTCAGGTGTGCTGAAGTCAGGGGATGCGGTTTTTAATTCCATAAAAGGGAAAAAAGAGCGCATCGGACGTTTGGTGCAAATGCATGCAAATAGTCGAGAGGAAGTTAAAGAGGTCAGGGCGGGCGATATCGCAGCTGCGATAGGGCTGAAAGATGTTACTACCGGCGATAGTTTGTGTGCGATTGATGATCAGGTGGTTCTGGAAAAGATGGACTTTCCTGATCCGGTGATTTCGGTTGCGGTTGAGCCGAGAACGCAGGCGGATCAGGAAAAGATGAGTACGGCTTTGGCTAAGTTGGCTAAAGAAGATCCTTCGTTTAGAGTGTTTACGGACGAGGAATCGGGACAGGTTATTATTTCAGGTATGGGGGAGTTGCACCTGGAAATTATTGTAGACCGCATGCAAAGGGAGTTTGGGGTAGGCGCGAATGTAGGCGCTCCGCAAGTGGCGTATAGGGAAACTATCGCCAAGGCGGTCGAGTATGAAGGAAAGTTTGTAAGGCAATCAGGCGGTCGTGGTCAATACGGTCATGTTTGGTTGAGAATTGAGCCTAGGGAGCAGGGGGCGGGTTACGAATTTGTCAATGAGGTTGTGGGGGGCGTGGTTCCCAGGGAGTATATCCCGGCGGTTGACAAAGGCGTTCAAGAACAAATGGAAAATGGGGTTTTGGCCGGTTTTCCGGTTGTTGATGTAAAAGTCACTTTGTTTGATGGATCCTATCACGATGTGGATTCAAGTGAGATGGCTTTTAAAATCGCCGGTTCTTTGTGTTTTAAGGATGGCGCCAAAACTGCGGGGCCGCTTTTGTTGGAGCCAGTTATGAAGGTTGAAGTTGTTACCCCTGAGGAATATATGGGCGACGTGGTGGGAGATATAAATAGACGCCGCGGTATGATTCTTGGGATGGAAGACAATCCGGCGGGTAAAACCATAGATTGTGAAGTGCCTTTGGCGGAAATGTTTGGTTACGCGACGGATTTGCGTTCGGCGACTCAAGGGCGCGCAACATATAGTATGCAGTTTGAAAAATATAGTGAAGCGTCGGCAAATGTTGCGGAAGCAATTATTAAAAAAGTTTCTTAACTTATAGTATAAATTTTAGGTATTGACTCATGGCTAAAGAAAAATTTGAAAGAACTAAGCCGCACGTAAACGTGGGCACGATTGGTCACGTTGACCACGGTAAAACAACTTTGACGGCGGCGCTGACCAAAGTAATGGCTGAAATCCAAGGCGGAG
>SPJM01000071.1 GCA_006844585.1 Methylococcaceae bacterium | reverse complement strand
CTCGTTGGCGGATTTACAACGATGGCAATGTCTCCCGCCCAGGCGCTCCTTAGATAGCTTGTTGGTGGTGGAAAACTTTCCTTTCGCCGAAAAACAACCAGGCAGTTTACAAATTACACGCTTTAAAGGCGATTTTTCCAGTCGCTTTCCATTAACTTTATTGGCGATGCCGGGGGATGAAATTGAAATTCAGCTTCAGTTTGATAATGCTTTAATAGACTTGTGGCAAGCGAAACAAATTTTGGCGCGTTTGCGGCAGTTAATAAATCATTTTATTCTCTCTCCTGAATTGGGATTGGATGAACTGAAGCAGGATGCTTTACCCTTTCTTTGCCCTAAGTCATCGGAGAGTGCGCCAGAATCGGACAGGCGGATTAATCGCACCGTCGAGGTTGAAGATGACCCCTTGTTGGATACGCTAATCAATTTATGGCGGGAAATTCTTGGCTTGGAAGTTGTCGATGTCAATGAAAGTTTTTTTCATGCAGGCGGCGATTCATTTCGGGGGTTGGTATTCATTGATCAAATTAATGCCTTAATGGGAACCAAGTTGCCTTTGTTGGCGTTGTTTCAATACCCAACAATTGCCGAGTTGAGGCGGAAGATAGAGCAGAAGTTCGGTTTTATTCCCGGCACTAACGCAATACCGATACGTGAGCAAGGTGCAAAAACGCCTTTTTTTATGATCCATGGCGGCAGCTGGATGGCGGGGATTTTAGCGGGACATTTGGATAAGGAGCAACCTTTCTATGTTCTTTCAGGGCACTGGGATGATGGAAAAATTGGCTTAAATGAGACGATAGAAAATCTGGCGACAGATTATCGGCAACAAATGCTGAGTATTCAAAAACAAGGGCCTTGGCGGATAGGCGGTTATTCCATGGGCGCGGTGATAGCGTTTGAAATTGCTCAGCAATTAGTGGAGATAGGGGAGACGGTGGAATTGCTGTTTTTACTGGATCCTCAATTTCATCAGGGCATTTTTAAATCAGTGCCGACGGGTTTTCAAAATCAACAGCCTTGTAATGACCCGAGTTTGGAAAATAATGCGCATGTTACCTGGCTTGATAAATGTTTAATGAAATACCGGGGTTTTCTGGATTTGCCTTGGTCAGAAAAGTTAACTGCCGTGAAATGGAGGATACAGGAAAATTATTGTTTTTATTCTAAGCGCTATAAAAGCAGAATATTGCAATGGGTTGAACGATTAAAGATACAGACTTCTTATTGGCTTTACTTGCTCGGTAAACCGATTCCGGTTTCCTGGCGAGAAGCTTATGTTCGAACCGCCTATCAGCGAGCTTGCTCGCGTTATGAATTGAAGTTTTATAATGGTGGAATACTTATTTTCTCTGCTGAGTATTTTCCGGAAAATGATATTTGGGGCTTTTTGGCTCAACAAGAAAATACATATGTTCAATTTGACGCAGATCATCTGGCGTTTACCCGCTCACCGGAATTAATACATCGCTGGGCTGCTGAGTTTGTGAAACATTTGAAGTAAGACAAGTTAAAATAATTTTATGGTCCTACAGCGCAAAGCTGGGTTAATGCGCTTCGTTTATAAATTGTTTAAGTGTTTGGTCATCAAACGGCCAGTCCAATTCTTGTCCGCTGGCGATATGCTGCAATACCGGTATGCGTATGCTGAATTGATCCAGCCATGCTTGTTTTTCGATGATGTCTTTAACTTCAACGTCCAGCGCTTGAGGGTTGTCAAAAATGATAGCCAGCGCCTGCTCGCAAAGATGGCAACCCTCGGTGCCGAATAAATAATATTGAGCCATTAATGTTTACTGATTTTATCCAAATAACCCATCAGAAAAGAGGAGACGACCATGGTTAAGTGGATGATGACATACCAAAGCAATTTGTCATTGTCGGTATGTTGGACGTTCATGAATACTTTTAATAAATGAATCGATGAAATGGCGACAATGGAAGAGGCCACTTTCATTTTCAGCGAGCCGTAATCATGGGTGCCCAGCCAGCCCAGTTTTTCGGTGCTGGGTGCAATGTCCATTTGCGAAACAAAGTTTTCATAACCGCTGAACATGACGATAATGACTAAACTGCCGACCAGCGTTAAATCAATCAAAGTGAGTGATTGCAGAATTAGGTCAGTTTCGTTCATCATCAGGATATTGGGAATGAAATGATATACAGTTTGAAAAAATTTAATCAGCAATGCGAACAACACCAAGCTCATGCCTAAATAAATAGGCCCCAGTATCCAGCGACTGGCGTAGATGGTGCGTTCCATTGTGTATTCAATCTTCTTGTTCATAGTCTTCGTATTAGTGATGTAAATGAGCGGATAACCAGCGTTCGGCCAGCTCTTCGCTCATGCCTTTACGTTCTGCGTAATGTTGCAATTGTTCGCGGGTGATCTTGCCGACATTGAAATACTGCGCTTGCGGGTGCGATATATACCAGCCGCTGACCGCCGCCGTCGGATACATGGCGTAATTTTCGGTCAGTTCAATACCGGCGTTGTCGGTAACATTCAATAATTCAAACAGCTTTTGCTTTTCGGTATGATCCGGGCACGCCGGGTAGCCCGGCGCCGGGCGAATGCCTTGGTAAGTTTCGGCAATTAATGCTTCATTATCATGCTGTTCGTCGGTGGCGTAGCCCCATTCATTTTTTCTCACCTGTTCGTGCATATATTCGGCTAAGGCTTCGGCTAAACGGTCGGCCAAGGCTTTCAGCATAATGCTGTTGTAGTCGTCATGGTTTTGAGCGAACTCTTCCAGTTTAGTTTCAATGCCGATGCCGGCGGTGACGGCAAATGCGCCGATATAGTCTTCAACGCCGCTTTCTTCGGGGGCGATGAAGTCGGCCAGACAATAATTAGGCCGCCCCGGCGCTTTGATATTCTGTTGACGCAAGTGATGCAGGGTTTCCAGTTTTTCGTTGCGGGCATTATCTTGATAGAGAACGATGTCGTCATCAATGCTGTTGGCGGCAAAGAAGCCGATGACCGCCTTGGCTTGCAGCCATTGTTCTTCAATAATTTGCCGCAGCATGGTTTGCGCGTTTTCAAACAGTTCCCGCGCCTGCTCGCCGACCACCGGGTCTTTTAATATGCCGGGAAATTTGCCGGATAACTCCCAGGTTTGGAAGAATGGGGTCCAGTCTATGTAATCCGTTAACACATCCGGATTGATGTTGTCCAAGGTTTTGACGCCGAGAAACTGGGGCGCGGTCGGCTGGTGGTCGGCGAAATCAAAACGGTTTTCACGCGCTTGAGTGAGTTTATGTTGTTTAGTTTTGGCTTGTTTGCCTTTGTGGCGCTCGCGCACCTGAACATATTCCTGACGGATTTTTTCACTGTAGTTTGTTGATTGCTCATCGCTGAGTAATGCGCTGACTACGCCCACGCTACGTGAAGCGTCAACTACATACACGGTGGAGCCGTGATAAGCCGGTTCGATTTTAACTGCGGTATGGGCGCGCGAGGTGGTGGCGCCGCCGATGAGTAATGGAAGATCAAAGCCTTGTCTTTCCATTTCCTTGGCGATATGCACCATTTCATCCAAAGACGGCGTAATCAAACCGCTTAAGCCGATGATGTCGACGTTTTCTTCTCGTGCGGTTTTTAAAATGGTTTCAGCAGGAACCATCACCCCTAAATCAATCACTTCATAATTGTTGCATTGCAGCACCACGCCGACGATGTTTTTGCCGATGTCATGGACATCGCCTTTCACGGTCGCCATCAGCACTTTGCCGTTGGATTCTATTTCACCTTGTTTTTCAGCTTCCATGAATGGCATCAGATAGGCGACGGATTTTTTCATCACACGCGCTGATTTGACGACTTGCGGTAAAAACATTTTGCCTGCGCCGAATAAGTCGCCGACCACATTCATGCCGTCCATCAGCGGGCCTTCAATAACCGAGATCGTCTTGTCGGCTTCAATGCGCGCCGCTTCGGTATCTTCAATAATATAATCGGCGATGCCTTTGACCAGGGCGTGCTCCAAGCGTTTTACGACCGGCCAATCGCGCCAGGCCAAGTCTTCTTTTTTGCTTTGGCTGCTGCCGTCTCCGCGGTATTGTTCGGCAATCTCCAGTAATTTTTCGGTGCCGCTGTCGGATTTATTCAATACCACATCTTCAACCGCGTCGCGCAATTGCTTGGGTATATCTTCATAAATCGCCAACTGCCCGGCGTTGACAATCCCCATGTCCATACCGGCGTTGATGGCGTGGTAAAGAAACACAGCATGGATGGCTTCCCGCACTGGATTATTGCCGCGGAATGAGAAGGATACATTAGAAACTCCGCCGGACACCATGGCATGAGGCAGGTTTTGCTTGATGGTGCGGGTGGCTTCGATAAAATCGACGCCATAATTATTGTGCTCATCAATACCGGTGGCGATGGCGAAAATATTGGGGTCGAAGATGATGTCTTCAGCCGGGAAGCCGACCTGCTCAGTTAAAATTTGATAAGCGCGGGTGCAGATTTCTACTTTTCTATCGTAGGTATCCGCCTGGCCTTGTTCATCAAAAGCCATAATGATGACCGCAGCGCCATAGCGGCGGATCAGTTTGGCCTGGTGGATAAAATTGGCTTCGCCTTCTTTCATGGAGATGGAGTTAACAACGCCTTTGCCCTGGATGCACTTTAAACCGGCTTCCAGAATATCCCATTTGGATGAGTCCAGCATAATCGGCACTTTGGCGATATCCGGCTCGGCGGCAATCAGGTTTAGAAAACGCACCATCGCATGCTTGGAGTCCAGCATGCCTTCATCCATGTTGATGTCGATGATTTGGGCGCCGTTTTCCACTTGATCTTTAGCGACATCCAGCGCGGTTTCGTAATCTTCTTCTACAATTAAGCGCTTGAATTTTGCCGAACCGGTAACGTTAGTGCGTTCGCCGACATTGACGAACAAGCTGTCCGGGGCAATGCTCATTGGTTCCAGGCCGGATAAATGGCAGTGTTTGGGTAATTTCGGAATGACTCTGGGTGGGTGTTTTTTCACCGCATTGATGATAGCCTCAATATGTGCGGGTGAGGTGCCGCAGCAGCCGCCGATAATATTTAAATAACCGTTTTGCGCCCAATCTTCCAGTTCCTCCGCCATCGCTTCAGGGGTTTCGTCATATTCACCAAAAGCGTTAGGTAATCCGGCGTTTGGGTGGGCTGAGATAAAGGTGTCGGCGATAGAGGATAGTTCTTCGATATATTGACGCAGTTCTTTGGCGCCCAATGCGCAATTAAAACCGATGGAAATCGGTTCAATATGGCGTAAAGAGTACCAAAAGGCTGCCGCCGTCTGGCCTGAAAGGGTACGTCCGGAAGCATCAGTGATGGTGCCGGAAATCATGACCGGTAATTTATAGCCGATAGATTCGAAATATTGTTCAACGGCAAAGATGGCGGCTTTGGCGTTTAAGGTATCGAAAACGGTTTCAATCAAAATGATGTCGGCGCCGCCGTCTATTAAACCTTTAACCGCTTCGTTGTAGGCGGTGACCAGGTCGTCATATGAAATATTTCTGAAGCCGGGGTCGTTGACATCAGGCGACATGGATGCGGTGCGGTTGGTCGGGCCTAATACGCCGGCGACAAAGCGTGGTTTATCCGGATCCAGCTCGGTGACTTCATCGGCCGCTTCACGGGCGAGTCTGGCGGAGGCGACATTGATTTCATAAGCCAGCGACTCCATTTGATAGTCGGCCATTGCTATCGTTGTCGCATTAAAGGTATTGGTTTCGACAATGTCGGCGCCGGCATCCAGGTAAGCGCGGTGTATGGCTTTGATAATATCCGGCTGGGTCAGAGATAGCAGGTCGTTATTGCCGGTTAAATCGCAATGCCATTGTGCGAAGCGTTCCCCGCGATAATCTTTTTCTTCCAGTTTATAACCTTGTATCATGGTGCCCATCGCGCCGTCGAGGAAAAGGATGCGTTGAGCGAGTTGTTGGTTTAATAAATCGGATTTGGTCATGATAGTTGCGTCGTCTTTCTGAATGGGAGTCAAACTTTAAAGTTGGATGTGGGTTGGCGTCTTTTATTTATAATAAGAATATAATAAAATTCTAATGGATGTTCTCATAGTTTCAGTCGCCAATGGCGCAAGTTATTATAATCTATTGAAACTAAACTATAAGGCATTTCGAAATTTAATCGTCGTTAGAAGGAGCGTTAAGCTATGTCTAAAGCAAACTTTTTGCATATTATCAAAAGCGTATTTGCCGCCGCGATCGGCGTTCAAAATAACAAAAACCGGGAGCAGGATTTTCAATCAGGTAGCGTATGGCCTTATATTGCAGGCGGTATTATATTTGTAATCTTGTTTGTTTTGCTGATTGCTTTCGTTGTTTCCAGCGTATTGAGTTAGGCTTATTTTGTTATTGCAGCGCGAAAATGGCGGCATACGATTCAATTATTGCGCATGAAAAAAAAACCCGGTCTACCCGGGCTTTTTTTATTCATGAGTAATAAGCGCTTCTGCCGGATCAATCGGCGGAAGTTTTAAAGCTGGCGGCAATACTGATGAACATTTCTTTTAAACCGCTGAACAAGCCGCCGATAGAGAAGGGTTGTTTCAGCATAATCTTCAATCTTAAAAATGCAACCACAAGAAAGGGTAAGATTAGCGGCGTCAATTCAAACATGATGCCGATAAGTCTGCCGCCCGGACCTGTTTGTAATCCGGCGGAATCGCTGTTGTCGCGAGCGTTCAAGCCGCCTGCCGAGTCATATTCGCTGCTGATGTCGCTGTCAGCTGTTTCAATAATTATAGAATTAAAATAAATCATCACTAATTGCAATGCAAAAAAGATAGCTACGCTCGCCGCTACCCAATATAATGCATTGCCTGTTTTTTCGCTGATTGCTGTTCTATAAATCCATATCGCAATCAATATGGAGATAATGCCACCGTAAACCATTATTCACCTCTTAGTTGAGTTTGTGTGTTAAACCAATATGGACTAAGGATGCTTTTAGTATGGCCGCGTCGGCTGGGTAAAAAATATCCTTGTCTTGAATGCACCAATTTTTTTAATTATTTTTGTGCTTATTAATAACGCACGCAATGAATTATACTACTTATCGCAAAAAAAAATCCGCTAACAAGTGGAAAAAAGTTTAGTGCTCCGGATAAAAAATCATTATACTTCGTGCGGTTACGGATGCGAATTTTATAGTGAGGCGTTTTTGCTCGAAAGCAAGCTGCTGAAACAGGCGCATAGTAGGCTATGTAACTGTTTTAAAAAGCTTTCGATTCTGCTTAAGCTCCTTGCCTACATCCCTGTAGGCAATGCCGCTAGCTGCCAAAAACAGCTGATAGAAAACTGAAACAGGGAGTGCGCGGAGTATAAATACTTGACTTTGAGAAAGATCAAAGTAATATATGAATTTCGAATGTCATTCATGGCACATTTATTTACAACAACATAAAAAGGTAGGACTCTCATGGGAGCGATCTTAGACTTAACAGAATTGTTAAAAGAACCAGCGGGTATGATTGGTGCATTAGTTATCGTTGGTGGCGGCTATTACTTCGTAAAATGGGTTTTTGCTGAGCCTAACGACGAAGAATAAGAAAATAGTTTAACTATTTTGTAAAGGCTGTCATCTTCGGATGACGGCCTTTTTTATTGCTTTAAAAACCTTAATCCGACTTTGTTATTGTAGCGTCGAATCAAATGTCGTCGACAATACTGGGTTAAGTCGGTACAAATCCCTTATAATTTGTGCTTTTATTTTGTCGGCTGTCAATAATGTACAAATTTCTGTTCAATTCTTTTCTGGAAGCCTATAAGCAACAAATACCCGCTACTGGCGCGGGTTTATTTAGATTGTTTTTCGGTTTGATCACCTTTCAGGAAACGCTTTTTCTGCTTTATTTTAATCATTTGATTTTCGATCCGATTCCTTATCTGGATGTTGAATTTCCAATGATTTATTTTTTTACTTGCCTTTGGGCGTTAGTCGCATTATCTGTCGCCGTCGGCTATCGTTGTCAACAAAGCTTGTTGGCTAACTATATTTTTTGGATTGTTTTTGTCCACTTTACCCCGATGCAGCGGGATTTTGACGGCGGTTTTGATTTATTCATGATCGGCGCTAATTTCTTTTTGTTGTTTATGCCGGTAGATAAGGCTTTGGCTGTTGATGGTCTACGCAGAAAACTGGTTAATCCGTTTAAAGATTATCGGCAATATCAATCAGAGCAAGTCTCTTATCTCAGTTATTACTTACCGGTTATCGTCTGTTTAGGCTTTTTGTATTTTGATTCGGCGGTGCATAAATTATTTGCCGAACACTGGCGCAATGGGTTGGGCGGTTGGTTGCCGTCTTCTATGCCGTATTATGTGTCGGCGCTGGATTTAAGTTGGATGTTGAATCTGGAGGCGTTACAAAAAGCGATAGGCTACATCATCATTGTTTTCCAATTTACTTTTTTATTGTTTTTTCGGCATCGGTATTTAAAGTTTGTTTATATTGCCGTCGGGGCGGGGTTGCACTTTGGAATTGCCATTTCCTTTAATATCTACCCGTTTGGAATGGGGATGCTGGTATTTTATGTCTTGCTATTGCCGCCGCAATGGTATCAAAAAATCGCTTCCCGGCTGCAAGTCGAACAACCGCGTTTACAGGTGTTTTATGATGAGCAATGTCCGTTGTGTAACAAGACTGTTTTAACCTTAAATCATTTTGACATCTTCTCAGCGGTTGAATTTAAAGGCGCACAGAGCTATGCGAGAGATTATCCGGCTCTAAATAACTATACGGATCAGCAATTAATGCAGGATCTATATGCGGTGGATTCGCAGGGACGCGTTTATGAAGGGGTGGCGACTTATGCGCAGATATTGATTGCGATGCGTTACTGCGCAATTATCGGTTATCTGATGAAAATGCCGGGGATATTCAATTCAGCGCAAAAAGTTTACCGGAAAATTGCCGACAATAGGGGGCGAGTGAGCTGTGACGCCAGTTGTGTGGTCGCCGAAAAACAGTTGCCCGCGATGTTTTATGATCGCTTTTTTACTCAAACAGACGCCAAGCAAATCAAGCGCTATACTCATCGCATCACTAAAGTGTTCTGTTTATTGTTTTTGCTGCAGTTAAACAGTACTTTGCATTACGGTGTTTTTTATCGTTTACAAGAAAATGATGTGCAATATCCGTCATCTAAATTGCTTGGCAGTATCAGTAATTCGGTGATTTTGACCACACAGTCTTTCATCGGCATTACCCCGCATGCGCTTTATATGCACGATCATTTCGAGGGCTATCATCATTTGATCGCCTTGACTTATTTGGATAGCTCAGGAAACGAGCAATGGTTGCCGTTTGTCAACGAACAAGGTAGGTTGCTGGCGCCCAATTGGGGGCGAGTGCATTCTATGTGGGCGAATATAGCGGTTACCCCGAATATCGATCATTGGCGGCTGGAAAAATTCATTGCTAAAGTCACCGCATTTTGGGGGATAAAATCGGGCCTGAAGTTGGATGAGACGCGGTTTTTGGTCAAAATGAAAAAAATTCAATCGCCCAGTCAGTGGCGACCGAATTTATTAAGGGATAACTTTTCCGGACCGTGGGCGACCATAGGTTCAGTCCAATGGGCGGGTAAGTTTGTGGAAATTGATCTACCCGAAAATATAAATAATTTGTAAATTTACGGTTGATTTGAAAAAAAAGCCATGATATAAATTACCCCGTGCTGAATCTAGTACACATAAAAAAAATATAAAAACCTTATTGGAGGATGTTATGAAAAAAGTATTGTCTTTATTAGCTATGTCTTTAATGATCGTTGGGTTGAGCGGTTGCATGGATGATCCGGACGGTTCTAGACAAAAAACTTCCAGCACTACTTCTATCCAGCTTTAATTAAAAGTTTTGGATAAAAAAAAGGCCTACTTTGTAGGCCTTTTTTTTAGCTACTTATTTTTCGCTTAGTTTTCCTCGTTTTCATCTTCTTTTTCATCTTCTTTCTCTTGTAGCGACAGATTGCCCAGTCCGCTGGATTTTGCTTCGGTTGCCGAGCCTTTGCCTTCGCTCAGATTGATTTTGAGTTTCAAATTATTGGGCGAATCAGAGTTTCTCAACGCTTCTTCCAATGAAATGACGCCGGATTTGTAAAGTTTTAACAAATGGCTGTCGAAAGTTTGCATACCGATATTTTCGGATTTTTCCATCGCTTCCTTGATCATATGAATCTCGCCTTTATGGATTAAATCGCTGACCAATTGCGTGCCTAACAGAATTTCAATGGCGGCTGCGCGTTTGCCGTCTATCGTAGGGATCAGTCTTTGGGAGATAAATGCTTGCAGATTCAGCGATAAATCCATTAATAATTGTCCCCGGCGTTCTTCCGGGAAAAAATTGATGATTCTGTCCAGAGCTTGATTGGCGTTATTGGCGTGTAAGGTGGATAAACACAAATGCCCGGTTTCTGCGAAAGCCAATGCGTGTTCCATGGTTTCCTGGCTGCGTATTTCGCCGATTAAGATGACATCCGGCGCTTGTCGTAAAGTGTTTTTCAACGCGTCTTCGTAACTATTGGTATCAACGCCGACTTCGCGCTGATTGACCAGGCTTTTTTTATGCGGATGTACAAATTCAATCGGGTCTTCAATGGTGATGATATGACCAGAGGAGTTGCTGTTGCGGTGATCAATCAGCGCCGCCAATGAGGTGGATTTACCGGATCCGGTGCCGCCGACGAATAAGATCAAGCCGCGTTTTTCCATGATCTTGTCTTTTAAAATTTGCGGTAAGCCTAGCGCATCGGCATTGGGTATGTCGACTTTGATGTTGCGAATCACTAAAGAATAATTGTTGCGCTGTTTGAATATATTGACTCTGAAACGACCGACGCCTGGTTCGGCGATAGCCAGATTCATTTCCGGAACATGTTCGAATTCTTCGCGTTGTTCTTCATTCATGATGCTGTCGCCGATTTCTTTGACCCGTTCTTTGGTCAGTACGGCGCCTTCTAACGGTTTTAGCGAGCCTTGAAATTTAGCGGCCGGTGGTGCGCCGACCGTTAAATATAAGTCTGAGCCATCTTTATATACGAGAATTTTCAAGTAGTCATTTAATTCCATAGTTTTTTGGGGGGGGTTGGGAAGTTAATGACAAGTTTTGCAGACGAATCTAATTATTTCAAGTGATGGGAACAAGGCGGCGTGGAGAAAATGTTTTTCCAGATCCGGGAAGGGGTAAATCAAGGCTGACGCCAACTAGGCCGAAATGAGAGTTCTTTTCAGCTTAAGGGGGTTATTTGCTTTGCTCGGCCACGGTTGCTGTTGCGGTTTTCTACCGCTTGTTTTTGGTCGATAAAGGAAATGGGTTGTGAAATTTGGAAGATGAAAAAATTGCCAAGGAGTTGGGGGTAATCACAAAATGAGACCCGGAGAGGTCTCATCTTGTTTGATTACGAAAGACATCTATGGGAATTGCTATAACTCAAATGTCTTTAAATTCTTGCTTAGTTATTTCTTGAAACGCGTTGTTCGGAACCATCGGGATCATCCATGCAGCCAGTTAAACCAACCAACATTAATGATACAGCTAATACTGCTAATATTTTTTTCATGGTATTCCTCAAGATTCTTTTTAATAATTTTTGTGTACTTGGAAAGTACAGAGAATTTATAACATGACTGAGATATGCTTGCAATGTAATTCTCTTAATTAAATAAAGTGAATTTTTTATTTCAGTCACAATTGATGTTGATCTGTTGCTCGTTAAGCGTCTGAAAACGTTATAATATAAAAATTTTTCAGAATTTTGTTGTTAAACAGTTTATGAGCGTACAGAAAAAAGCGGTTTCCCTGATTTCCGGCGGGCTAGATTCAATGTTGGCCACCAAGGCGGTGATGGAGCAGGGAATCCATGTTGAAGGCATTAATTTTTTTACCGGGTTTTGCGTGGAAGGCCATACCCATGCCATCCGCGAGAAGGATAAGAAAAAGCCTAAGCGCAATAATTCCTTGTGGGTTGCCGAGCAGTTAGGCATTAAGCTGCATATTATCGATATTATCGAAGAATATAAAGATGTCTTGATTAATCCCAAGCATGGCTACGGCGCTAATATGAATCCGTGTTTGGATTGTAAAATTTTTATGGTTAACAAAGCCAAACAATGGATACAGGAAAACGGTTTTGACTTTATCATCACCGGTGAGGTGATGGGGCAGAGACCGATGTCGCAGCGTAAGGAAACTATGCCGATTATTGCTTGCGAATCCGGCGCCGATGATTTATTGCTCAGACCGTTGTGCGCAAAAAATCTGCCGCCGACTTTGCCGGAAAGAGAGGGCTGGATTGATCGAGAGCAACTTTTTGATTTCAGCGGTCGTAGCCGCAAGCCGCAAATGGCGTTGGCTGAACAATTCGGTTTTGATGATTATGCGCAACCGGCCGGCGGCTGCTGTTTTCTGACTGATGAAAGTTATTCACAGAAATTGGTGGATTTATGGCAAGCCAGAGGGCGTAAGGAATACGATTTGGATGATGTGATGCTGTTGAAAGTCGGGCGTCATATTCGGCCTAAACAAAATTTTAAATTAATTGTGGCGCGCGAAGAAGGCGAAGCGCGGTTTATGCAAGGTTACAAAAAAGCCTTTATCAACATGAATTGCGCCAGCCATCGCGGTCCATTGGTGTTGATAGACGGTCAGCCCAGCGAAGAGGATTTGGTTTTGGCCGGGCGGATAACCGCCCGATATGGTCAAGGGCGTGATGCTGAGCAAGTGGAAATCGCCATTCGTGAAGAAGGTAAGGATGAACGAAAAATTAGCGTGACTCCTTTAGCCGCAGAAAAAATACCCCAGGAGTGGTTTGTATGAGTCAGGAAAGTTTAGATGCGCGGCGATTACTCTGTCCCTTGCCGGTGATCAGAACACAGGATAAAGTAAAGACTTTACAAAGCGGCGATGAATTAACGGTGTTTTGCACCGACCCTGGCGTCATGCAGGATATACCGGCTTGGTGCCGAATTAACGGACACCAAGTCATCGATACCCGCAACGAAGATGGCGAGTATATCGTTGTGTTAGAGGTCGGTTAATTCATCAATATCGACAAACAAAAATGGTGCTACCCAAATATGGTTGAGCAATATGATGCGGATCAAACTACCCGGTTAAAAACGCGGGTCACTTATGTGGCCGCAGCGATTAATATCTTTTTAACCCTGATTAAAATTGGCGTAGGCTTTTTAGGGCAATCGGCGGCTTTGATTGCCGACGGCATTCATTCCTTGGCGGATTTACTGAGTGATTTATTTGTCATCATCGCCATCAAAATGGGCAGTCGGGAAGCAGATTATGATCATCCGTACGGACATAGACGATTTGAAACCATTGCCACGGTGTTATTGGGGATGGGGTTGATTGTCATCGCGGTGGGAATTGCCTGGGATGTCTCCGAGCGGCTGATGCATCCGGAGAAATTGTTGATTCCCAACCGGGATACTTTGGGCATTGCGATGATCTCTATTTTAGCGAATGAATGGCTTTATCACTATACCAAACGGATCGGCAAATTAACCCGTTCTAAATTATTAATCGCCAACGCCTGGCATCATCGCAGCGATGCGATCTCGTCAGTGGTGGTCTTATTCGGCATTATTGCGGTATTAGCGGGTTTTCCGTTTGCCGATGCGGTGGCGGCGGTGATAGTCGCCTTAATGGTCGCCAAGATAGGCTTAAATTTGGTGATCGAAAGCATTAATGAATTGGTGGATTCTTCATTGCCGGAAGGGCAGGTGAAAGAAATTCGCAGGGTAGTGAAAACAACCCGCGGCGTTAAAGAAATCCATTTGCTGAGGACCCGGCAAATGGGCGAAGACGCATATGTGGATGCGCATATTGTCGTGGATCCCAGAATTACTGTTTCCGAGGGCCATATGATCGGCGATGTGGTTAGAGATCGATTAAAGTCGGAGTTTGATGAAATCGTCGATGTTTTGGTGCATGTCGATCCCGAGGATGATGAGTTTAAAGAGCCTGGCGGCGAGATGTTGTTGACTAGAAAAGACGTTATCAAAGTCATTCGCAGTGAGTTGGGCGAGTTATTTGATTATGTGGACGATATTAAATTGCATTATCTGGATAAACACGTGGAAATCGAGATTTTACTGTCCCATTTGATGGTCGAGCAAACTGAAAAAGTACAGAAAATTAAACAGCTATGTTCGAATTTGGAACAGCAGATTGAGCAATTTTCTACGATTGCAGTGTATTACAAAGCTTAAAAAATGATCTACCCATCTAAATAATTAATATCAAACAAAAAAGGAAAAAACAATGGCGGTAGGCAATACCCAATTGCCGCAGATGCATCCGGTTAAAGGCATTAAACTCGGATGCTGTAATGCGGGGATAAAACAAACAGAGCGCGATGATGTGTTGTTGATGCAAATGGATGAAGGCGGTAGCTGTGCGGCGGTGTTTACCCAAAACGCTTTTTGCGCGGCGCCGGTCACGGTGGCTAAATCACATTTATTGCAAATGCCGCGTTGGTTATTGGTTAATTCCGGAAACGCTAATGCCGGCACTGGACGACAAGGCATGGATGATGCCTTAGCCAGTTGCGCGGCGGTGGCGGAACATTGTTCAGCCGGGCAACAGCAGGTGATGCCTTTTTCCACCGGGGTGATCGGGGAAAATTTACCGATGGATAAATTATTGTCGGCCATTCCCAAGGCAGCGGATAATTTAGATGAAGCGCATTGGTTGCAAGCCGCGACCGCGATTATGACCACCGATACCTTTCCAAAAGGCGTTTCCAGAGTCTTTGAAATAGATGGTCAGCCGGTGACGATTACCGGCATTTCCAAAGGCGCGGGTATGATACAGCCGAATATGGCGACCATGCTGGGATTTATCGCAACCGACGCCAAAATCAGTCAAAGTTTGCTGCAAACTTGTTTGAGCGCAGCGGTGGACAAATCCTTTAACCGAATTACCGTCGATAGCGATACTTCGACTAACGATGCTTGTGTGATATTGGCCAGCGCGTGCTCAAATGCGCCGGAAATTACTGAGAACAGTACGGCCTTGAGCCGGTTCTCCAAAGAGCTTGCGGAAGTGTGCTTTTTATTGGCGGAAGCGATTGTGCGTGATGGCGAGGGCGCGACAAAATTAATCACCATTAAGGTTGAGCAGGCGGCTGATTCGCAAGAAGCTTTGCAGGTTGCTAAAACCGTGGCGCATTCGCCATTGGTGAAAACCGCATTTTTCGCTAGCGACCCGAATTGGGGGCGGATTTTAGCAGCAGTGGGTCGCAGCGGCATCGAACAACTGGCGATTGAAAAACTGCGCATATATCTGGATGAGGTTTGCATTGTGGAAAACGGCGGCCGGGCGGACAGTTATACTGAAGCAGCCGGGCAAGCGGTGATGGATCAGCAGTCCATTTGCATTCGCATTGATCTAGCCAGAGGCGATTGCGCCGAGCAGGTGCTGACTTGCGATTTCTCATACGATTATGTGCGCATTAACGCTGAATACCGAACCTGATGGCGAGCGCATTATCTCAACAAGCATTGCATGTTGCGGTCGGCGTGATACATGACGCCGACGGCCGGATATTGATCGCCAAACGTGATAAAAAAGCCCATCAAGGCGATTTGTGGGAATTCCCCGGCGGCAAAGTGGAAGCTGATGAAAATGTGCGGCAAGCATTGAGCCGAGAGCTTCATGAAGAGTTAGGCATACACGTGCGGCAAGCGCAGCCCTTAATCAAAATAAA
>SPJM01000070.1 GCA_006844585.1 Methylococcaceae bacterium | reverse complement strand
GTTGCCTTTTTTCTTTAACACTTGAGAGCTGTTCACTGTTTTGAATGAAGATATCCAATTGTTCAAAATGTTTATTTTCTTGTATTTTCAACTTTTCTAGTTGTGCATTCAGCTTGGGTCTGGTTTCTTTTTCAAAACTGTCTCTTGCTTCACGCATCCTTATTTTTATTGCACTAATGGCTTCAGGTAGCAGGGCTTTTAGCTGGGTAATACTGTCGTCTTGTTCAGCACTATTAGGTAAACCGCCTTGTAAGCCTATTTGCTCAAATACGGCTTCCACTGGTTTTAGTTTGATGAGTTTACCTTGTTTAAAATAGACTCCTAGCCAATGGTGAATGAGGGGCTGCCCTTTTTGGTTGGCTAACAAGCTATAGCTAATAAAAATCTGCTCATCTGGTTTTAATTTATGCCCTACTTTTATCACAGGGGCTTGTTGACGCTTTAAATGGCTGGCGACTTTGTTATTAAGCCATTGAAAAACAGGGTGCTGTTGCCATAGGTAATGCACTAATGGCCAGCTTTGTTCTGATTGGCGGCTTTCTTTAATCGCATTATCAATGGCTTGATGATCAGCCGATAAAATAAAGTGGCCATCTTTTGGCCAGATTTCTTTACTGAGATGTTTAAAACGTTGCTCTAGGCTTTGTGGTGCGGTAAAAGCAATACGCTGCTTTTTTTCATCGGTTTCTAACTGCGTAATGCGATCTCTCGTTTCTCGTTCTGCAATTCTTTGAATACCTTTGGCTAGATAGTTGTAGTCTGAGGTAAATAAGCGGGTTGTTTCCGCTAACTGTTGTTGTGGATCATTTTGTTGTGTCTTTGTTTTTGATTCTGTTGCAAACCAGTCTTCTGCAAAAAAATCGAAATCATCTGTTTTAGGTTCCAGTTGCTGTTCAAATTCATCGCCAGATAACCCTTGTTCAAAGGCTTTACCTGTCATATTTTCTTCCTTTTCGGTATCAAATACGCCCATAAATACGGAAGGGTCTCCAATATTTTTTACCGCTTGGTCATCTTTCTCAATAAGAATTTCTAAAATACGGTTGTCGTCTTTAAAGGATTCATTTTTTACTTCGGTCATTAAGTAATAAATCTGCGGCGTTTGTTCTTGCCCGTAACGATCAATCCGTCCGTTACGTTGCTGAAAGACCATCAGCGACCAGGGTATATCAAAATGCACCATGCGATGACTTAGGTAATGTAGGTTAATCCCTTCTGAGGCAACATCAGAACAGATAAGCAGTCTTACTTTGCTATTTTCTTGCCCAAAATCTTCTACAATACGTTGTTGTTCGGTATCGGATAAGCTGCCATGTAATATTTCCACCTGCCCTTTTTTTAATTTTAGGTCTTGTGTCAGTTGCTGTTCTAAGAAATTTAAGCTTTCTATGCGCTCGGTAAAGATGACTAAACGATCTTCACTGTCATTAGCTTGCCATGCTTTGCCATATTGCGTGCTGTTAAGGGTATTTTTGAGTGCTTGATATTTGGAAAACTGTTCGGGGCTGATTTTTTCTAAGTGTTTTTGTAGTGTTTCCAGTTGCTGAATATCATTTTGATAATCGGCATCGTCTTTTTTAGTTAACACATGAATGCGGTTTTGAATGGTTTTGATACAAGCAACGGGGCTGGATAATAATGCTTTAATCAGTGTTGTTTTAAATAATAATCCTGCACTACGTACCTTATCAATTTTGGCAAATTCGATCGCTAATAAGTAATCAAAAGCGGCTTGTTCAGCGAGTGTCGCGGGTGATTTAATTTGATAGGTTTCTCGTTCTTTAAACTCGCCTTCGACTTGATCAACAATGTCTTTTTTAAATCGCCTGATGACCAGCCCTTTATCGGCATAATCGTCTTTATTGTAATCATCGGGATTAGCAATAGCGGTTGCATCAAGCATATTAAGCAAGCTGGCAAAGCTTTTGGCTCGACCATCATGCGGCGTAGCAGATAGCATGACCAAGGTATCTGAACGGGTGGCTAATAATTTAGCCAATTTTGAGCGCTGACTGCTGTTAGAACGCTCGGCGACATTATGCGCTTCATCTATGATGATGATGTCCCAATAGGCATTTTCAAGATAATTACGATATTCTACGCCTTGTTTAAGCGTATCTACCGATACAATGGCTTTATCGTAATAGAGAAAAGGGTTATGGTTTGATGGTATTTGCTTTCTAACACGCTGTATGCCGATTGAATCCAGTCTTGTTAATGGAATAGTAAAACGGTTCCAGAATTCTTTTTGGAATTGTGTCAGCATGGATTTTACTGCGACGACTAAAATACGTTTTCCCTTTCCCCTACGTATAAGCTCCGAAACTAAAATCCCTGCTTCTAAGGTCTTCCCTAAGCCTACGGCATCAGCAATTAAAATTCGTTGTCTGGGTTGGTTGAGTGTTTGTATTGTCGGCTGGATTTGGTAAGGCACAAAATCCATTGCCGCTTTATGACCCACATAGAGTTTATTATCAGTCGGCGGCGTTTCTCTGAGTAACGCCTCTAAATAAAGGCGACTGTCGATAAAGCCATCTGAATCGTCTTGGGTAAATTCTGTGTCTTCGGGGTTTAGTACACTGATTTTTGTTTTAAGGCTGGAATTATTATCTAACTCAGTTAAAAAAACGCCTTCTTTGTCTTTAACTAATTCACTTAATCCGATGCAAGTCAGCTGTTGTCCACCTGATAAAGTTGCATCAACACGGCGAACGAACCATTCTTCGTTTCTTAATTCTATTCGAGTACCAGGGACGATGAGGGATTGTTGCATAAAATTCCTTTGAAAGGGCATTCTTAACTTTTCAAATAATACTATGAGTTAATACTTCTTCAAATCAGTAAACTCGAACTTATATTTTTAACTAAGCGAAAATAATAATCAAATTAAGGATTCATAATGATTCAGAAACAAACCTATATATGCTACTCCCCATTGTCTAGACCAATATCATCAATAATTAAGATACAAACCTTTTCTCAAAAAAAATTAAAAAATTGTAATTATTGCGCCGTAGGCGGTTTAATGATCGCTTTTTGCTTGCTGCGGCGGAATGTGGTCAAAGGGTGGATTAGTTTGGCTGAGCTTCGGTTTAGGATACACCGCTTCCAGACCCATTTTTCTGAGCAATCGCCGAACTCGCTTCACATTTACCTGATAGCCTTATACTCAATTCTGAATGGTCAGGTTCCAACCACTTGCTTTTCGCTTCAAAAGCCATGCTCAAACAGTTTTTTTTAGAAACTCATTCTCTACTTTGAGTTGGCCAATCTGCTTGTAAAGCTCGTCAATCAACTCTTGCTGATCCTTGTCCTGGCTTTGTCGATGATTCGAAAAGGCTTCGGGAATTATGGCTAAGGCCGCTTTCTTCCAATTATTGATTTGCGTCGAATGAATGCCGTATTTTGCCGTTAGCTGGGTTGTGGTTGTTTCGCCCTTTAAGGCTTCTAATACCACCTTCACCTTGGTTTGGGTACTGTGTTTCTTGCGACTGATGGTCATCTCTTTTTCCTCTGATTTGAGGGCAAGATTGTATCTTAACTACTGGTCTAGTTTTTGGGGAGTATTATAGCTATCTGAGTAGCTGAAAAAAATCCAGAAATATTAGAAAAACCAAAAAATCGTAAGTTATTGAATTTATTGGTGCCGAGGAGAGGACTTGAACCTCCACGGGGTTACCCCCACTAGCACCTGAAGCTAGCGTGTCTACCAATTTCACCACCTCGGCTAAGGTTGCTTATAAAGCGAAGTGAATTTATTATTTTATTTTGAATACTCACTAAAGTCAACCAAGGAATCACCAAATTTCCAATGTTCTCTTTTATCAAAAAAATGCCCGCGTTAAACGAACATCCTTTATCTTTCTGGGTTATACTGCTATTTTTCAATAATTTATCAGGACAAAACAACCTTAATGACCGAAATAAAAGAAGAAGGATCCGGCTTGAACAGCTATGATGACCCCTATTCTGAACGTGAAGCGGAAAAATATCAAAAACCGATTCCCAGCCGGGAGTTGATTATTGATATTCTCAATAAAATCGGCAAACCATTGCGTCGCCAGCAAATTGCCGCTGAATTCGGGCTGGTTGATGAAGATGCCTTGGAAGCGTTACGCCGACGTTTACGAGCGATGGAGCGGGATGGTCAGCTAATTTTCAACCGTCGACAAAAATATTGTGTTGTTAACAGCCAGGATTTAATCGCCGGGCGGGTATTGGGTCATGCCGATGGTTTTGGGTTTTTAAAACCGGATGACGGTTCTGCTGATTTATTTATCTCGCCGCGTGAAATGCGCGCATTGATGCATTTAGATCGTGCGGTGATTCGAGTGGCGGGCGTTGACCGCAAAGGCCGCCGTGAGGCGAGTGTTGTAGAGGTGCTGGAGCGTTGCACGACCAAGGTTGTCGGCAGGCTTTTTAAGGAATACGGCGCTTATTACTTAGTGCCTGATAATAACAAAATCGCTCAGGAAATATTAATCAGCCAGGATGATTTGGCTGGCGCCAAAAAAGGCGAAATCGTGGTTGCTGAGATCTTGCAATACCCGACTCAGCGCAAAAAAACCATTGCCAAAATCACCGAAGTGCTTGGCAAGCATTTAGCGCCGGGAATGGAAATTGAGGTGGCTATTCGCAGTCATGATCTCCCCTTCCAATGGCCGGAGGCATTACAAGCGGAAATCGCTGATCTAAAGCCGGAAGTGCCGGAGCAGGCTAAAGAAAACCGGGTAGATATTCGGGATTTGCCACTGGTCACCATTGACGGCGAGGATGCGCGCGATTTTGATGATGCCGTGTATTGTCATAAAACCCCCAAGGGCTGGAAGTTACTGGTCGCCATTGCCGATGTTTCCCATTATGTCACTTTAAATAGCGCTCTGGATGCGGAAGCCAAAAATCGCAGCACTTCAGTTTATTTTCCCGAACAAGTTATCCCCATGCTGCCGGAGATTTTATCTAACGGCCTGTGTTCACTGAATCCGCAGGTAGATCGATTATGCATGGTTTGCGAACTGATCATTTCCGAGCAAGGTGAAATTATCCGTTCCCGCTTTTATGACGCTGTGATGCGCTCTCATGCGCGGCTGACTTACACCGAAGTCGCCAAAATGTTAACCGGTGAAAACAATAAGAAACTGCGTAAAAAACACGCGGCATTGCTGCCAGACATTGAACAATTATATGCTCTTTATCAGGCAATGCGTAATCAGCGGGAAATACGCGGAGCGATGGATTTTGACACACAGGAAACACAAATTGTTTTCGGAGAAAATCGCAAAATCGAACAGATAGTCCCCACCGAACGCAATGACGCCCATAAACTAATCGAAGAATTTATGATCGCCGCCAATATCAGCGCGGCGCGTTTTTTAAACCGTAAACGCATTCCTCGCTTGCTGCGCATTCATGAAGGTCCGGGTATTGAAAAGCTGCTTACCTTGCGCACATTCTTAAATGAAATGGGTCTGCATTTAGGCGGTGGCGATGAACCTACGCCTCTGGATTTTATGACTTGCCTGGAATCCGCCAAAGGCCGTTCAGATGAATCGCTAATTCAAACCGTCTTACTACGCTCCATGTCTCAGGCGGTCTATAGCCCGGAAACCAAAGGCCATTTTGGCTTAGCTTTGGAAGCTTATACTCATTTCACCTCCCCTATTCGCCGTTATCCGGATTTATTGGTGCATCGCGCGATACGCCATTGTTTACAAGGCAAACCAATTAAGTCTTTCCATTACGGACTGCCGGATATGGTGATTTTGGGTGAACATTGTTCAGCCAACGAGCGCCGGGCGGATGAGGCGACCCGCGATGTCGTCAGTTGGCTGAAATGCGAATATATGCTGGATAAAATCGGTGAGCAGTTTAATGGCATTATTACTGCGGTAACCGGGTTTGGTTTTTTTGTTGAACTCAATAATATTTATGTGGAAGGTCTGGTGCATATCTCGACCTTGCCTCAGGATTTCTTCCATTTCGACGCCACTCATCATCAATTATATGGCGAACGCAGCGGGATTCGTTATCGGCTGGGGGATTCTGTCACCATCACTGTCGCCAAGGTTGATCTGGATGAAAAGAAGATTGATTTTCAATTGCTAAAAAGCACTAAAAAGAAATCGACCAAAGACAAAAAGAAAGGCAAAAATAACACTGCCGACTCGAAAAAGAAAAAGCATAAAAAACGCTCATGAACAAAACCCATATTTTTGGCATGCATGCTGTTCAGGCGGCTTTGGATTATTCCGCAAAAAAGATTCATCACGCCTGGATTGATGGCCAACGACAGGATCATAAACTCAAAAAATTGATAGACGAATTGGCGTCTTTTAAAATCACCATTGAAAAAACGGATCGAAAAAAACTCGATAAAATGGCGGATGGTAAAAATCATCAAGGGATTGTCATCGCCATCGAAATGCCCACGGCTAAAACTGAAGATCAATTAAAAAAAGCGGTTTCAGAATTGGAGACAAGCGCCCTTTTTCTGATTTTGGATCAAGTTCAAGATCCGCATAACTTGGGTGCTTGTCTGCGTACAGCTGACGCCGTCGGCGTCAACGGCATCATCATTACCAAAGACAACGCGACCGGCATTACCCCGACAGTCTGTAAAGTCGCCAGCGGCGCGGCTGAAACCATGCCGGTTTATCAAGTGACTAATTTGGCCAGAACTATACGCTGGTTAAAAGAGCAACATATTTGGGTAATGGGCACTAGCGGCTATGCGCAACAATCGGTCTTTGAGGCTGATTTAAACATCCCGATTGCGCTGGTAATGGGTAAAGAAGCCACCGGGATGAGAGCTTTAACGGAAAAACAATGTGATTTTTTGGTCAATATTCCCATGACCGGCACGGTGGAAAGTTTGAATGTTTCTGTCGCCGCCGGGGTGATGATGTATGAGGCTTATCGGCAAAGAATTGCTGATTCGTAACGCGGAGCGTTCATAACTTGCCTATGCCTGAATTTAAGGGTAAAACTATTGCAAATAAACCTGCAAAACGACAACAAGATGGCCGCAAAATATATCAACCCTTACACCGATTTCGGATTTAAAAAATTATTTGGCGAAGAAGGCAGTAAGGATTTACTGGTCGATTTTTTAAATCAACTGTTGCCGACTTATCACCAAATTGCCGACCTGACCTTCAAAAACCCGGAAAACCTTAACGATACCACTCAAGGAAGAACCGCAATCTTCGATATATATTGCCAGACGGATAGCGGCAGTAAATTTATTGTTGAAATGCAAAAAGCAAAAGTAAATTTCTTTAAAGATCGTTCTCTTTTTTATTCCACCTTTCCGATTCGTGAACAAGCTGAAAAAGGCGGTTGGGATTTCAAACTATTGCCCATTTATTTTATTGCTATTTTGGATTTTCATTATGATGAACAAGAAGAAATGCGTAAATTTAGAAGAGATGTCAGTTTAAAAGACCAGGACGGCGAAGTGTTTTATGACAAACTGCATTTTAAATTCTTGCAAATGCCCTTATTCAATAAGCAAGAAGATGAACTGGAAACACACTTCGATAAATGGGTTTATTTTCTAAAAAACCTGGACACATTTGACCACATTCCCAACATTTTAAATGAACCCATTTTTAACAAAGGGTTTGAAATTGCTGCAATTTCACATTTAAAACCTGAACAATATGACAGTTACCAAAAAAGTTTGTTGGAATATTGGGAGGTTAAGAATGTTAAAGATACCGCTTATCATGAAGGAAAAATGGAAGGAAAAATCGAAGTAGCTAAAGCTCTAAAGCAGCAAAACATTGCATTAGATATCATTATTGCCACAACAGGATTAAGCCAAGAGCACATAGAAAATTTATAAAATCATGATTCTTCACATTTATCATTAAACAATTGATCCCCCATCACCAACAAACAAGGCGTCAGTATCAGGGTCAATACGGTTGCGAAACTAAGCCCCCCGGCAATGGCGCTGGCCAATTGTCGCCACCATTGCGTTGACGGCGCACCGAAGCTGATTTCCCGCGCCAATAAATCGATATTCATGGCCAACACCATCGGAACCAACCCTAATACCGTCGTAAAAGCCGTCAATAATACCGGGCGCATGCGTTGCCTACCGGTTTCCAGCGCGGCTTCCATAATAGGCCGCCCATCCTCTCGCAAATGATTGTAGGTATCGATCAGCACAATATTATTATTGACTACAATCCCCGCCAAAGCGATGATCCCTAACCCGACCATCACAATACCGAAAGCCTGTTCGGTGACCATTAAACCGATCAACACCCCGGCTGTGGAAAAAAGAATCGCCGATAACACCAGGATTGCCTGATAGATACTGTTAAATTGGGTCACCAAAATCAGGCCCATTAAAAAGATCGCCCCGGCAAAAGCGCTGATTAAAAAATTGGCCGCTTCGCGTTGTTCTTCGTCTTCGCCTTTGAAAGTCATTGTCACCAATGGATCCAGCTCGGCCTGGGTTAAGGCGGACTGCAAAGCTTTTAATTGATTATCCGCTAATAAACCCTCGGCCACATCGGCTTGTAAAGTGATGGTCCTGCGCCCGTCTACACGATGCAATGCGCCTGTTTTCATCAACGGCGTTAAAGTCACGAAATTGGAAATCGGCGCCATGCCGTTTGCGGTTGGCGTACGCAGCTGTTTTAGCTGCTGTAAATGCCGATAGCCGGACGGATAACGCAGTCGAATATCCACTTCATCTTCACTATCGTCCGGCCGATATTCGGTCACTTTGATACCGGAGGTCGCCAATTGAACGGTCATCCCCAAACTCTGAACATTTACGCCGAATTTAGCCGCCCGCTCGCGGTTAATTTTCAAAACCCAGTCTATCCCCGGTATGGGTAAATCATCCTCTACATCGACAAAGCCGCCGATTTTTTCCATCATATGACGCACTGCTTTAACCCCGGCGACAATACGCTCCGGCTGTCGAGAGCTAAATTGAATTTGTATCGGCTTACCGCCGCCGGGACCTTCTTCCTGTTTGCGAATTTCAATCGCCACACCGGCAATATCAGCCGTACGCCGCCGAATCTCCGCAAAAATTTCAGAGGCTTTACGCCTACGGTTCCAGTTAATGAATTCCAATTGTATGGTTCCAATCACATCCTCACCGGCATTTTGATCTTGTGAATGGTTATATGAACGTCCGTAAACTGATTTGAGTTCAGGCATAGCCAACAGGCGAGATTCAACTTGCTGAACAACAGCGTCTTTTTCCACAATGGAAAAATCGCCCCGAGAATGGATATGAATTAAGGCGAATTCCGGCTCCACATCCGGAAAAAACTCCACCCCTTTACTGAAATGGAAAAAGGCGACATAAACTAACACCATCGCCGAAACAGCCGCTAACAAAACTTTTCCCGGATGGCGCAATACTTTTCCCAATAAATGCGCATAACGCTCTGTCCACACGCCCTCCAATGAAACTGTCTGAGCATTCGCCTTAAAGCGCTGAGCCAAAGTTGAGCCTAATACCGGAATAAACAATAAGGCCATTAATAATGATGCCGTCATCGCGATTATGACTGTAATCGGCAAATATTTCATGAACTCACCGACCATGCCGGGCCAGCTTAATAACGGCAAAAACACCGCCAAAGTAGTTAGTGTTGATGCGATTACCGGCCAACTCATGCGTTTGGACGCCGAGGCATAAGCTTGATCCGGCGGCAATCCGGCTTTCAGTTGTCGATCAGCGGATTCCGTCACCACGATTGCGCCATCCACCAACATCCCGACCACCAAGATTAAGCTGAACAAGACAACAATATTCAGCGTATACCCCATTTGCGCTAATACCAGTATCGCCGCCAGGAATGAACCCGGTATCGCCAAACCCACCAATAAGGAAGAACGAAACCCCAGCACCCCCAAAATGACAATCATCACCAACACAATGGCCGAAACAATATTATTCTGCAAATCCTTGAGCATATCGTTAATCTGCTGGGATTTGTCCTGCATAAAAGTAACTTGAATAATAGCAGGCCAATGCAGACTTTCAGTTTCCACCAGGCTGCGCACCTGCTGGATGGTTTGAATAATATTAGCGCCGATCCGCTTCTTAACCTCCAAGGTTACGGCCGGTTGCCCGCCGACTCTTGCAAAACCTTCCGGGTCTTTGAATGTTTTATTAATGATTGCAACATCCTGCAATGTCACGACTCGATCATCAACCACCTTAACTGGCATGGTCAACAAATCCTGACGACTTTCGATCACGCCCGGCACTTTAACCACCATGCGACCCGTCCCGGTATCAATTGCCCCGGCGGCGACCAGCATATTATTATTGGCAATCAAGTTAAACAGCGATTCAAACTCCACGCCATAACTTTCCACCACAACCGGGTCAACAATCACTTCCATCAAATGTTCGCGGTCGCCTCCAATATCCACCTCTAACACGCCGGATAAAGCTTCGATTTTATCTTTTAAATCACGCGCCAAATTGATCAAAGCGCGTTCGCTGACCTGACCGGCAAGTGAAACAGTCAACACAGGAAATAAAGCGACATTGACCTCTTGTACTTCCGGTTCTTCAGTATCTTCGGGTAATTTAGGCTTGGCCAGATCGACTTTTTCGCGCACTTCCAGCAACGCCTGACGACTATCAAAACCGGCGGTAAACTCCAATTGCACCGAGGCGAAACCTTCATTAGCGGTGCCGGTCATTTCCTTTACCCCTTCTATGCCTTGCAGTTCCTTTTCCACCGGCCTGACCAACAAACGTTCGGCATCTTCTGCAGAGATGCCTTCGTGGTTCATGGATACATAAATAAACGGTGCTTTTATATCCGGTTCGGCTTCTTTCGGAATGGTTTGATAGCTGATTGCGCCGACGATAAGCACAAAAGCGAAAATCAACAAAATGCTGCGACTGCGGGAAAAGGCCAGCTCAATTATGGCATTCATATCTATTCCGAATCCATCGGCAACGGCGTTACCTGCTCGCCCGTCATGACAAAACCTTGGCCGCGAGTAATAACGGTTATCTGCGCGGGCAAACCACTCACCCAGATACCGTTCTGATCGGCTTCACCTAATTGGACGGGATAAAACACAACTTGTTGCTCCTTATCAACTGCTTTCACGCCAACTTGACCGTCAGTATCCAACACCAATAATGCAGGCGATATTAAATGCGCCTGTCGACTGCCCACCCGAAAACTGAGTTCGGCGCTTAAACCGGCCTGGATGCTTAAATCAGGATTATCAAACTCCGCTTCTATACGAAAACTGCGGGTATCCGGATCTGCCGATTTAGCAATATAGCGAACCACAGCTTGCGCTTCTCGACCATCCAAAAGTCTCACCGATACGCGTTGGCCGGGTTTAACCCATTGAATGTCCTGTTGCCCGATATAGGCAACCGGCTTTAACTTGTGGATATCGACAATTTCCGCGATTTGATCGCCGATTTCCAGATAACTGCCTTTTTCGACAAAACGCTGTTCTAATATGCCCTTAAATGGCGCTTGAATAGCGGTATCTTCCAAATCTAATTGCAAACGTTTTTTCTCAGCCTGCGCCGCCGCTAAATCAGCCCTGGCCTGTTTTAAATTAGTCTCAGACTGCAAGCCTTTTTCCACCAACCGGCTTATCGCCTCCAACTTTAAAGCTTTACTGGCTATTTCCGCCTCGGCTTTATCTATTTTGATGACCCGGTCTTTTTCCAACAACTTTAGAATACGTTGCCCGGTTCTGAGTAGCTGCCCCCTTTCAGCTAAAATAATTTGCACCCGCCCGGCGGTTTCTGCCCGTAACTCGACTTTACGATAAGCTTCCAATTGCCCTTGCGCGACAATTGTGCGGTCTATAGTTTGCGCAATGGAGGTGCGAACCGCTACGCTCATCCGCGTTTCCTCAACGTTATTCGGTTGCGGATCAACTGCTACGCTATCGACAAAGCGACCGCTCAGCATCCAAAGCAATAAGCCGATAACGGCAATAACCGCCCATCGTATAGAATGATTCATCTTTCCCCTGAAACATTGAAGGTAAACAGCGAAGTATAGTCATCGAACCAATCGAGACTATTTGTTTATAGCGTTACATTGATATAATATACAAGCTGAATGAGAGCTGATTATGACGTTTTAGTTCCTGTAATTCAGATTATCCAAACCCATGCTTGTCCGCAATAAAGCAATCCTCAAACCGTTTGATCATCATTTTTTCTTTATGCGCTATTTGATACTCCCTGTCACACCTTATCAACAGAACTGCAGTTTCTTAATCTGCGAACAAACGCAAAAAACTGCTATTGTCGACCCCGGCGGCGATATTGACCTGATCCTTGAATGGGTGGAGCGCGAACAGTTAATCGCCGATTGCATTCTAGTTACCCATGGACATTTAGATCATGTCGGCGGCGTGAAAAAACTGGCCGATCAATTGCAACTACCGATCATAGGGCCACATATTGAGGATAAATTCTGGATCAATCAAGTGCCCGAACAATGCCAAATGTTCGGCTTTCCGCCCAGTGAGGCGTTTACTCCGCAACGTTGGTTATCCGACGGCGATACAATTACCTTCGGACAGGAAACATTAACCGCTATTCATTGCCCCGGACATACGCCCGGTCATATCGTATTTTATCACCCGGAAGATAAACTGGCTGTCGTCGGTGATGTGTTGTTCAAAGGATCAATCGGACGC
This sequence comes from Methylococcaceae bacterium, assembly GCA_006844585.1. Lineage (GTDB taxonomy): Bacteria > Pseudomonadota > Gammaproteobacteria > Methylococcales > Methylomonadaceae > Methylomarinum. The sequence goes on along the minus strand of SPJM01000070.1, from coordinate 2,285 downwards.
ACCGATTTCCCCAAAGGCGATTACCAAACCTTACTTGATTCAATTCATAATAAACTTTGGACCTTAGGCGGCGATATCGACTTTATTCCGGGGCATGGCGAAATGTCCAGTTTTAAACAGGAAATGTTGACGAATCCATTTGTGGCGGTGAATTAAAACATCATCCGACATACACTTTACCCTGCGCCTGTATCTCATCCAATAACAGTTTCCGCGCCTCATCCAAGCGCGTTTTTTCTGTTAACACATAGCATTCAAACAAGCCTGCCGCCGGTTGTAGCGCCCATAAACATTGTCCGCTGATCAACACTTGATACTGCATCACTGTTGAAGCGGCTCGCATATCCAATAAATCAACCGAACAATCTACCATATCAGCAATCTGCTGGGCGCTATGCCAAAGCTGAACCGGATCCGCGTAACCACCGACCAACAAGGCTAAATCCAAATCGCTGTGGCGGTCGGCAAAACCTTGTACTTGGCTGCCAAATGCATAGATAGCCAAACTTTGAGGATATTCATTACGCAATAATGTAATGATTTTCGATTGATTTGTTGTTAATAAGGACGAGATCTGCGGCGCATTCATATCTAACGGAAAATAACTTATTCCAGCGAGTCATCATGATGGGCGAACTTGCCTCGACCATACACAATCAACGATTCTGTGTTTTTGCTAACAATGTCGATTAAATATTTACCTTTCATGCGTTTTTTATCGGCAATTTTATCCAGCTCTTCTTTTAACGGGTAATCAATAACACCGGATTCATTGATATATCCCCGCACAATCGCGCAATACTGCTTTTCTACAGCATTGGCAAAAAAAATTTGCGACAAATCACGGGCGACATTACTAGTCAAGCCAAACAATAAAACCCCCGAAGTAGGTTTATCCAATCGGTGTACCGGATATACATGTCGACCTAATTGATCACGCACAATTTGCATGACAAACCGGGTTTCATAACGATCTAAATTGGAACGATGAACCAGCATGCCCGCCGGCTTATTTACCGCAACCAAATAATCATCTTGATATAGAACGGGGATCATTATTCAAATCTTGCCAAACAGTCAGTGTTCATTACAATGTATTAAAAAAGCTACAAAGTATATCATTGTTAACACATGGCTAAACGGAAAAAGGAAACACGATGCGAACAACAACACTTGGTTTGATAACAGCAATACTGATTAGTTTAAGCGGTTGCGGCTCTTCCGGTCGCGGCATTAAGGATTTAGGCTACTGTCCAAAAGCTTATGCGCCTAATTTAGCTTTGGAATTAGGGAAGATGTCGCATTTAGCTTATCAAAACAATCAGAGCCAGCTTAAAACGGAATTAAACGCAATGGGCTATCGTCTGGAAAATATCGATATTAACAACAAGGATTACAGCGTCAGCGCGTTTATTGCCAGCAAGAATAAACGCACCATTGTCGCCTTTGCCGGCACGGATGATTTGGAAGACTGGAAAAACAATGCAAAAACCTGGTCTGAACCGATTCATGACCCTATCTGTAACAAACAAATTCGAGTCCATGACGGATTCCAAAATACTGCGACAGCGGTTTATGAACAAAATAATAAAGCATTACTGAGTTATTTAAAAAAACTGACGCAACAGGGGCAACATATTTATATTACCGGACATTCTTTAGGCGGCGCATTAGCCACCATCGTCAGCTATCAACTTAAAATCACCGAGCCATCCTTAAATATTGTCGGCATTTATACTTATGGACAACCTTATACAGGCGACGACGATTTCCAGGGTTGCTATGACGCCCAGTTAAAAAATAAAACCTTTCGCTTTGTGGATGATAAAGATGTTATCCCAAAAGCCCGCTTGGATAATAGTTACCGACATGTGGGACACTTTTTGTTTTTTAATGGCAATGGAGAATTGATGACTTATAAACCGGTAAATTATGCCGGCGACTTTCTGGATTTTGTACAAAGCGATCTTCTCGACGCCCACTCAATGACTCAATACTTGAAAAATTTGGAGAAGAATAAACAGCTTAATCCATTTTCTTGTTTATAACTCAAAACAGATTAACATAATCAAACCGAGCTGAAAGTGAATGTTTTAATTAGCCAATTAGCGTGTCATTTTATCACTTACTCTCTAATAGGCTAAATGGAGGTTCTGAACACGTTTTGCTACTGATCAAGAAGTTAACAAATCTTAACATTTTTCTTATCGGGGATTTCGGATATTAGATGGATAATGCTAAACAGCTAGGCCGAAACACAATTGAATGAGGAAAATGATCATGGT
>SPJM01000007.1 GCA_006844585.1 Methylococcaceae bacterium | reverse complement strand
CGGCGGCTGAAAATAATTTGCAGCGCATTAAAACTTGGCGAGAAATTTGCCCTGACATGACTATTCGCAGCACATTTATTGTCGGATTTCCGGGTGAAACCGAACAGGAATTTGAATCTTTGCTTGAGTTTTTGAGCGAGGCGCAAATGGATAGAGTGGGATGTTTTGCTTATTCTCCGGTTAAAGGCGCGGCGGCCAATCAATTTGCTGATCCGGTGCCGGAACAGCTTAAGCAGGAGAGGTTGGAGCGGTTTATGGCTCATCAGGCTCAAATCAGTGCTGATCGTTTACAGAAAAGAGTCGGTAAAACGGAAATGGTGTTGGTGGATGAGGTAGTGGAGGAGGGTGCAGTGGCTCGCAGCAAAGCTGATGCGCCGGAAATTGACGGGCAGGTATTTATAGACGGCGCTACTCATTTAAGAGTAGGCGACTTTGTTGAGGTCGAGCTGGAAGAAGCGGACGAGCATGACCTTTGGGCGCGTTGCACCAGCGCCTAATCAAGTTTTAGGTTAATTCTAAAAGAAATTTAAGGAAAATAGATTTATCAGAAACGTTTGTCAGTCTGTTGCGCCATAAATAAAGCTAGCGAGTTTTATCAAACGATCTGATAAATCTACAGTCTCAACTCTTATTACAGAAAGTTGAGACAATCACGACCTAATATCAACCGATATGAGGCGTAATACTTACAAAGGCGTGACATTTTCCGCTTGCGGTCCTTTTTGACCAGCAGTGACTTCCATTGTGACTTTTTGA
>SPJM01000069.1 GCA_006844585.1 Methylococcaceae bacterium | reverse complement strand
AAAAATTGTAACTACTCAGCGTAAATAAGTTAAAAAAGTTCTTGACAAGGTTTTAGCCTGATTTTTGTAATTTTTAGTGAACCTTCCAGCAGTCTATTAATTTATGCTGTATTGCTTTTAGAGCGCTCGTCATGCCGAAAAACTTCCTCGGACAATGACGACTTCGAACAACTTTTTTAATTGCCTTACAAGGGTGCGCTTTCCATAATATGTTTTTTCACCGTCCGCCGATCCAGGCGGGTGATGCGGGCAACGGCTTCATAACTGTCGTAGCGGTGATATAGAAATCGGCAGTATTGTTGTTGTAAATCCTGAACTGAAGTTTCGCCGTCTTTGGCTTTGAGTTGAAAAGCGGATGATTCGGCTTCGTTCTCCATTGCATTAAAAGCGGCGCTGCGACCGGTGAGTAAAATTTGCCGAATGCATTGCTCCAGTTCTCTTACGTTGCCGGGCCAGTGATAGTTTTTCGGCATATGGCTGACGATTAACTGTTCAATTTGTTCGGTGAGCTGAGGGTTTGGATTTTGGGTAATGCGCTCTAATAGTTTGCCGACTAAAAAAATCAACTCATCCGGGTTTTGCCGGATGCGTTGTTGCAAGCTGGGTACGGTGATCACATCGGAGCAGAGCCGGTAATACAAATCATCCCGAAAAAGTCCTTTTTGACGGAGTTGTTCAATATTCCGATTGGTGGCGCTGATGACTCTGCCCGCAAAGCGTTGTTTTTGGTGGCTGCCGACGGCGCTGAAAGTTCTATCCTGTATCACATTCAGCAGTTTGACTTGAATCGGGATGTCTATATCGCCGATTTCATCAATAAAGACGGCGCCATAAGCGCTGCACCTGGAAAACAAGCCGGGGTGATTTTCGATGGCGCCGGTGAAAGCGCCTTTTTTATGACCGAATAATTCTGATTCCAATAGTGAAACCGGGTATTCAGCCAGATTAATGGATTGAAAAGAACGGTTAAAACTTTGCTTAAAACAATTTTTGTTGAGGTCGAAAGGAATGTATCCGGAATGACCGATGGTTTGCGCGACCAGGCTTTTCCCGGTTCCGGTCTGACCCAGCAATAAGGTGGAAAAATCATCCATATTGCCGCAAAGAAAGTCTAAATACCATTGCGGGTTGAAGGTGAAAATATTGTTCCATAAGCGCATGCGTAACTCAACAATAGCCGGGCAGTTGCCGGTAATATCCCGGTCGATGAAATAAAAGCCGCGATAGAGTTGGTAAAACAGGGCGATATATTTGGCTGTTTCCGAATCGTTAAAGCCGATTTTTTTAAAACGCTCAATTAATGTGTTGCCAAACGGCAATTCAATCGGGGCATCGCCGGCTTGCTGTTGCTTGATAATAAATGCGTTAAATTGCTGTTGAAAAGTATGGTATTGGTAAAAAAGCCAGGCATAGCGCAATTGTTTGGCTAATGGTTTTTGGGTGTCTACGGAGCTAAAATTCAATTGATCCTTGAGCGGGTCGATGTAATGAGCTAACTTTTCTTGAATCAGCGCTTTGCGTTGTTCTAAATCCAGTTTGCCGGGCGTAATGTTTAATAATGCGCAATCCGCCTGTTCTCGCTGTGTGCTGAATGGATTTAAAAAGGCGATATCCGAGATCAGCTTAAAAAAAGATTTTTGTTCAGTAGACAGTTTCAACATTAACCCAGCCTTATCATTGTAGCGCCATGCGAACGTAACTCATTGATTGGTAGATTTAATAAAAATGCCATTTTTATATCTGTAGCGCCACAAAATTAGTTATACGCTGTTTATGAATAACTTGTCTTAGCAAAAGCTGGCTTAATCCAACAAGCCTTCCAAACCGGACTCTATCGCTAATATCTCAGGTAGTTTGGCGGCAATATCTTGTTCCGCCAAGCCCAGTTGCTTCCATTCCTGTTTGGGGAACAGCGGCAAATGTTCTTCTATCTCATCGGCGCTGTTCATGTGTTCACTGATGTAGCGGCCAATAGCTACAGCGCATGAAACCGGTGAAATTTCTTCAAATTCCAATGGGTCGCCGGATTGATAGACTGCATCAGTGAGTTCGGGGGCGAATTTCCAGCGCTTACATAATTCCTTGCAGACATCCAGATTGGTAAAGCCAAGTCGGTTGATTTCGTATTTGGGCCGTAAATGACCGGCTTTGACGTGTTGTTCGATTTCGTTGGCGGCTTTCGGGTCGCCTAGTTGTATCAAAATTTTGCCCAAACCGCAGATCAAGCCGGCGGTAAAAGCCATTTCGCTGTCTTCCAAATTGCTCTCATCGGCGACCCATTTAGCATAATTAGCCGTATTAAAACTGCCTAACCAAAATTGTTTGATGTCGAAATTGGGAATATCGGGGACTGCGCTGACGATCCCTGAAGCTATGACCAGCGTTTTCAAGCGCGACATGCCTAATAAAACAACGGCGTCATCGATGGAATTGATTTTTTTGGATAAGCCGAAGTGTGCTGAATTGACTAATCTTAATACCTTTAATGAAATCATTTGCTCTTTCTCGACATTGGCCGCAATTTCATGAAAAGGAATATCGGGATTATTCAATTGAGCAATAAGTGTTTTAACGACTTCAGGAATTTGCGGGATATTGTGAACTTGTTCGAATAACTGATCAATGGTGATTTTCATAGCGGTCTTCCCTTGTTGGTAATGGTTGATTTGAGTGTAGATCAGTTAAGGAAAATTTCTATGTTTTTTTGAGATGAATTATACATATTTTGTATTTGATGTATTCATTATATGAATATAAATGGTTGTTATGTATTTTATAATGTTTGTAAGTTGTTGATAGTTATGTATAATTGAATTTGGCCTGGGTTTTGCATTTCTACTTATGTAGACGCAAAACCAGGAGAATAAAATGAATAATCTAAAAAAAATGTTTTTTTCAATCAAAGGCCAGTTTGATCAAATGACCTATGATTTTGAAAACCACGAAGCATTAGCGGATGCGGCGATTAAGGAGTTAAAACAGGTGGCCGGTAAAACCTTGCTACATTTGCACCGCATCAATAAATTAAATAGTCAGTATCAAACGCATTTGCAAGAGCTTGATGAGCAGGCAAAACTATGGTCAGAGCGAGCTATCAAATCGAAAGCCCAAGATGAGCAAAAAGCTTTGCAATGCGTTAAGCAGTTGCAGCAAGTGAAAAAGAAAATGACTTTAATTGATCAGCAACATCAGGAAAGTGTAGCGCAAGAAAAGAAAATCAGGGCGGATTACAATGCGATTCAAGACCAAATTCAAATTTTGAACAATAAAAAGGAAATGTTAGCCGCTCGCCAGAATCGTAATAATTTGCAGGGAATGTTAATCGATAATCCGGGACACGCTTTGCAGGATGTACAAAGTATTTTTGATCGCTGGGAAGGAACCGTGGTGATGAGTGAGACGGATTTTCCTGATTTGAAAATGGAAGATCAATTGGCTGCGGAATTTGAACAGGAAGAAGAATTACAGGCTTTGAAAAAAGCGCTGGATGAATTAAGCGAGGTTTCCGCCAAAGATTCTGAAGGGGGTGTGTGATGTATAGCGATGAACGATTAGACTTTACCCATTCGCATTTGAATGAACAGGAAAAGGTTTCAGAAAAGGAAACTAAAATAGCCGCTAAAATTACGACTTATTTAAGATGGATTGGCTCCATCTTGATTATTTTATCGGCGGTCAGTTTTATGTTGCAAGGCCATCAGGAACTACAACCCGCTTATCGTTATTGGGTGGGCTTGGGGCTGACGTTGATGCTATGCGGCAGCGGTTTTATTTGTGCTTATCTGCTTAAGGAAACCAAAGGCGCACGAGTCTTTTTCGGCTTGGCGACCGCTTTTGTGTTTGTTCAGGTATCCCAGGTCGGCGCGATGATTTACGGCTATTGGCATGGTCATGCGGCCTTGCAGCCTGAATATGAATGGTTGCAATTTATGGATGTGAATCCGACTGTCATTGTTATTGATTTATTGATGACGGTTTTGGTTTTCGGCGCGGTCAGCTATATGGGCTATTCTATTTTGGCGCGTAAATATCGTTCAAAACTGATTATTGCCTCTGTGGTCGGCGGATTGGCTTTATTGATGCCGGTTAGAAGCGGTCTAATGATGGCTTGTTTGCTTATTGGATTATACTATTGGGCGCGTAAAAACGAACTTGATCTGTTGGGCGATGAAACCATGCGCCTGCCCGAAGGCTTAGCGGCTAGAGCGTTAGCAAGTTTTCCTCTGTGGATTATTTTGGGGCGTAGCCTGCTTCATCCCTTGGGCTTTACCATGGCGATGACGGTATCCATCATGTTGACGGTCTTTTTTATCCACGACATCAAAAATTACACCCAGAGATTGTCAATACTTTATCTCTCCCAATGGATAGGCACTTTGTCGGCGATTGCTATTTGGGCATCGGTTGTTAATGAGTATGCCTTGAACCAATACCATTCCGGATTGGCCTGGTTGCCGACAGCGGCTATTATATTTGCTTTATCCACTCAAGTGACTTTTCATGGGCGCTTATATCGTTTACTCAGCTCACTGGCGGTCGTCGCTATTTGCTATTATGTCCTTTTTGAACAAGCGATGAATTCCGCCGCTGTATTAACCATTGCCGCCGGGATATTATTGGTGTTGGCCGGGCTGCATTATCAGGAAAAAGCGCCGTTCTTCAGTGGCAATATCTGTGTCATGGTCGGCTTATTGGGTTATTGGGAATATCTGGTGAATGCATACTCCACTGCGCCGTGGTTAAGCTCGGTTGGCTTAGGCTTAGTGGTGATATTATTGGCTTCTTATATTGAAAATAAGCAGTTACAGATAAAAAATAAATCACTGTATTATTTCCAGCAGCTGAAACAGTGGCATTAACCCGGTTTTTTAAGAAGTATATATATATGTTATAGACAAGGCTGGGTAAAATGGAAGATATCGGAAAAATGCGAATTAACGGTTTATTGATTATGTTGGTGATATTTTCAGCACAGCTAGCCGCAGAACACATTGATGACTTTAGCAGCGACGGCTGTTCGCATTTTCCGGATGGCGATTTTCAAGATAAAAATTTATGGTGCGGTTGCTGTATTGAACATGATATAGCCTATTGGCAAGGCGGCGACCGCCAGACGAAAAAAACAGCGGATCAAAAATTAAGACAATGTGTGGCCGATATAACCGGAAATGCGTTGTTGGCGGACGCCATGTATTACGGCGTAACCGTCGGCGGCTCGCCGGTATTTCCCATTTGGTATCGTTGGGGCTATGGTTGGTCGTATGGGCGCGGATTTAGGCAGTTAAGCACATATGAAAGACAGCAAGCAAAAGAAAAACTGCAACATTATATGATCACTCAAGCAAATGGATCTTGCGATTTTCAATATCCTTTACTCAAAGCAATCACTGATCAATTCGACCGTTATTTTGATGAGTAGCCAGAATGGAGCCAGTGGAATAAGCTTTGTTTTACGCTCTATTATCAATTGCCTCAATAATTTTAGCTAATTCATTTTGCCTAGGTCTTTGAATATATACGCCTAATAATGAGATTAAACTAAAAATATACAAGGAATTAAAATCATCTCCCAACGAGAAAATGATTAAACCGAATAAAGCCGGAATATGGACTAAAATTTGGCTGACGGTCACGGTGAGTAAGTAGCGTTGAGTGGCCGGAGTGTTGTTAAACATGGTTTGGTTGAGTCGCAAGAGGATAAAGCGCAGCAAATTGGTGAGTGGTAATAAAATGATGGCGACTACATAAAACAGGGTTCTGATAAATTCCCGCTCGGAGATGCTCAATGTCGTTTGAAACTGATGCTGGAATAGGTGGCAAGCCGCAATATAGGTAGCAATGGTGATTAAAAAGGCGATGACAATCGTCCAATGTAAAAACAGCTTATTTCTGTGAAGATTGGCAAGACTCATTTTAGTAATATCAGATGCTTTTTTTATAGGTTTTCAGAATGACAATGAAAGCAAGAAAGTCGTATAAACCGTGAATAATAATGGGCGTTAATAAGTTTCTTTCGCCGCCGTAGTCTAAAAATATTCCAAGATAGATGCCGATTAAAAAGGCGAGCACAGCATAAATGAAGGTGACCGCATGTACAAGGCCGAAGATCAGGTTGCTGATGATTAAGGCGGCGTTGAATCCCCAGCTGTTTTCCAGCCAAGGTTGTATCACCCCGCGAAACAGTAATTCCTCGGTAAAACCGGCAATCGCGGCCAGCACCAGTAAATCCGCCCAGCCATAGTCTTTCATGGCCGGCGCAATGGTTTCCAGCAATAAACGCCTGATGCGGGCGATAGATTGCAAATTGGTGTATTGCAGGGTCATGAAAAATAAAAAAACCGGTAAAGTCCCGAGGATGCCGTGAATCAGTGCCGATTCCGTAAAGCGTAGATGCTGAAACGGGTTGATGTCGGCTATCCAGCCCAGAATGATGGCGACAATGACTAATGACCCTTCGAACAAACAGGCGGTTTTAAAAAATTTTTGCGGTGATGGCGTGGGGTTCATGGAGTGTGAATTTATTTCATGGACGTTCCTTACTATTGCACAAAAAAAGGTTAAAATAAATCGAATTTAAATCATAGCGTCGTAAAAATGCAGTGTTACATCTATAAAAGTTTAAAAAAAGATGAGCTTTATTTATATGTCAGCCGAAAGGATGATTTTTCCAGCGTTCCTGAGGAATTATATAAAAGTATGGGGACGTTGGTTTTTGTGATGGAGCTTGAGTTAACGCCGGACAGAAAATTAGCCAGGGAAAATATTGATAAGGTGATGGCCAGTTTAGATGAGCGTGGTTTTTTTGTGCAAATGCCGCCGATCAGTATATTAAACAGTGAGTTGATTAAAAAAAATAATAAGCTGCATTAATATTTAACCCGACCTTGTCGGTGATATTTATAACTTGTTGATTAGGTATAAAGTAGTGTTTTAATTATAAACCTATAGATTATAGTGCTTGTGGCGCTGCGGCGACAAAGCCGGGTTAAGGCGTTTCTTGTTTTTGGCTGAGAAACTCAGTCATATCTTCGTTATCGACGCGTTGATAGATGTTTTCAACCGATACGATTAAATCAATGGATTCAAAAGCGACTTCATCGCCTAAAAAATAATGACTGGAATGCCAATCATCGCTACGTCTGAATACTTCAATGTCCACACAGTTTTGTTCAATAATCACATATTCCTGTAGACTCGGAATATTGATATATTCCAGAAGTTTATCCTTTTTGTCTGTTTTTCGGGTTGAGCGTGACAGCACTTCGACAATAATAACCGGTTTGGTTTTGTAGTATGGATTTTCATTGTCTTGTTCGCAAACAACCATACAATCCGGGTAACGAAAATTGCCATTGGCTGTTTTGATTTTTTTATCCGAAGTAAATGGGCGGCAAGCTGTGTTTTCCAGATGGTTGCCGAATTTACGGTAAATATTACCGGATATGAAGTCATGGTTATCACTACCTTCAACCATCGCATAAACTTGACCGTCAATCAATTCATGTTTGATTTCAGAGATCAACTCTCCGCTTAAATATTCTTCTACAGTTAAGGCTTCTGTTTGTATAATGTTAGCCAGCATCTTCAGTTTCCTGTTTGTTCGCCAAATATTCCAATACGTCTGCATTATTAACGCGGCGGTAAATTTCTTCAACGCTGAGGGTTAAGTCAATAGATTCCAGAGTCAGTTCATCGCCTAAAAAATAATGCCTTGGAAACCAGTTCTCTTTTCTGCTGAGGACTTCAACATCGACAAAGTCTTGTTCGACTAAAATATATTCCTGCAAGCTGGGAAGCTTCAAATATGATGTTAATTTCGTAGATTCGTCCATTTTGCGAGTTGATTTTGAGATGACCTCGACAATAATGATGGGAGATTCGGTGAAATAAGGTTCCGATTCATCAAAATTGCAATCGACGGTAACGTCCGGATAGAAAAAATTTTCTCCGGCTTTAACTTTCATATCGGAGCCAAAAGGTTCGCAAGGCGAATCTTCCAAGTGGTTGCCTGTTTTTCTGATAATATTGGCGGAAATCCGCTCATGGTTTGCGCTGGCGCCAGCCATTGCATAGACTTCTCCACCAATCAGTTGGTGTTTAAGGTCAGAGATTAATTCACCTTTTAAATAGTCTTCAACACTGATTTTTTCAGATTGCATCGATAATTGAGAAAGCATATTTCCTCCGCAGGCGGTCATTATTTGTTGGTTGATTTTATGCTTTCGGCAAGGTTACTCCAAGTTGTCCTTGATATTTTCCGCCTCTGTCTTTATAAGAAGTTTCGCACACTTCATCGCCGGTAAAAAACAACATTTGCGCGACGCCTTCATTGGCGTATATTTTGGCGGGCAAGGGCGTGGTATTTGAGAATTCAAGCGTCACATGGCCTTCCCATTCCGGTTCCAGCGGCGTGACATTAACAATGATGCCGCATCTGGCATAGGTCGATTTACCCAGGCAGATGGTTAATACATCGCGCGGAATACGGAAAAACTCAACTGTTCTGGCTAAGGCAAAGGAGTTAGGCGGAATAATGCAAACATCGGATTTAACATCGACGAAGCTATCATCGGAAAAGTCTTTGGGGTCGACAATCGCGGAATTAATATTGGTAAAAATTTTGAATTCATCTGAACAGCGGACATCATAACCATAGCTGGATGTGCCGTAAGAAATGATGCGTTCTTGTTCAGAGCGGCGAACCTGATTGGCTTCAAACGGTTCAATCATGTTTTGTTGTTCCGCCATGCGGCGTATCCATTTATCTGCTTTAATACCCATAGTATGCATTCAATGTAAAATCAAAAGTGGCCTCTTCGCCTGACCATATAGCGTATATTTCTATTATTAGGAATCAGCATGATGGAATAGGTGAAGGACGTACGATGTTTATTATGAATAGACTGATCTGGTTTGTAAATGATCACTGTGGCGACAAACGCTGTTTAACTGACTCATTATTACCGGATTGAAAAAATACTTGCATTACTAGACGACCGGTCGCATAATCTAGCCATGGACACACAAGTTAAAATAAATCTCAAAAAAGAAAAGCTTTTGGATCATGGCGTTCATATGTTGATGACGCAGGGTTACCATGGTACTGGCATCAAGGAGGTGTTGGATGCGGCGGATGTTCCGAAAGGTTCTTTTTATCATTATTTTAACAGTAAGGAAGATTTTGCCGCAGAGGCGATTGCTCATTATATAGAGCCGTTTATTAATCAGCTTAACCAGCATTTGCAAGACCCTAAGTTTGACGCCTTAACCGCTTTAAAAAAATATTATGCTGAATTAATTATTCAAGTTGAGCAGAATGACTATGAAGGCGGATGTTTATTGGGTAATCTAATGGGGGAAATTGCGGATACCAGCCCGGTTTGCAGAAAATCGTTGTTGCAGGCAGTTGAGCGCTATTCCAATTTGCAACAATCTGCATTAGAGCGAGCGCAAAAAGAAGGAACAGTACGACAGGATAAGTCTGCAAAAATAATGGCTGATTTATTGGCCAATAGTTGGCAAGGCGCTTTGCTACGCATGAAAATTGAGCAATCAGTCAAGCCCTTGCAAGATTGTTGTGAAACTTTGTTAGATGATTTTTTTAAGTCATAGCGTGATGAATTTTAGCTATTGCTTGTTAACCCGGTTTTGCGATTGTTTCGCATTACGGCTATAACTTGTCAATCGCAAGGCAGGTAGATTTTTCTGTTCAATTAGACGACCGGTCTAATATTAAATGGGAGGTGGAGATTAATTATTTCATGATCGCCCGAGAGACTATTCAGTAAGAAATTAGACAATATTTTATCTTGAATGGGGATGGGTGGTGAAAAAGGTGTATTTTTTGGGAGGCAAAATAATGAAAATCAAACGATTAAAAAGAGTGTTAAACAAACAAAAATGGATGGGCTTTTTAGGCGGCGCATTATTGGTGGCGACAGGATTGGCTCATGCTGATGAGACTTGCCAATCGCCTTATATGGCGAAGATAACCGGGCAGGAGGACTTCGTTTATGTCTGGACATTAGGCATGAAGGGTGTTGGCGATGAACAAGATAAATTGGTGACGGTTGCGGTTAATCCCTCGGCAAAGAATTTTGGGCAAGTGGTTAATAGTCTCTCCGTAGGCGGTCGTAATGAAGCGCATCATTCCGGCTTTACCGATGATCGGAAGTATTTATGGGCTGCGGGCTTGGATACCAATAAAATTTTTATTTTCGATGTCCATACCCATCCAGGTAAACCGACTTTGAGCAAAGTTATTGATGATTTTGTCGAAAAAAGCGGCGGCGTGGTGGGGCCTCATACCACTTATGCACTGGCGGGCCGAATGATGGTGAGTGGTTTATCGAATAAAACCGATCATGGCGGTCGTACGGCTTTAGTTGAATATAGCAACGCGGGTGATTATATCGCCACCCACTGGATGCCGACTGATGCTAATTTGCGCGGAGCGCTTAAAAGCGGTCAACATGCCGACGGTTATGGTTATGATGTTCGGGCTTTGCCCCGATTGAACGCTATGTTTACGTCATCGTTCACCGGTTGGTCCAATTACATGATGGACTTCGGCAAAATGTTGAAAGATTCGGAAGCAATGAAACGCTTTGGCAATACTGTCGTACAGTGGGATTTACACGCCAGACAGCCCAGAAAGGTTTTTGATGTGCCCGGAGCCCCATTGGAGCTGCGATGCGCTTGGGGCGTGAATCATAATTACTGTTTTACCAGCACCGCATTGACTTCAAAAATATGGTTGATTTATCTGGATAAACAGGGCGAATGGCAAGCGAAAGCGGTAGCGGATATCGGCGACCCCAGTAAAGTGCCTTTGCCGGTCGATATCTCGATTCAGCAGGATGATGGATTGTTATGGGTGAATACCTTCATGGATGGAACGACCCGCGCTTTTGATATTTCCGATCCGTTTAACCCGAAACAAATCTATCAGAAAAAAATCGGCGCCCAGGTCAATATGGTGTCTTCTAGTTGGGACGGCAAGCGACTGTACTACACTTCTTCCTTGTTGGCGAATTGGGATAAAAAAGGTAAGGATAATGAACAGTTTTTCAAGCTTTACAATTGGGATGGCAAGGATTTAAAGCAACAATTTGCTATTGATTTTATTCAGCAAAAATTGGGTCGACCACACCAAATGCGTTTTGGCGCGTATGCTCTGTATCAAACTCAATTGTCAGCCAATGATTTTTTAGAAATCAAATAAAAATATCAAGAAAAGTTTCGGCAAGGATGCTGAGGCTTTCAAGTTCCTGAGTGCCATAGTATGAAAAAACATAGTTTGTTTTGTGTTGTCGTTTTGTTTTTTAAATTGAGCCAAGCATGGGCTGAGCAACCGGTTTATTTAAAATTGCCGGAAGCGGCTAGTTATCAATTGCCGGTGATTTCCGCAGCGGCAAATGGGGATGTGTTGACTACAGAACATCAAAAGCTAACATTGCATGAATTGATGGCTGACAAAATCGTATTGTTGAGCTTTATCTATTCAACTTGTAGTGATGTAATGGGCTGCCCATTGGCGACAGCGGTGTTTCAGCAGATTAACCGACAATTATTGCAAGAACCGGTTGTTGCCGATCATTTACGTTTGTTGACCTTAAGTTTTAACCCGAAACACGATACCCCGGAGCTGATGAAAAAGTATGGCGGTAGCTTTATGGGTGGGTTGGATTGGCGTTTTCTCACGACAGCCTCGGAACATCAATTGGCGCCGATTATGCGGCATTATCAGCAAAATGTGCAGAAGGTTTATGATCAGGAAGGCCGGTTTACCGGTACGTTTTCGCATTTATTGAGAGTTTATTTAATCGATAAGCAAAAAAATATCCGCAATATTTACAGTGTTTCATTCATTAATCCGAATACCTTAATCAGTGATGTTAAGACACTCATTCAGGAGATTTCATCTGACTCTGTGCAAACGAGTGTTGAGCAATCTGCGCCACAAATGAGTGCCGCGCAATTGTTGAAAAATATAAAGCAACCGCCATTAGGTTTGCCGATTGTTGAAATAGGTTTTCCCATTAATGCGGCAAAGATTGAGTTAGGACGGAAATTGTTTTTTGATCGCCGCTTGTCTTTTAATAATACTTTTTCTTGCGCAACCTGTCATATACCGGAGCAGGGTTTTACTAATAATGAAATGAGGGCTGCCGTGGGTATCGAGGGGTTAAGCATTCGGCGCAATTCGCCGACTCTATATAATGTTGCGTACGCTAAATTATTATTTCACGATGGTCGCGAAAACAGTCTTGCTCAACAGACCTGGGGGCCATTGCTGGCGCAAAACGAAATGGGTAATCCTTCAATCGGTCATGTGTTGGATAAGGTGACCCGTATTGTTGATTACCAAGGTTTGTTTGAGAAAAGTTTTGGCGAACCGGTCAATATGATCAATTTAGGTGAGGCCTTGTCTGCTTATCAGCAGGCGTTGCTATCGGCGGACTCGGATTTTGATCGCTGGTATTATGGCGGCGAAAAAGATGCGATCAGTGAATCGGCGAAAAGAGGATTCGAGTTATTTCGGGGCCGAGCCGGATGCGTTGCTTGTCATCATGCTGAGAAAGAATATGCTTTATTTATGGATAATCAACTTCATAATACCGGCATGGGTTATTTGAATTCTATGCAGATAGCGCCGGATACCATCAAAATTGATTTGGGAGGCAAGATAGTTGAGGTTGCCGGAGAGATTGTGCAGTCCGTGGCTGAACCGCCGCTAAATGATTTAGGGCGTTATGAAATAACTCAGCAGCCAAGGGATCGCTGGAAATATAAAACGCCGACACTTAGAAATATCAGTTTAACAGCTCCTTATATGCACGATGGTTCGCTATCTTCATTGGAGGAGGTGATTGATTTCTATAACCAGGGTGGCGTAGGTAATGAAAATTTGGATTCTTTGATTCAGCCTTTGGGGTTGAGTAAAGATGATAAGTTAGATCTACTGGATTTTTTACAGTCTCTTACCGGCAGTAATGTTAAAGGTAAAAACCAGACTATGCTTCGTTGAGCGAAATTTCGCCGGGAAATGTTCCCGGCGTAAATGAGAGCGTAACCGAGCTTTGTCTTAAATAAGTGATAGGTTACGTTCGTATGGCGTTACAGTGACAGGGCTGAGTTAAGAGTTTTGAATCACAATATTAGGAAATTTGCTGCTGTAATCCTGACCTTGCAGAGCCAATTTTCCAGCCATTTTTCGAGCGATTGATTTGTAAATTTCTGCCGGGCGGCTGTCGGGTTCGGAAGCAACGGTGGGGCGACCGGAATCGGCTAGTTCGCGAATGCTGATGTCTAAAGGTAAAGAACCCAATAATTCCACGTCATTTTTTGTCGCCATTGCGTTGCCGCCGCCGGTTCCGAAAATAGCTTCTTCATGACCGCATTGACTGCAAATATGGATGCTCATGTTTTCAACAATGCCGAGTACGGGTATATTGACTTTATTAAACATGCCCAGGCCGCGTTGAGCGTCAATCAGGGCAATGTCTTGCGGGGTGGTCACTACAATAGCGCCGGTTACTGGAATTTGCTGAGCCAGTGTTAATTGTATATCGCCGGTGCCGGGCGGCAGATCGACAATTAAATAATCAATGTCATCCCAATTGGTATCATTCAGTAATTGTTGAAGCGCATTGGTCACCATTGGGCCGCGCCAAATCATGGGTTGGTCTTGATCAATTAAATAGCCGATGGAAATAGTTTGTATTCCGAAAGAAGTTTTAGGAATCATTGTCTTACCATCTTCACTCGCTGGCGGTCCGGAAAGTCCAAGCATGGTTGGGATGCTGGGGCCGTAAATATCAGCATCCAGCAATCCCACTTTTGCGCCTTCAGATGCAAGCGCCAAAGCTAAATTGACGGACGTGGTCGATTTGCCGACCCCGCCCTTACCTGAAGCAACAGCAATAATATTTTTTACATTGGGCAGGGTCTTTAATGTTTGTTGAACCGAATGAGCAATAATTTTGCTGGTGATCTTAACTTCAACCTTGCCGACATCTGCCAAGGTATTTAATTGCTGAGTGATTGATGAGCGTAATTCATCGATAAATGATTTACAGGGATAACCGAGTTCAATCGTAATCGTTAAATTCTGCTCATTGATAGCAATGTCTTTTACGGATTTAGCGCTTATTAAATCTGTACCGACATTGGGATCAATAATGGATCGTAATGTGTTTTCAACATCAGATCGAGAAATTGGGGTCATGTATGGCTCCGATGAATAAATAAAAATATATACCTAGTAAAATACTCAGGAATTCTCTAAATAGCAAGTTTAATCGTAATCGTCTGCATCATTAATGTCGTACTGGCCGCTCAAGCGTCTGCGAATATGAGACCAGGACATGCCGATGGCGAGTAAGGCGGAAAGACAAATCAAAGCAATCCAGGTAATAGCGGTCGCACTGTCTGCGTTGAGTAAACCATAACTGGTTAATACCCAAACAAAGGTGCCTATAAATAAAGAAGCTAGAATTAGTCCGACTGGACCTAAAGAACGAAACGTGGCGCGTATCAGGATAACCCAGGCGATAACGAGAATAACGCCGGAAAATGCATGTAAGGCGGCAAACCCGGATCCACCCGGACTGATAGCGGTATTAATCCATTCGAAGTAAGAATAGCCGGATGGGTTGAAAGAAAGTAAAACTATAATAATAGAGGCGACAAGTCGAACAGCAAAACTTCCAATGGTAAAGTGCATATTTCTCACATTGATTTTTGTAAATAACTTATAAGTATATCAAAGCCTTATAAGGAAAAGTAAGAGGGATTGTCGAAATCAAAGGAATTAAATTAAAAAAATTCGCAAAAACCCTTGACGGTCAGGATTGTGTCTGTATAATACGCCCTTCTTTCGGGGCAGCGGTGCTGGTTCGGAAGGGGTTAAGGTTGTTTTTTAATGAGAAGGACGGTTGTTTTTTGGATCGGTTTTCCGGGTTTTGTTTTTCCATCAAAACTTT
>SPJM01000068.1 GCA_006844585.1 Methylococcaceae bacterium | reverse complement strand
ACGTTTGGAGACCTTGATGACGGGCGCCAAGGTGAAGCTGGTTTTATTGGTTTTACTGACGATAATTTTAGGGATTGCCATATTTCAGCAAAGAAGTTATAGCAATCATGAACGACATTTCAAAATTTTACAATCCCTACAACAGGTGAACCATCAGGTCGTCATACTTAATGAATTGGTTCTCAAGGCTAACCAAGGCCTGCTGTTGAATTATGACCCCGTATTGAAAACAACGGATCAAATGGAGTCTTTGCTTGTCAATTTAAAAACCATGAGACCTATTGGCGCACGTCCTGATATGTCTGTGCTGGAAAAAGATATCGTGGATTTACGACAGGCGACGGAAAAGTTTTTATCTTTAAACGCAGTTATCAATAACTCTTTGTCATTTTTAACCTTGTTAGTTGAGCAATACCCGAAAAATGAGGAAGCGCCCAAACAGGAATGGTTTCTGGTTCATCAATTATTGCAACAAATTGTTTTGTTTCACCGAAGTCACGAAAAACAGGCGGAACATTCAATTGAAAATCTATTTAATTTGTTTACAGATTTAGAAAAAGCGTCTTACCCGAGTGAGTCCGATCAGTTGCGCCATATTCTGATTCATGGGCGCTTGATTTTCGAAAAAACTAAAAGCATAAGTCAACAAATCGATAACATTTTTAATTCCGGCGTGCAGCCGGCGTTAAATAAACTCAGACTTGAGTACATGGATTTTTATTTGTTGAATCGCCAGCAAGCGCAAGATAATTTGACGATTATATATATTGTTGCGTTTTTGCTGATTGGGTTAGTGATCGATTTTATTCTGGCGTTAAGAAAAACTGCAAACTCGCTCAAGCGGGCCAATCAAGAACTTCATCAAGAAATAAGTTTTCGTCAACTGGCTGAAAACAAACAAAAGGACGAGGCGCGCTTTTTACAGACCATATTGGAAAACATTTCTGACGCGATTGTGTTTCGCAGCCCGCAAGGCGAATTGAAATCCATGAATTCAGCGGCTGAACAATTTTTGACGGTTGAAGTCGTCGAACATAATCGTCAAGTCAGTCGAGAAATTGACTTTATTCAATTAATGAACAGCGCCTATAAAAATCAGGAATTAACGTTAAATAAAAGTCGGGATAATTTAAAGTCTTATTTGCTTAATGCTTCAACGGTGCAAGATAGCGGAGGTAATGCTGCAGGCGCCATTATTTGTTTACGGGATATTAGCGAACGAAAACAAGCGGAAACCGAGTTTCGCTTGGCGGCTACGGCATTTGAGGCGCATGAGGGAATCATGATAGCCAATGCTGATTACGTAGTAGAGCGCGTTAATCTCAAATTTACCGAAATTACCGGATACACTGAAAAAGAAATATTGGGTAAAAGCCTGCAGTCGATGCAATCGAAACAACACAGTGATTTTTTCTATCAGCGTATTTGGAGTGATGTTAAAGTCAAAGGTTATTGGCAGGGGGAAATCTATAATAAACGCAAAAACGGCGAGTTATTTCAGCAATGGGCGAGTATTTCCACGGTAATTGATGAAGATCAAAATATTAGCCATTATGTTATGCATTTTCGCGATGTCACCGAACACCGGCAACAGCAAGAAGAAATTAAGCGTTATGCGGATGAGAATAAGGTTTTGGCGGAGATCTTAAAATATACTTTTTTTCCGTTTGACGAATTTTTAGTGAAATCGGCTGAAAAAATAATGTCTGTTTCCTGGTTGAACTTAACGGATAAGTTTGGTTTTTTTATGCTCGATAATCAGCATGGCAAGAAATTATCCAAACCTGCTGAAGAGATCGATATTTCAGAAATTATCGGGCTTTCTTCGCCAAACATAGCACAGCGTTGTTTATGCGGAGTCAGTGATCCGCAAGGCGTCATTCAAATAGGCGCTGACGAGGATTGTCGAATTCTTTCTCAGAACGATATTTATGCTGAGAATAGTTTATTGTTGCCTTTAAAAGAAGATAAACAAACTTTTGGCATACTGGTGCTCATTTTGAACGCCGGTCATGAGCAGATGGAACATGAGCGAAAATTCCTGAGCCGGGTTACCGATGTGATTAGTCTGGGCATTTCCAGAAAAAGAGCACAGGAGAATGTTGAATACATTGCCTATCATGATAATTTAACGGAATTACCGAATCGGCTTTGTCTAGTCAACAAACTAAAATCGGTTATTCAGGAAAATCAATTTGAGCATTATTTTTCAGCCTTGTTGTTACTCGATTTTGATCGTTTTAAAACAATTAACGACTTTTTCGGCAACTCCACCGGCGACGCTTTGTTGAAAGAAGCCGCAGAGTTATTTAATAGCGCATTATTACCGAATGCTTTTTTGGCCTACTTAGGCGGTGATGAGTTTGTCGTTTTGTTAACCCGCTTGGCGCCTGATGAGCAATACGCAATGAATGAAGCCGAACGCCAAGCCGCCGCCTTGCATACTGCAGTCGCCGGTGAAATCACCTTATCCAATCAGACTTTATCTTTGTCGTTAAGTATTGGCGGCGTGATTATTTCACCGCTAGATCAAGATGTCGAACAAATTTTTCAGCATGCGGAAATGTCGATGTATAAAGCTAAGGACATGGGGCGCAGTTGTACGCAGTTTTTTCTGCCGGAAATGGAGATTGGCGCTAGAGCTAAAATCACCATGGAAAAGGAATTTCATGCGGCTTTAGCATCTCAACAAATAGAAGTTTACTATCAGCCTCAAATCAACTCAGGTGGACAACTGATAGGCGCAGAGGCTTTGGCTAGATGGCGTCATCCTTACCGGGGCTTTATTTCGCCGACGGATTTTATCGCGCTGGCGGAAGAAACCGGGGATATTATCAGTTTAGGGCGACAGGTGCTGGAAGACGCTTGTCAAAGAATAAAGCAGTGGGAGGCGGCCGGTTTAAAACACATAGCGGTTAATGTCAGTCCGGTGCAGTTCAGGCAGGCGGATTTCGTCAGTATGGTCAAAAATGTGATCGAGCAATACGACATCAGTCCGCATCAATTGATGTTGGAATTAACTGAGAATATTCTGGTGAAAAACGCCGAGCAAGTGAGCAAAACCATGATTGAACTGAAAGCATTGGGAATAGAGCTTTCCATTGATGATTTCGGCACCGGCTATTCATCGTTATCCTATTTAACCCGTTTTCCTCTGGATCAGTTAAAGATTGATAAATGTTTTGTCGATGATATAGAGCAGGCCGATAATCATCGGGTCATTATCGAAATGATTATCGCCTTGGCGGAACGTTTGAATCTG
This sequence comes from Methylococcaceae bacterium, assembly GCA_006844585.1. Taxonomy (GTDB): domain Bacteria; phylum Pseudomonadota; class Gammaproteobacteria; order Methylococcales; family Methylomonadaceae; genus Methylomarinum. The sequence continues at coordinate 10,321 of SPJM01000068.1, read as the reverse complement.
GACATAGTGGCGGAAGGTGTTGAGTGTGTAGAACAATTAAGTTTTTTGCAAGATAAAGGCTGTTTTAAATATCAGGGTTATTACTTTAATAAGCCTTTATCAGTGGAAGAATTCGGGCGGCAATATCTTGCTTAGGAAAAATTCCTTTTTTTCGTGGAGGTCTGGGTAAGTGTTTGTTTATTAGATACACTTGTTGTTTTATAATAACAAACACGAGAAATTCCATGAAAAAAGTCGTACAAAGTTTTGTTCCAGTGCTTTGTATCTTAGGGAGCGACAGTGTATCGGCCGGTGAACCGGCGGCTGTAACTTTGGATGCAGTCAATGTTTATGCGACCACTCCCTTGCAGGGCGGCGGCGGTCTGGATAAGATTCCAGCGCCGATTCAAACCGTTAGCTCAGATCAAATCCAAGATGCGCAGAGCATTTCTCTTTCCGATTATATGAATCGCTATTTGGGCAGCGTCCATATTAATGAAGCGCAAAATAACCCTTTGCAACCGGATGTTTATTATCGTGGTTTTGTGGCTTCGCCGTTGCTCGGTTTACCGCAGGGCATGTCGGTTTATGTTAACGGCGTGCGTTTTAATGAACCTTTCGGCGACTCGGTGAATTGGGATTTATTGCCGCCGGGCGCGATTGACAGCATGACCTTGGCGCCGGGCTCCAACCCATTATTCGGTATGAATACCTTGGGCGGCGCTTTATCGATTCGCACTAAAACCGGTTTTTCAGCGCCGGGTCATCAATTTGAAGTTTACGGCGGTTCATTCGAAAGACATTCGGAAGAGTTGACCAGCGGTTGGAATAACGGAACTTGGGGTTATTTCATTGATTTGCGACATTTCGAAGAAGAAGGCTGGCGTGATTTTTCGCCCACTGAAGCTAATCAGGTTTTCGGCACCTTGAGCTGGCGCGGCGATGATGCCAAGTTGGATTTAACCTTGGGCGCCAATGACAACCGAATGCGCGGCAACGGCGCAGTGCCGATTCAATTGCACGAGCAATCGCGTAAAGCGATTTTTACACATCCGGATCAAACCGTGACGCGGATGTTTTTCTCTGAACTGGAAGGCGAAATTGATCTCACCGAAGATATTAAAATCAGCGGTAACACCTATTTCAGGCAAAATCGCATCCGCACATTCAACGGTGATGACAGTGACTTTGAAGAATGTGATGATAATGATACCTTTTTGTGCGAAGAAGAAGGGGATGAGGAAGAATTTGTTGAGGACGTGAACGGCAACCTTGTGCTTGCCGACGACAGTGTGGAAGGAGCGACCAATAACACCAGTCAAACCCACATGCGCAGCGCCGGCGGCACATTAGAATCTTTATTTACCCATGATTTATTCGGTTTTCAAAACAGCTTCATTTTTGGGGCCGCTTATGACAATGCCGATGTGCATTTCGAATCAGATACGGAGCTTGCGGAGCTTACTGAAAGTCGCGGCACTATTGGCAGCGGCATCTTTGTTGAAGAAGCCAAAGTGCGTTTGAACACTAAAACCGAGAGTTATAGCTTCTATTTCAGCGACAGCTTTTCTCTGACGGATGCTTTAACCGTGACTTTCGGCGGACGATATAACCACGTCAGCATTACCCTTCAAAACCAATATATTGACGGCGAAGATAAATTAAGCGGACATCACAATTTTGATCGATTTAATCCATCCGTGGGCGTTACTTACCAGGCTATGGATAATTTAGGTTTGTATGGTAGCTATAGCGAATCATCCAGAGTACCGACGCCGATGGAATTAAGCTGCGCCGATGAAGATGATCCGTGTCGTTTGCCGAATGCCTTTTTGGCTGATCCGCCGTTGGCGCAAGTTGTCGCAAAAACCTGGGAAGCAGGCGTTAGAGGCAATTTAGATCAATATATGAAAGGCGGCAATATGAATTGGAATTTAGGTTTTTTCCATTCCACTAATCATAATGACATCATCTTCAATCGCGGTGGCGACAGCATCAGTGAAGGCTTTTTCAGCAATGTCGGGCAAACTCAGCGTTACGGCATAGAAACCGGCTTAAATGCGCAAGTCCCTAATTTATTCAGCGATATTGATGATTGGCATTTTTCGACCAATTACACTTACCTGAATGCGCGTTTTAAAGATGGTTTTGCCATTCAAAACCCATTGGATATAGAATCTGATGAAGGCGTACTGGTTGAATCCGGCGATAGAATTCCGGGATTGCCGGAACATTTGTATAAAGCCTCTATCGGCGTTAAGTTGTGGGATCGTTGGTCATTAGTATTCGATACACAATATAGCGGCGATCAGTATTTAAGAGGGGATGAAGCCAATGTCACCGATAAGCTGGGCGGTTATTGGATATTCAACGCCAGAACCGAGCTAGAAGTGAACGAGTATCTCACCGTATTCGGCAAAATCGATAATATTTTTGATCGCAATTACAAAACCTTCGGCGTATACGGCGAAGCGGATGAAGTGCTGGGCGATGATTTTGATAACGGACGATTTGTTTCACCGGGCGCGCCTAGAGCGGGCTGGATTGGCATTCGTTTATCTATGAAGTAGTTGTGTGTACTGATGGTCACCGGCCGTTGCGCCAACGCCATCGCCTTCAAGGGAATAACCTCTCCGCTGGATGACAGACTAAAGTCTGTCCTACATATGTAGGGCGGACTTTAGGGCTGAGGATTTTATGGCGAACTGTTTTTGACCGATAAAAAATCGCAATCGTAACCGCGCGAAGTATAACTATCCCGTCCCGCTTAATTTGATATTTTCATGAATAGCTGCTGTGTGGGATGAAGTCCGGCTTGGCAGGGTGGGCATTGCGCTGCAACCGTTAAAGCAGCACGATACCGGCTAATGGTGCGCGGTGCGTACCCTACCAATTTAATGGCAGTGACGCAGCAGAGTATGAGAATTATGAAACATAGCTCTGGTTCACAAATTTATATATTATCTGGCGGATTTCCGGATTTAAGCTATATTGGAATTACGGCTTGAAAGGAAAGATGGTTTGAGTCTGGTGGCGGGTCTAAACGACAGGCAATAAAAAGCCCGCTGAGCGCGGGCATCTCCAAATTTCTTTTTATTATTGTTTTTTGGATTTTATTCTACCTTAAGGTAGTAATTTGTGAAGCAGTTACTATTAATTATTGTTGTTATTAAACCTTTTTCAAGGTCGCTCTCCTCCTCTAAAACAACTTAATAAAGTTGAACTCGCTCCTTAAGTTGGGTGAAATTCTATAACATCATATAGGGTGTGTCTACAAAAAAAATGATTAAAATCAAAAAAAATAAATGTAAATTAAAAAATGCACAGTAAACAAAGGGTTAATTAATCGTAAACAATTGTTTTTTTGTTGATGAGCAATATTAGCGGTCGCGCCGACGTTGTTTTTCTTCGGCTAAAAATAAGCTTAAGCGCTCATTTAAGATAGATTGCAGATAAAAATTATTCCGATTCGCATTTTGCGCTAATTTGATTTGCATAATGGCGGTTTTGGTTTGTCCGTTGGCGTAATAATATTCCGCTAAAAAGCGGTGTGATTCAGCAGGCTGATTTAAATCGGCATAGCATTGCGCCAATAATTCATAATATAACAATTGGTTTTTGATATTAGGCGCCATTTTTTCCAACACTTTTTTGGCCTGGTCGGGGTGGCCGGTATTTAATAAACTTTTTACGTAGGCCACTTCTAACGCCAGATTGTTAGGAAACGCTTTTAAAGCTGTGCGATATAATTTTACCGCCCGCTCAAATTGCCGGTTTTCTATAGCTGTTTTCGCCAATGCGTTGGCAAACTGAGGTTGGCCAGGGTGTGCGCGACTTAAATCAGTAAGCAGGGTATCGGCCTTGTCGAAGTTCAAAGTCTTTATATAAACCAATGCTAAGCCATAACGCGCGACAGCTTGTTGCCATTGAGTGCCTTGTCCGATATGTGCTTTGAAATACTTTAAATTGACTTCCTGATCTTCAACGGACAAAACTCTTAACTTTGCTTTCGCCAACAAATATTCCTTGGAGTCCGGATATTGTTTATAAGGGTACTTTTCTGAACGTCCGCGGGTATCGGAAATTCTGGAAACCGATACCGGGTGGGTTCTTAAAAATTCCGGAATATCCCGGCCGTAATAACGGGTGGATTGTTGCAATCTTTCAAAAAAAACCGGCATGCTGCGCGGATCATAATCAGCATCCACCAAGGTTTGCATGCCGACTCTATCAGCTTCTTTTTCATTATCGCGGGTAAAATCAATTTGAAACTGGGTATTGCCCGCTTGCAGCGCGATTAAAGCCGCTTGACCAAGTTCCGGCGATTGCGTGCCTAATAATATAGCCGCCAGGGTTGCCGCAGCATTGGGAATAGACATTTGTCTGGCGGCTTCAAATGCGCGATATAAATGGCGCTGAGTGACGTGAGCGATTTCGTGAGCCATAACAGCGGCAAGTTCGCTTTCTGACTCTGATAGCAATAATAAACCGGAATTGATGCCGATATAGCCGCCGGGTCCGGCAAAAGCATTAATCGATTGATCAATAACCATAAAAAACTTAAATGGGTAACCGGGTTGGTCGCTATTGGCGGCTAATTGACCACCCAAAGTTTGTATGTAATGTTGTATTTCCAGATCTTGATTAATTTTGATTTGGCTATGTAGATTCCTGAAAAAAGCGGCGCCTAATTCCTGTTCCTGCTGAGGAGAAATTAATCTGCCGGTGGAGTCGCCCATGTCCGGAAGGTCAATTTTTTCAATGTCTACGGCATAGCAAACCGAGTGAACAAGGTATAGGAAAAATAGAATGAAAATAGATTTCAAGTTCATGGCAAAAAAGACTCATGATAGTTAATTTGGTTCAATTCGCAGGGTAATAGTTTGTAACAACTAAACGCGAAGTAGCGCTTTTTGAAATTTCTTGCTCGGTTATGGCTTGCCGTGTATATTTGGAATGATAAAAGATAATTATAAATCTCCATAATATAGTGAATAAACCAACTCAACAAGTCGGTTTTTCCTTTATAATATTATAAATTGCTTATATACTAAAAATGCTTAATACATTATAAACTTCATTATTGTTCCGCCGCGCGAAGTATATGGGCGCAACAATAATAATTACTTTAAATGCATCATCAGGAGTCCGTTTATGCTGTTCCAGCAATTATTCGATAAAGAAAGCTGTACCTATACTTATTTTATTGCCGACCCTGAAAATAAGGAGGCTGTGTTAATTGATCCGGTTGATACCCAATTACAGGTTTATCTGGATTTAATTGAAGAGAAAGGCGTTACTTTAAAATATTCGCTTGAAACCCATGTTCATGCGGATCATGTTACGGCGAGCGGCCAATTAAGGCAAATGCTAGGCGCTAAAACAGCAGTCAGTTCGCTTTGCGGGGCCAGCAGCGCTGATATTCAAATTCAAGACGGCGATATTTTCGAATTCGGCGTTAATGAACAAATTAAAGTCATCGCAACTCCGGGGCATACTGTAGGCAGCGTGTCTTTCTTATGGCGCGACCGTGTTTTTACCGGCGATGCATTATTTATAGATGGCTGCGGTCGCACCGACTTTCAAGGCGGCGATGCAGGCGCATTGTATGATGCCATTACCCAACGGCTTTTTACTTTGCCGGAAGATACGATTGTTTATCCGGGACATGATTATAAAGGCCGGTGGATTAGTAATATAGCGCAGGAAAAACGCATTAATTCTCGTTTGGCGAATAAAACGCGTGATGAATTTATTGAAATTATGGCGAATTTGAATTTACCCAAGCCAAAATTGATTGATATGGCGGTGCCCGCGAATCGTTATTGCGGGATTGATGAAGAAATGGCGAATCAGGCGGCGGATGTGCGGGTGGAAGGCTCTGATCCGGTTCGTAAAAATGCGACTATGCAAGAATTAATCAGCCAGGCCAAACAATATATAACTGAAATTGATCCGGGCAGCGCTAAAAACATCATCGCTAACAGTTCGCCGATTGTGATCGACGTGCGCGAAGAACATGAATTTAATGCCGGGCATTTGGACAGCGCATTATTGATTCCGCGCGGACAATTGGAATTTAAAGTCGGCGATGTTGAGCCAATGGCTGATAAGTCAGCGGCAATTATCGTTTATTGCGGCAGCGGCGGGCGTTCCGCATTGGCCGCTCAAACATTGCAAAATATGGGCTATGCCAATGTGTTATCCATCGCCGGGGGCTACCAGGCTTGGAAACAACTCGGATAAGGTTTACTATTAGAGGCTTAGCGCAGGGCTACCATTATAAGAACGACTCATTTTTAAGAGTCAATAGTAATAATAAATATAAAGTTTAAGTGAGAGAAAAATGTCTGAACAACACCATACTGTACTGATCATAGGCGGAGGCGCGGCAGGCGTCTCGACAGCCAATACCTTACGTCGTCAAAATGCATCTATCGATATTGCGATGGTTGAGCCATCCGATGTGCATTATTATCAGCCGGGTTTTACCATCATCGGCGGCGGCGCTTATACGCTGAAAAAAACGATGCGTAAGGAAGCTGATTTAATCGGTCCCAATATCAAATGGATCAAAGATTACGCAGATACTTTTCAGCCGGAAAAGAATCAAGTGACGCTGAAATCAGGCGAGATGGTGAGTTATGACTACTTAGTGGTGTGTCCTGGCTTGCAATTGGATTTCGGTAAAATTAAAGGATTGGAAGAAACGCTGGGTAAAAACAACGTTTGTTCAAACTATTCTCCCGATGTCGTTGAATATACCTGGGAATGCATACAAAAAACGGAATCGGGCAATGCTTTATTTACTCAGCCGCCTATGCCGATTAAATGCGCCGGAGCGCCGCAAAAAATCATGTATTTGGCTTCTGATCGGTTTAGAAAAAAAGGCATATTGGATAAAATCAATGTTGAATTTTGTAATGCCGGTCCGGGCATGTTCGGGGTGCCTTTTTTCGCTAAAGCATTAACGAAAGTGATTGCCGATTACGGCATTACCACCAGTTTCGGGCATAATCTGGTCGCAATTGACGGTGCGGCTAAGAAAGCGACTTTTGAAACCACAGATGCCGACGGCAATAAAAAGCAAGTGGTTAAAGAGTTCGATATGATTCATGTAACGCCGCCGCAAAGCGCACCGGATTTTATCAAAAAGAGCCCTTTAGCCGATGATGGCGGTTGGGTTGATGTTAATCAATTTACTTTACAGCATAAAAAATATCCGAATGTATTCGGTTTAGGCGATGCGACTAATTCGCCGAACGCTAAAACCGCCGCTGCCGTGCGTAAGCAAGTGCCGGTTGTGGTCGATAATATTCAGAAATTAATTAACAGCGCCGAAGTCGCTGAAGGTTATGATGGTTATGGCTCTTGTCCGTTGACCACTTCTTTGAGTACAGTGATGTTGGCTGAATTTTCTTACGGCGGAAAAGTCACGCCTTCTTTTCCATTCCTGGACCCGCGGGATAACAAGTGGATTTGGTGGTTAGGTAAAATCATGGGCTTTCCATGGTTGTATTGGCATATTATGATCAAAGGCTATCGCATCGATATTCCCCACAAAGCCTCTTATGTCGCTAAAATGGTTGAAAAAGACTCCTGATTTCCCCCACATAACCCTTGTTATTGAACAGAACAGGGTTATCTTACTCCAGCAGTACGCTATCTTGTTAATAAAGCATAGCGTTACTGCCGAGCCTGTTTTTTATTCAAAATATAAGTAGGGCGCGCATTGCGCGCCTATGCTGAACAATGCCGAGTGATTAAGTAGTGAATGCTATTGCTAAAAAATTCCCCATTTTTTCCTGGATTAGAACCTATACTCGAGAAGACTGGCATGGCGATGTGTTCGCCGGCATTATTACTGCTATTTTATTGATTCCGCAAGGCATCGCCTATGCCATGTTGGCGGGTTTGCCGGCCCAGGTCGGGCTATACGCCAGCATCTTGCCGCCGCTGGTCTATGTTTTTTTAGGCACCAGTCGCACCTTGTCGGTAGGTCCGGTATCCATTGCCGCGATTATGATTGCCGGTACATTAGCGACGCCGACGATTGCCGAATTGGGTTCGCCGCTGGAAAGCGCGGTTATTTTGGCGGCGGAAGGCGGTTTGATTTTATTGGCAATGGCGATATTGCGGATGGGCGGCCTGGTCAATTTTATCAGTCATCCGGTGTTAACCGGATTTACCAGCGGCGCCGCAATTTTAATTGTGCTCAGTCAAGTTCGACATTTATTAGGGCTTCCCAAGCCTGAATGCGGTTTGGATTTTATCTGTTATAGCGATTATTTTGCCGGATTTAATGCTTATACAGTCGGCTTAGGGCTGTTAAGTATCGCCATCCTATTATTGTTCGGTTCGCCGTTAAAATGGTTGCTTACCCGCTTCAACGTTAAACAAACTTTGATAACCGGGGTCAGTAAATCCGCCCCGTTGTTAACTGTCATCATCACTACATTATTAGTGGTGGTTTACCAACTCGATCAGCATCAACAAGTGGCTGTGGTCGGTGAAATAAAACCCGGTTTGCCGGATTTCAGCCTCAGCTTTCTGGATAATTGGCCGCAATGGAAAGCGCTTCTTCCCAGCGCCGGTTTTATTGCCATTATCGCCTATATCGAAAGCGTGGCGATAGCTAAGGTAACGGCCAATTTACGCAATCAAAAAATAGAACCTAATCAAGAATTAACCGCGTTGGGCATTGCCAACCTGGCGACTGCTTTTTCCGGCGGCATGTCGGTAGCTGGGGGGTTTAGCCGAACCATGGTTAATTTTTCCGCCGGTGCGCGTACCCAAATAGCGACTTTGTTAGCGGTCATTTTATTAATGATAGCCGTCATTAATTTTACCGAGCAATTTACCTATATTCCCAAAGCGGCGCTAGCGGCGATTATTTTTATCGCTATTATTCCGCTGATTAAAATCAAAACCATGATCGCCACCTGGCGTTTTGACAGCGGCGACGGCGTAGCCGAATTGATTACCTTTATCGGGGTATTGGCCTTAGGGATAGAAGAGGGCATTGCTTTGGGCGTGGCGATTACCATTATGATTTTTTTGCGGCGTAGCAGTAAACCGCATATCGCCGTAGTGGGGCGAATTAGAAATTCTGATCATTTTCGAAACGTAAAACGTCATGATGTTGAGACTTGGGACAATATGCTGCTGATCAGGATTGACGAGAACATCACTTTTGCAAATATCAGTTATATCGTCGATTTTATGGAAGCCATGTTGGGACAAAATAAGCGGGTGGAACATGTGGTGTTAATTTTCTCATCGGTCAGTCAAATTGATATGACCGCATTTGAAGCGTTGGAAAGCCAAGTCGACATGCTTTCTCAGCAAGGCGTCGTGTTACATTTGGCGGAAGTTAAAGGGCCGGTGATGGATAAACTCAAACACTCCGACTTTTTAGATAAAATCAAGCCGGGACAGGTGTTTTTTCAGACTATAGATGCGGTTGAGGAATTAAAAAACAACAAAGGGTTTGCCTCCAGAGTTATCGGTTGATTAAACTCTAATTTTGCGCAAAATTATTGTAAAAAGGAGGCGCGATGTCCAGTAAAACTGAAGAGCTTGAAACGATTACGCCTGAAATGTATCTGCAGAAAGAGTTAAGTAATGAGATCAGGCATGAGTATATTAACGGTCAAATATTTGCGATGGCGGGCGCTAGCGCTTCACATCGAAAAATTGCGGGTAATTTATTTCGAAAATTTGCCGATCATTTAGAAAATCAATTATGCATCCCTTATATCAGCGACGTGCGGGTCGGCACTGAAAGCGATTATTATTATCCGGATATCGTGGTTGATTGTAACTCTAACGAAACTCCGGATACATTCTATGCAGAAAAACCTGTTTTAATTGTCGAGGTTTTTTCAAAAAACACTAAGCATTTGGATAAAGGTCGGAAATTATTAGAATACATCAATATGCCCTCATTGAGAGAATATGTGATGATTGAGCAGGATTCGGCATCAGTTGATGTTTTAAGGAAAAGTGAAGGCTGGATACTGAGAAACTATGTGTTGGGTGAAGATATACATTTTGAATCCATTAATTTAACCGTATCTGTTGAAGCCATTTATCATCGTGTGAATAACGAAGATGTGATTGAGTTTTTGCAATTCAAAGATCCGGATAAGCGGTAAATGCCATACCATGCGCTTTAGCTACCGCCGAGTGGCAGAGTGTTCCGTTCGCCATATTAATGGCGCTGTATATTTCCGGATCGGTTTTGGCCAGCGCATAGATATCGGGATGATTGGCTAGTTTAATGACATAAGGCTGAGTAGCGTGACATAGCGCCTGAGTGCTGGTTCTGCCGACTGCGCCG
>SPJM01000067.1 GCA_006844585.1 Methylococcaceae bacterium | reverse complement strand
GAACAATTTAATATGGAAATTATCAGTCCTAGCGTGCGCGCGGAGAAGGGCGGGCAAAATTATGAGATAGATGTGTTGGCTTATGCAAACAGTTCGGTGAATGAAGTATACGTTGTTGAGGTCAAAAGCCATCTTCGTGAAGAAGGGATTTTTCAATTACAAAAAATTATGGCGAATTTTAGACAGCTTTTTCCTGAGCACAAGGACAAAAAAGTATTCGGTATTTTAGCCGCTATTGATATGTCCTCTGCTTTAAAAGAACGTGTTTTATCGCTTGGGTTTTATGCCGCTAAAGTTAAGGAAGATATATTTTCTCTGGATGTTCCTGAAGGTTTTGAAGCGAAAGCCTATTGATAACCAGCTAATAGCTTATTGCAAATTAGGTGAAGAAACGAGTACGGATAATTGTTGAAATTTATGAAGCTTTTAAAAAAGTGGATGATCATTTTGGTGATAGTCATTAATGTTATCCCTTTATGCTATACTTCGCGCTAAAATTCTCAGTCCTAAAAATCCAACCGTATTAACGGGGATTGTATTTAGATAATGGAAGCTTAAAAAAGTATGGTTGAATTTGATTTTGAAGTTGACGCCACCGGTTTGAATTGCCCTTTACCTTTGCTCAGGCTGAAAAAAGCGATGATGGAATTGGATAGCGGCAATGTGGTTAAAGTGATTGCCACCGATCCCGCCGCCCATCTTGATATCGGCGTTTATGCCGAACAAGTGGGGCATCAAATTGTTGAGTATGTAAATGAGGACGAGCGGCAAATTTTTTACGTCAAAAAGAAATGACGGTCAATCTTCATCTATCTGTTCGGGCTGCAGATAGGGGATTTGGAAAAAGAATGTTGCGCCTTTGATTTTGTTATTGAAGGCGCCGATATAGCCGTGATGGTGTTCGATAATCTCTTTGCAAATAGTCAGGCCTAAACCTGAACCGCCCGACCCATCGGCTGTTAGGCTGCTTTGTTGAAATTTCTCAAAGATTTTTTCAACTTCGTTATCCGGGATTCCCATGCCTTGATCGGTTACTAAACACTCCAGCATCTCATCATGATGTTTGATCCTTAAAGTGATGTTTTCAAACGGCTCGGTATATTTCATGGCGTTTGACAACAAGTTCAGCAGTACTTGAGTAATGCGCACGCTATCCATCTCAGCGATTGATGGTGCTTCATCAAATTGCAAATTGATTTTGATGCCCAATTCATCTAAACGGGCATGTTGTTCATTAATGACTTGCTTGATCAGGGCTTGTAGATCATGCTTGGCGAATTTGAATTCCATTTTCCCGGCTTCAATTTTGGAAAGATCCAGTAGATCGTTCAGCAATGTATACAGGCGCTGGCCGCTTTGATTAATGCGTTCGAAATAACTGGCCAGTTTTTTGGGCGCAGCCGTTTCCGCCCGGTTTTTGCCTAGTTTTGAAAAACTGAGTATGCCGTGTAACGGGGTGCGCAATTCATGCGACATATTGGCTAAAAATGCCGATTTCGCCCGGTTTGCTATCTCTGCGGCTTGTTTTTCTCTCAGTAAATCTTGATGGGCTTTGTGTTGACTGATATCAACGATGACGCCGTTGATGAATTTGCTGCCGTCCAGGCTATTCAGATCAATCACGCCTTTCATGGCGATCCACTGAATTTCGTCATCAGGAGAGATTATCCGGTATTCGAAATCCAGACTATAACTGGCGTTTTGGTAAATGGCGTTTTGTAAAAAGCCGATGACGCGGATTTTATCTTCCGGGTGCAGGGTTTCTGTGAACGCTTCCAGCGCGTTTTCAGTGATCTCTGTAATATGGATGATTTGAGCTGCTTTATCATCTAAAAACAGTTGGTTTTTGTTGATATTGAAACAGAATATGCCGGCTTTTGAGACATATAAGGCCGACTGTAGTTGGTGGGTTCTTTTTAATAAATACTGCTCGGCTTTTTTTCTTTCTTTAACTTGGTTTTCGAGCGCGTTTTCGCGCAGTCTAGCGGCGCTGACATCATTTATATTGATCATACAGCAAGGGTGTTCCTTGCAGCTTTCAAGATTCAAGCGGGTAATGCTGAGTTCTTGTTGAATTCTGGTTTTTGTTTTATTTTGAGCATAAAGCGGAAAGGGCGATTTATTCAGAATATTGGAAATTTTGGCGGGCAGGCCTGATTCTAAATTGGCGATAATCGCTTGATGTAGGCGTTGATTTCGCAATTCAGGGAATAATTCATCAAAGGCCATGTCTTCAATATATTCGCTTTGAAATTCGCTGTGTTTGGCCATCCAGGCATTCCAGCAAACAATAGTGCGTTGCTGATCAAGAATGATAACGCCGAAATTGAAACTGTTGATCAGGGTGATTAAATCTGCGGGTAAACTGACTTGACTGCTCATATTTAATGGTAGTTCTCTAACATGGCGTTAAGTGTTTGATAGAGGTTTTCCATAGAGTCGGCATTCAGAATGAAAATCAAGTGGCCGCTTATTGAGTTTTGTTTTAAAGCCATTTCTACAATAATCGTTAACAGCATATCATTGCTATGCTGCATGGTTTCATCTAATAAATTGTCGGCGTTGGTGTCGCGAAAAACCGGTAGATGGATAGTGAATTTGACGCCTAGCGTTTCCGCGATAACGCTGATGCAAGCGTTAAGGACGATGTTGCCTATTTCGGTCAATGCTTCGCTCTGTAATTCGGCCAATGTTTCGTCTGACAAATGTTGATTCAGCATTTGTTTAACGACATCAAAACTGTCTTCAGGGTTAAATACGATCACCGAGTGCATATCAAACGGTCCGTTCATGGCCTGCGAAACTGAGATAATGTCTTGTTTGCCGCCTAAACGGTCGGCCAGTTGTTCTCGGTTCTCAAAAATAACCGAAGGAACCGTCAGTAATACTTCTTGGTTGACCAATTGACTCAAGGAGTCGGCCGCTCTGCCAACGCCTAAATTGAATAATTCGGTCAGTAAATCGTGCTGCAGTTCGGAAAATTGGAAATCGTTTGCGGCCATAATCAGATTTTAAATAGGGTTTTTAGTCATTAATAGATCTTTCCGTTTCTATTTTTTTTAAGCCTTCAATATTTTTGATGGAAATTTGTTTTTGCTTGACGGTAATCAGTTCCTGGTTTTGGAATTGTTTTAGCAATCTGCTGACGGTTTCTAAAGCAAGTCCTAAATGGTTGCCGATTTCTTCGCGCGTTAACGTCAAAATAAAATCCGATGCCGAAAAGCCGCGTTTTTTCAACCTTTCAGATAAGTCGATTAAAAATTTCGCCATCCGTACTTCAGCGGATTGTTTGTTAATGACGATTCGCTCCTGAGAGTTTTTTAAGGTTTCGCTATTATGACGGAATAGTTCGCGCATTAAATTAGGGACTTGTTGACATAAAATATCCATTTGATTGCCGGGTAAAATGCAAACGCTCAGCGTTGTCAGCGCGACGGCTGAACAATAATGTTGGTCGCTTAGGCCGTCAAAACCTAATAATTCGCCGGGTAATAAAATTCTTAATATATGCTCATCGCCGTTGACGTCATCCATAATTAATTTCGCCGTCCCGGATTGTATCGCCATGATGCCTTTAAACTCGTCACCTTGCCGATAGATAAATTCTCCTTTTTGTAATAGCCTTTTGGTTTGTACAGCGTGACTAAGTTCTATTATTTCATCAGAGGAAAGGCCTCTGGGTATGCAAATCTCATCCAAGCTGCAATTGGCGCAATTAATTTGTACATCACGTAATATCGGGTTTGTCATATATAAAATAGGCTATGTTGATCTTCCAATAGTCTGACGGGCAATTATAAGCTGAATTGGCCTTGTTTATCCTGTTTACTTCAAAAAAATTAAGCCGACTTTTCTGTTTTAAGATTTTCAAACCTCAAAACGCGTATTGTAATAAATTTGTAAGAGAGCAGTTTGAAAATTATATTAAAAATAAATTAACTGTATTTTAACTTGATTTAATAGGGGTGTTTATGAATAAACGAGTGTTGTGCTGATAGACGCCCGGTTGATGCTAGGGTTCATTCTAAAGGCGTAGTGTTGCGGCGGGATTGTCGTTAAATAAAAAGTTAGGAAACAAAAAACCGGTATAAACCGGTTTTTTGTTTGCCGGTTATTTTTTTAAGTTGCTGATTAATTTATCAACCGCATTCATCAATGCTGATTCGTGGTCGCCATGCGGTTCTATATCGCCGAAAGGTTCGCCGCTTTTCATGGTATACATATAAATAAAGTAGCCCAACGGCGCAAAAGCGACGCATGCAATGAAAAACATGAATATTGCCAGTATAATAATATCGCCCATAACAGCCTCCAAGTGTGTGTTTTTATTTTTTTAATTGAAATCTATTTTTTTTATATGATCTCATATGGGAATATAACCTCATCAATTTTAGGGTTCAAGCAATTATTGAACTGATCCAATAAATTTTGATCAATATCATTACGATCACGGTTGCTAAATGAAAAAGTTCATCGTATACTTTCAGCAGCTTACTTGATCAAGGTAGCTTAAAAACAAACAAAAACTTCTGGAGGTATTACAAATGAAATGGGAAACACCTGCTTACACTGACCTGCGTTTCGGTTTTGAAGTCACTATGTACATTTACAACCGTTAATTTTTAGCGTGGTGTAAATAAAGAAAGGGGCTTACAGCCCCTTTTTTTGTATCAGATATGTAATTCTCACCTTTATTTTTTATACATCCCCAATCATGAAAATCAGAGTATTAGGCGCCGGCGCAGGCGGCGGATTTCCGCAATGGAATTGTAATTGTCATAACTGTCAGCGAATTTGGCGCAATGAAATGAACGGCGTTAAGCGCACTCAATCATCCATTGCGGTCAGCACCAATAATAAAGATTGGCTGCTATTCAACACTTCGCCGGATATTTTGGCCCAGATTCAGGCGTTTCCAGCTATTCAGCCGAAAAACGGGGTACGCGATACCGGCATTAAAGCCATTATGTTAATTGATAGCCAGATCGACCATAGCACCGGGATGCTGATGCTGAGAGAAGGCAAGCCTCTGGATGTTTATTGCACGGAGATGGTTAAACAGGATTTAAGCAGCGGCTTTCCGATTTTCAAAATGCTGGAAGATTATTGTACTGTCAATCATCACCCAATTCCGTGTGACGGCAGCGGTTTTACTATTCCGGGAATTGATGATTTGCGTTTTTATTCGCATGCCTTGAAAAGCAAGGCCCCGCCTTATTCGCCGCATCGTCATGACCCGCATGAAGGCGATAATGTCGGGGTTATTGTCGAACAGATTTCCACGGGTAAGAAATTATATTATTCGCCCGGGTTGGGCGAGATAGAGCCGCATGTAATGCAGGCTATGCTGGATGCCGACTGCGTGATGGTTGACGGCACATTTTGGACGGATGATGAAATGTGTACGCAAAATATCAGCCCGAAAAGAGCGCGGGAAATCGGCCATTTACCACAATCCGGCGAAGGCGGCATGATTGAAGTGTTAAACGAAGTGAAAAATACCCGCAAAATATTGATACATATCAACAATACCAATCCGATTCTGGATGAAGATTCAGCGGAACGAAAAACTTTGGATGATGTCGGCATTGAGGTTGCTTATGACGGCATGGAAATCGATTTATAAATCATAAGGTATCAAATGAGCTGTTGCGAACATAACAATCAAGCGTGGAGCCGCGAAGAATTCGAAGCCAAATTACGCGGCATGGAAAAGTATTATCACATTAAGCATCCTATTCACACTATGATGAATGCTGGCGAACTGACTAAGGAGCAGTTGCAGGGCTGGGTGTTGAATCGTTTTTATTATCAAGTGATGATTCCCATTAAAGACGCCAATATTATGGCGAATTGCCCTGATCGGGAAACCCGGGCTAAATGGGTGCAGCGGATTTTGGATCATGACGGCCATCCTGACGACCCCGGCGGTATTGAAGCATGGATTCAGCTTGGCATTGCGGTCGGTTTAACGCGTGAAGATGTGACTTCCTTAAAGCATGTTCTACCGGGGGTTAAATTCGCCGTCGACGCTTATGTTAATTTTGCCCGTAGAGCGGAATGGCATGAAGCGGCCAGTTCTTCTTTAACGGAATTATTCGCCCCGAAAATTCATCAGCAGCGCTTGGATAATTGGCCGGAAATGTATCCCTGGGTGGAAGAAGAAGGGTATACTTATTTTCGTAAACGTTTAACTGAGGCGCGTAGAGATGTGCAGCACGGTCTTGAATTAACGCTGGATTGGTATCAAACCCGTCAGCAGCAAGAGCGGATGCTGGAGATTTTACAGTTTAAATTGGATGTGTTGTGGAGTATGGCCGACGCCATGTATATGGCTTATGTCAATAAAATGCCTCCTTATTTCAATATCAAATAACTGACTGATTGCATAGGTACGAGTCAAATGGCGTTGGATTTAAATCAGACCATTAGTTTTTCACCCTTACATCGATTGCAGTGGGAAGAAGCGCAGCAAAAAGATGTGATTTTATATCCGGAAGGGATGGTGGAATTAAACCAGAGTTCCGCCGCCATTTTGAAATTGTGCGATGGAAAATCGACGCCGGATCAGATCGTCTCAACCCTGGAGCAGCAGTTTTCGGCCACAGGATTGCAGAAGGATGTTCATCAATTTTTAGAGATAGCATTAAATAATGGCTGGGTCCAACAACCTTAATATCACGCCGCCGAGATGGTTGTTGGCGGAACTGACTTATAAATGTCCTTTACAATGTCCTTATTGCTCCAATCCCTTGGATTATGCCAAATATCCGCAGGAATTGAGTACAGAAGATTGGAAAAGAGTCTTGTCACAGGCTCGAAAAATGGGCGCTGTTCAGCTGGGTTTATCCGGCGGCGAACCGTTAACTCGACAGGATTTGCCGGAGATTGTGCAACATGCGCGTGAATTAGGTTATTACTCTAATCTGATTACTTCCGGTTACGGCTTGAATGAAGATAAAATCATTGCCTTGAAAGAGGCCGGATTGGATCATATTCAAGTAAGCATTCAAGCCAGCACCCAGGAATTGAATGATCATTTGGCCGGTACGGAATCTTATTTACATAAGCGAGAAGTAGCGCGGTTAGTCAAAAAACACGACTACCCGATGGTGCTGTGCGTGGTGATTCACCGGGAAAATATCCACCAGATGCAGCAGATTCTGGAAATGGCGGAAGAGTTAGGCGCCGATTATCTGGAAGTAGCCAACACCCAGTATTATGGCTGGGCGCATGTTAACCGCGATCAATTATTGCCGACTCGCGAACAATTTCTGGAAGCAGAAGAAATTGCTCAGGCTTACAAGGAAAAAGTAGTCGGTAAAATGAAAATCTATTATGTGATACCTGATTTTTATGAGGATCGTCCAAAAGCCTGCATGAATGGCTGGGGAACCACTTTTTTGACGATAGCGCCCGACGGTGTGGCTTTACCTTGTCACTCAGCCAGAGAATTGCCGGGATTGGATTGTCCGAATGTCAATGATCACAGTATTGAAGAAATTTGGCATGATTCCAAAGCCTTTAATTTTTTTAGAGGCGATGACTGGATGCAGGAGCCTTGCCGCAGTTGCGATGAGAAGGAAAAAGATAAGGGCGGCTGTCGTTGTCAGGCCTATATCATGACCGGCGATATGCACAGCACTGATCCTGTTTGTAGCAAATCGCCCCAACATCATCTGATTGATGAGGCGGTGCAGTCCGCGCGAAACTCTGCATTATCCACAGAAGAGAAACCCCTGGTATTCAGAAATAGCAAGAATTCTAAATTACACTTTTAAACGTCTTTTCAATGGCTAGAAGAAGCGAACACAGTCAAGAAGAAATCAAGGAAATGGTGCTTCAAGCTGCGGAAACCATTGTTAATGAAGAAGGTTTTCACAGTTTGAAAGTGCGTAAAGTGGCAATGGAAATCGGTTATACCGTGGGCAGTATTTACATGGTGTTCGAGAACATGGCCGATTTAATCTTACATGTTAAAGGCAGAACTCTGGACGAACTGGCTGATTATCTGGAAGCCATTGTTGCCGAAAATGCCGAGCCGGAACAATGTATTTTAGCCTTATCGAAAGGGTATTTAACCTTTGCCAACCAACATTACAATCGTTGGCGGATGATTTTTGAAGTAAAGCAACCGGAAGATGAAGAATTGCCCCTTTGGTATCAAGCTAAAGTCAATCGTATATTTGCCGGTGTTGAGCAGTTATTCGACCAATTAAAGCCGGGACAAACCAATCAGCAAAATAAATTGAAAGCGCGGGCTTTGTGGGGCGGCGTACACGGCATTTGCATGTTGTCTTTAGACGGCAAGCTGGGTATCGTCGGCGTTGATGATATAGAAGAGCTGGTTGTGGTGTTGGTGCGGAATTTTATTGCCGGTTGTTATCGCTAAAGTTAAAAACCCAAGCAAGAATTACCAAATTTCTATAAAATTAGTGAAGTTTTCCTGATAAAAAGAATTATTCCATGGATTTAAAATTTTTAGATTTTGAACAACCTATCGCCGAGCTACAGGCAAAAATTGAAGAGCTGCGCAAAGTTGAATTTGACAACGATATCAATATTTCCGATACCTTAAAGCAGTTAGAAGACAAATGTGAGCTACTCACAGAAAGCATTTTTTCCGATCTTTCTGATTGGCAGATCTCGCAATTATCCAGACATCCCGGAAGACCTTATACGCTGGATTATATTGATTTAATGTTCAGCGATTTTCATGAATTGCATGGCGATAGAGCTTATGCGGATGACCCGGCCATTGTTTGCGGGCTGGCGCGGCTGGAAGGTCAGCCGATTGTAGTCATCGGACACCAGAAAGGTCGCGACACCAAAGAAAAAATTTACCGTAATTTCGGCATGCCGCGTCCGGAAGGTTACCGTAAAGCCTTGCGGGTCATGAAAATGGCTGAACGTTTTCAATTGCCGATTATTTGTTTAATTGATACGCCAGGGGCTTATCCCGGCATCGGCGCTGAAGAACGCGGACAGAGTGAAGCGATTGCCCGTAATTTATTTGAAATGTCCAAGTTGAGAACGCCGGTTATTTGCACGGTTATCGGTGAGGGTGGTTCCGGCGGCGCATTGGCCATTGGCGTTGGCGACCGTTTAATCATGATGGAATACAGCACCTATGCGGTAATTTCGCCTGAAGGCTGCGCTTCAATTTTGTGGAAAAGCGCGGAAAAATCCAAACTGGCGGCGGAAGCAATGGGCATTACATCTGACCGGGTGAGAGAACAAGGCTTCTTAGATGAAGTCGTGCGTGAGCCCTTAGGTGGCGGACATCGTGATTTTCAGGCGACTGCGATGAATTTGCGTGAGACTTTGCTGTTTAATTTGGATGAGCTGAAAGAAGAAGCGAAAGACATGGATAAAATGTTGGAGGAGCGTTATCAACGGATTATGCGTTACGGGTCGTTTATTGAAGAGCCGGTTAAGTAAATTTAGTTCTCTATTGAAAATAAGTGTTTTATGTAGATGGGCAAGCTAAGATTTGCCCATCCAGTCTAGGGTAGTAACTATTAGTTTAATAGATGTATGGTTCTATGTAGGTCAGGCTTTAGCCTGACAAAGACAGCGAAGCGTAGGGCGGATTAATGCTTGATCATGGAATTAACAAACTGTCGGGATTCGCTTGCTCAATGCTTAATATTCCCATAAGTGACAAAGGGTTGTCGGGCTGAAGTTCAAGCTACAGTATAGTGAACGAGATTACTGCGGAAATTATCAATCATTCCTTACCGCCCGATTATGAGCATATTTACATCGCTTATAGCGGCGGCGTAGACTCCCACGTTTTACTACATCTTTTTGCCGGTGATAATGCCATTAAGGATAAAATCACCGCAGTTTATATTGATCATGGTTTACAAGCGCAATCGGCGGCTTGGGGGCGGCACTGTAGACAAATCGCTGAGTCTTTACACGTCAATTTTCGGTCGATTAAGGTAAATGCCAAACCGACGAACAGACAAAGCACCGAAGAATCCGCCCGCAATGCCCGCTATGCGGCCTTGACTCAGTTACTTTCCGAAAACGATGTGTTGTTATTGGCGCAACACCGGGAAGATCAGATGGAAACGTTGTTATTGCAATTGTTTCGTGGAGCCGGGATTGAAGGGTTGGCGGCGATGCCGACGGAGAAGAAGCTGGAATCCGGTCGTTTGATTCGACCGTTTCTTAATCTCAGTAAAAACGTCATTCAAAATTATGCAGATCAACATGGATTGAATTGGGTTGAAGATCCCAGCAATCAATCCAATGAATTTGATCGGAATTATTTGCGCAATGCGGTCATTCCTTTATTGAAAACGAGATGGCCCGCGCTGGATAAAACGGTCGCCCGTTCGGCGAAACATTGCGCTGTCGCCCATCATGAATTACAAGCAGTGATTGATGAACAAAGTCGCGGTATTTTTGATAGCGAGTCGGCTACGGTCAATATTCCTTTGCTTCTAGGCTTATCCGAAAATAGACAGCTACTAGTGTTGCGTCAATGTCTAAAATGGTGGGGTTTGCGTTCGGCTAGCGAGAAAGGGTTAAAGGCCATTATTGCGCAAGTTTGTCGTGCGGCGGAATGTGGACAGGCGGAATTTCAATTGCAAAATCATCTGCTGAAAAAATACCAACAGCGCTTGCATTGTTTGCCGAAAAACGTGTTAAAGTCTTTTCAACCTATCAGCTGGCCTAACAAGCAACAATGTTTATTGCTGAGCAATGGTTATCAACTCAAAAAAATAACAGCCGAATCAGGCATTCCCGAGGTATTATGGCGAGATGCTCATGTTGAAGTGATTCAACGCCAGGGCGGCGAGCGAATACGCTTGCCGGGCAACAACATGAGCCAAAGTTTAAAAAACTTGTTTCAGCAACATCATGTACCGCCCTGGGTAAGAAAAAATATTCCGTTGATTTATATAGATCAACAATTAGCGGCGGTAGGGAATTTATGGATAGACGCTGATTTTTTTCTGCAACAGGGCGGGCTCTGTTATCGCTTGCAATGCGGAATAAAATGACCCTGTTTTATGAGGTTTTGTAGGGGCAATATGAAACAGAGCATACAAGTTTTCTGGAATCATCTCAACACCGACTATCAAAGAATTGGCTGGTTATTCCAACGAGGTTTGGCGCTCATTTATTTCGCCGCCTTTTTTTCTTTAGTCATACAAATTGAAGGATTGGTAGGTGTTAACGGCATCTTACCGTTAACAGAACATCTTCAACGCCTGCAACAATTTTATCCCAATAATGCATTTTGGCTGCATCCCAGCGTTTTTTGGTTGAATGCTGAAGACTGGGTTTTAAAATTTGCTTGCTATGTAGGCCTGCTTTCATCTTTATTTCTTTTTTTCAATCGTTTCTGCCGTTCCGCTTTAATCCTAAATTTCATTTTGTATCTATCGCTGAGCTCGGCAGGGCAAATATTTACCCTTTTTCAATGGGATGTTTTTCTGTTGGAAATCGGTTTTTTGGCGATATTTCACAGCTGGGGATCAGGCATAGTCGTGATGTTGTTTAGATGGCTGCTGGCGCGTTTTATGTTTATGGGCGGAGTGGTCAAGTTAGCCAGCGGAGATCCTCATTGGGCGAATTTGACGGCTTTGAATTTTCATTATCAAACGCAGCCCCTGCCGACGCCTTTAGCGTATTATGCGCATCATTTGCCGGAATGGGCGCATAAATTTTCAGTTGCGAGCGTATTTTTTATTGAATTGATTGTTCCTTTTTTTGTATTTATGCCGCGTAAATTTAGATTATTTGCATGTTTCAGCTTTATGCTGTTACAAAGCTGCATCATTTTGACCGGCAATTACAACTTTTTTAATGTGTCGGTAATGTTGCTTTGTCTTTTTTTATTGGAAGATAAAGATGTGCAACAGTTGACCTTGAAGGTGAGTTCATTGACTCAATACAAGCCGGGCATGATAGCGCATAGGTGTGCGGGAATTTGGGCGATTATAGTCATGGTGGCGTGTGCGGCTCATGCATGGACTTATCACAGCGTTCAGCCTTTGGCGATGCCGTTAAATGAAGTTGTTAAATTTGTCGCTCGGTTCTCGTTAGTGAATAACTATGGGCCATTTGCGGTGATGACGACGACCCGCGATGAAATTATCGTCCAGGGATCCAATGACGGGGTCAATTGGTCGGATTATGAGTTTAAATATAAGCCGGGGCGATTGGCTCGTGGTTTAAGCTGGAATATCCCACATCAGCCCAGACTGGATTGGCAAATGTGGTTTGCCGCATTGAAAGGCCCTAATCAGGTTGCCTGGTTGGAGCGATTTATACTCAAATTATTGCTAGATTCGCCAAAAGTGACAGCTTTATTGGCTGAAAACCCATTCGCTGACAAGCCCCCCAAATGGATAAGGGCTGTGAAATATCGATACTTTTATACCTCCCCGGCACAGCGAAAAATCAATCGACAACTATGGCGTCGGGATCGATATAGAATCTTTTTACCGGCCAGGGCGTTACAAAGCAGAGAAAAAATATTGTATTAATTTCACAATTCTTTTTTCATGGCGAAAGATAATGATTTATCGCCGTTTTGTTGCAGCGCCTTAATGACATTGATCTGGTCGTTTTCGGAACGGTTTTGACTGAGTTTAAATTTGCATTGAAGTTCTGAAATGCTGATTTCCATGCCCACAATCAAATCGAGTAAAGGCTGTTTGTATTCCGGTTGCCAAGGTTGTTCTAAAACAGATTCGAATCTTTTCGTTGTATCTTCGATAATATTTTTGAGTTCTTCTTTTTCTCTTATTAACCGGGCTTGACCGTAGATATGGACGGCTTGATAATTCCAGGTGGGAACGCCGGGTGATTCATACCATGTTGGTGAAATATAACCGTGCGCTCCTTGAAAAGTAACCAACACTTCCTGGTTTTCAATTTCATGCCATTGCGGGTTGCTTTTAGCGATATGGCAAATGATTGATTGGCTGTCTTTTTCAACGATAAAGGGAAGATGTGTTGAAAAAAGCCGACCTTCAACTGTAGAAACCAATTGACCAAACGGGTTGGCTTTAACACAGGCCAAAATCTTCTTTTTATCTGTTATTTCAAATGCTTGAGGAATATACATATCACGATAACCTTTTTTGGGTTTTAAATTTTAATCACATGCGTCTCAAGGCGCTTAGAAATAAGCCCACGCCGCCGACCGCTAAACCCAATATCATCATCAATTCAAAAGATGACATACTGCGCAATTTAAATTGAATGTTGAATAATACGCCCGCTGTTAACATCACTAAAGAAATCACTATTAAAATGACACCCAGGTCATTGTCGGGATTGTAAAAAATCATGCCGACGCCGAATAAAAAAGGAACTAACACCAAACCGGGCGTCAAATTAAACTGACCGATGCGAAACAAGGCGGATGCCCAGTTAAATTGATGAACCACCTCAATGGCGTCTAAAAATAAAAAGCCGCCCGCCGTCATCATGATCAAGCCGACAAAAAAACGGCCTAAATTACTGCTTTGCCGATAAGGCGTGGAGTCATTGCCGTATTTCAAACGTTGTTGTTGTAAACGGCGTAATTCTTCTTTTTTAGTAAAACGCATGGCTGGCCTATAG
>SPJM01000066.1 GCA_006844585.1 Methylococcaceae bacterium | reverse complement strand
TCGTCACTAAAACTCGTTCATTATTAACCACTCTCAGATTAATCTCAGATAATAAATCATCAACTTGAGTCGCCGCCGGGCGGACTTCCACAATAGGATCTAACAATCCGGTAGGCCGCACAACTTGCTCGACAAATACCCCGGAATGCTCTTTCTCATAGGGTCCGGGCGTGGCGGATACATAAATTCTTTGCGACGATTTCCGTTCAAACTCCTCAAAAGTAAGCGGCCTGTTATCTAAAGCTGAAGGCAATCTAAACCCATATTCCACTAATGTCTCTTTCCTTGATCGATCTCCCTTATACATGGCGCCGATCTGAGGGACAGTGACATGGCTTTCATCAATAATCACCAAAGCATTATCCGGCAAATAATCAAACATCGTAGGCGGCGACTCGCCTTGACCACGCCCTGATAAATAACGCGAATAATTCTCTATGCCTGAGCAATAGCCCACTTCCAGTATCATTTCAATATCAAATAAAGTGCGCTGTTCTAAACGTTGCGCCTCAACCAGCTTATGATCATTACGCAAATGTTCTAAGCGTTCGGCTAACTCAACCTTAATCGCTTCAACCGCATTTAATAATTGCTCTCTAGGAGTAACATAATGGTTTTTAGGATAAATGGTATAACGCGCCAAGCGCTGCGTCACTTCGCCCGTTAACGGATCGAACATGGATAACCTTTCAACTTCATCATCAAATAATTCGATACGAATGGCTTGATCTTCCGACTCCGCAGGAAACACATCGATTACATCGCCCCTCACTCGATAAGTAGCGCGGCGTAATTCAATATCATTGCGGGTATATTGCATTTCCGCCAAGCGCCTGAGAATATCCCGCTGCTTAAT
>SPJM01000065.1 GCA_006844585.1 Methylococcaceae bacterium | reverse complement strand
ACCTAAAGATTTTGACAAAGTCACTATGTCGGGTTGAATACCGGCCTCTTCAAAACTGAAAAACGTGCCGGTGCGACCGCATCCGGCCTGAATATCATCAACAATCAGCAATACCTTATGCTTTTTGCAGACTTGTTCAAGGTTTTGCAGCCATTCAAAAGAAGCGGCCTGAATACCGCCTTCACCTTGCACGGTTTCAACAATTACGGCAGCAGGCTTGTCCACGCCGCTACTGGAATCAGAAAGCACTTTATCCAGATAGGCGTTGGTATCTATATCATCACCCAGATAACCATCAAAAGGCATACGGCTAGTACCATTCAGCATCACCCCGGCAGCGCCCCGATGATGCGAGTTTCCCGTTGCCGCCAATGCACCCAGGCTGACGCCGTGAAAACCATTGGTAAACGCGATAATATTTTCACGTCCGGTCACATTACGTGCCAGTTTCATCGCCGCTTCGACTGCATTTGTTCCGGTCGGCCCGGTAAATTGAACCATATACTCGTAGTTTCTTGGCTTGAGTATTTTTTCATTAAATGCTTCCAGAAATTCACCCTTAGCCTGCGTATGCAAGTCAAGACCATGGGTGATGCCGTCGCTGTTAATATAGTCCAACAGTTTTTCTTTAAAAACGGGATGATTATGACCGTAATTTAATGTGCCGGCGCCGGCTAAAAAGTCTAAATACTGCCTGCCTTCATTATCGTATATGAATTCGCCTTGGGCTTTATGAAACACACGCGGAAATGAACGTGCGTAACTTTGTACCTCTGACTCAATCTCTTCAAAAATTTTCATGATCTTTCCTGTTGTTTATCCAGACTTGCTGACAGAGGCGCAAATGGCCCTATGCGAACCAAAGTCTCGCTTTCGTGACTGCCTGAAAAATGTTGATCTTTATCAAATAAAACGGAT
>SPJM01000064.1 GCA_006844585.1 Methylococcaceae bacterium | reverse complement strand
AAGTGCCGCCGGTCAGGTCGTCAACGCTTAATGTGCCTTCTTTCGCTTTACTGCCGTATTCAAAAATGCTTTTTTCGATGCCGGCGAAATCCAGTTGATCGGCGTCCCGGATAACCGGAACTATCAGGCCGCGAGGCGATGAGACGGCGATGCCGATATCATAGTAGCCGTGATAAATAATATCGTTGTCATCAATGGAGGCATTGATAGCGGGGAAACGTTTTAAGGCTTCTATGGACGCCTTAACGAAAAATGACATAAAGCCGAGTTTGACCCGGTGTTTTTCTTCAAAACGTAGTTTGTATTGCTGTCGTAATTCGATAACATCCTGCATATTCACTTCATTGAAAGTGGTGAGCATGGCGGCGTTTTGTTGCGCCTGCAACAGCCGTTCGGCGACTTTGGCGCGCAGCCGGGTCATTGGCACGCGCTGTTCGGGTCTAAGGTCGGTTGTGGTGCTGATTGAGCCGGTAAATCCGGAATCAGACTCAATTTCCCTTTTGACTGGTTCGGCGGGCGGTTCTTCAGCGGCGTCCTCCTGCAACTTCTGCTTTTGCATATAATCCAGAACGTCGGTTTTTAAAATCCGTCCGTGTTTGCCGGATCCCAAGATTGCTGTCGGGTCTAATTGATTTTCATGAATCAAACGTCTGACCGCCGGACTTAACGGCATATTATCCGCCGGATTATCTTCGGAAATCTTAATTTCTACTTGAGGTTCGGCGGATTCGGATTTATCCATTGTCGCTAATAGTTCGCCGCTGATAACGGTTGCGCCGTTTTCCCTGTGTATTTGGCTCAATATGCCGGATGTAGGGGCGGGCACTTCCAATACCACTTTGTCGGTTTCCAGGTCGACCAGGTTTTCATCTTTTTCCACTTTGTCGCCGGGTTTTTTATGCCAGGTCGCCAAA
>SPJM01000063.1 GCA_006844585.1 Methylococcaceae bacterium | reverse complement strand
AAGATTGCCCGGTTTCATTAACAAATTCGGTGCCGGTTCTCACTTTCTGCACGCTATTTTGAATCAATTCTTTACTTTCTCTGGCGGCTGTTGCGCTACGTTGCGCCAAATTCCTCACTTCGGTCGCCACGACTGAAAAACCGCGTCCTTGCTCACCTGCTCTTGCCGCCTCCACCGAAGCGTTCAACGCCAACAAATTAGTTTGGAAAGCAATTTCATCTATCACACCAATTATATCGGCTATTTTGTTACTGCTTTCATTGATTTCCTGCATTGCTGAGACCGCCGAATTCACCACACTGCCGCCTTGTTCAGCCAGGTCTCTGGCGTCATTGGCTAAACGATTTGCTTGTTGAGCATTGTCAGAGTTATTTTTTACCGTGCTGGTCAACTGCTCCATGCTGGATGCGGTTTCTTCCAGATTCGCCGCCTGTTGTTCGGCGCGTTGCGACAAGTTATTATTGCCGCTGGCGATTTCCTGAGAAGAGTTATTGATAAAATTCGACGCCTCTAAAACTTGAATGAACACACTACTCAATTTATTTAAACTGGTATTAATGTCTTCTTTACAAGTCGCAAATGTTCCTTGATAGTTTTTGTTAATTTCCCGAGTCAAATCGCCTTCGGCGACTCCGCTCATCACATAAGCAATTTCGTTAATCACTTGTTCAACCACATCAGCCAAATCATTAATGCCATTACTCAAGACTGCGAAAAAGCCTTCCTTGTCCGCCATATCGATGCGGCTACTCAATTCGCCCGCTTTAACTTTATTGACAATATTATCGATTTCGTTCTGAACCCGCACTTCATTAGTCCTATCGATCCATTCAACAGCAGTGCCCAAACGCACATCCCCATCAATAACCGGCGTCGCAATCACTTTCATATGGCGGCCGCCTATCACCATTTC
>SPJM01000062.1 GCA_006844585.1 Methylococcaceae bacterium | reverse complement strand
GTTGTTCAGCAATCGCCACATCAAAATAACGTTTCGGAAAGCGTTGGGAG
Source organism: Methylococcaceae bacterium (assembly GCA_006844585.1). Lineage (GTDB taxonomy): Bacteria > Pseudomonadota > Gammaproteobacteria > Methylococcales > Methylomonadaceae > Methylomarinum. The sequence goes on along the minus strand of SPJM01000062.1, from coordinate 838 downwards.
AATTCCACCAAGCCGGAACCTTCGCGCATCGCCGGGGTGATGCCCAATAAGCGTTCATCTTGTTCGGCCATATCGCAAAGCCAGCGACCAAAGACCTGGGTGTAAGTCGGGTGTGGAGAAGGCGCAGCCTTCGGTAAACTGTCCTGAGTCGGATCAAAAGCCGGAACACCGTGATAAGCCAACGGATCTTTCTCGGCGGGCGGATAGCCTTTACCTTTTTGAGTGACCACATGTAAAAACACCGGTCCCGCCAAACCCTTAATATTCTGTAAGGTAGAGACCAACATGTCGACATCATGACCATCCACCGGGCCGAAATAATTGAAACCCAACTCCTCAAAAAAAGTACCGGGAACAATCATGCCTTTCACATGCTCCTCGGTTTTGCGCGCCAACTCCCACATCGACGGCATATTGGACAACACTTTCTTGCTCTCTTCCCGCACCGACGAATAAAACTTGCTCGACAACACCTTAGTCAGATAATTATTCATCGCTCCGACAGGCGGTGAGATCGACATATCATTATCGTTCAAAATCACCAGCACGTTCGCGCCTACATCCCCTGCATGATTCATCGCTTCATAAGCCATGCCGCCGGTGATGCTGCCGTCGCCGATAATGGCGACCATTTTGGCGTCATCGCCACGTAACTGGGCGGCAATCGCCATCCCTAAGGCGGCGCTGATAGACGTTGAAGAATGACCGACTCCGAAAGCATCATATTCACTCTCTTTGCGCTTCGGAAAAGCGGAAACCCCGTTATAAGTCCGAATCGTCGGCATTTGTTCCTTACGACCGGTTAAGATCTTATGCGGATAAGCCTGATGACCGACAT
>SPJM01000061.1 GCA_006844585.1 Methylococcaceae bacterium | reverse complement strand
AGGAATTATTGTTGGCCGTAAAGGAACTGTCGGTAGCATCTATTGGGAGCATAAAGACTTTTATCCCATTGATACGGTTTTTTATGTAAAACCAAAAGAAAACGTTTCTCTTGAGTATTCATACTACCTACTGCAAACACTAGGTTTAGATGGAATGAATACAGACGCTGCGGTACCAGGACTTAATCGTAATAATGTCTATCGATTAGAAGTGCCAGGCATTCCTAAGGAAATCATAAAGATATTCACAGCTATCACTTGCGATATATCAAAACAAATTGCATGCCTGACTAAAGAAAATGAATTGCTAACTGATACGCGAGACACCCTCCTCCCCAAACTCCTAGCCGGAGACCTTCCCATAACAAACACCGAATCCAGCAGCAGGGATTAACGCCATGCCCAATATCAGCCTACAAGACCAAACCACCGAGTTTCTGCTCTACACCGCCCCAAACGGCGTGGTAAAAGTCGAGGTATTACTCAGCAATGAGACGCTTTGGCTGACCCAAAAGCGCATGGCCGAGCTGTTTGGTGTGGGCGTTCCCGCTATTTCCAAACACCTTGAAAACATCTATGAGTCCGGTGAGTTGCAGCGCGAAGCAACGCTTTCCATTTTGGAAACAGTTCAGCAAGAAGGCAAGCGCGAGGTAAAACGCAAGCTGGAATACTATAACCTGGATGCGGTGATCTCGGTGGGCTATCGGGTCAACTCCTCT
>SPJM01000060.1 GCA_006844585.1 Methylococcaceae bacterium | reverse complement strand
ACTCAGGGTTAATGCGGTTTGGTGAATAATCAACGCAACCTGAAAAAGAATTAAACTTTAGCTCTTTTACCAACGGTTTGCTTATTCATGTTTTAAACAAACTATGTTGCAACTTTTTATTCCGTAGCAGCAGCACCTGAATCACCTGAATTAGTTGAACTCGTGGGCGGCAAAGTTGCTGTAACCACCGGCTCGCCATTGCCACAATCAGGATGCCCAAAACCAGTAGAACTCACTCCTGTTTCTGGATCATTATAAATCAACTGGTCATTACCATCGGGACTTGGCCCAGCGGGCACATAATCCAATCCAGCAGCATTACGGATCCGCCAAGCTATATTATGATCCGCACAAGATGAATCGCCACTTACCCCAACAGCACCCAGCAGACTGCCTCCACTGTCATATAAGCCCAAACCACCCCCAAACACATTTACACCGCCGACCTTTTCACCCACTAACGGATCAGAAGCGGACCCGTAAGCTGACGAGGGACCTAGATACGCCACAGCGGTATTAACAGGATTACTGAACTGCAAACCAAACAAACTTCCGCCATTTTGAGTTGCCTGATGCAAGTTGGCTGTCGATAGCGCAAACCTCGGCAAACTGAATGCATTTGCAGTATTAGCCTTTTGAGCCGAAATCACCCGACTACCAGGCCATTGATCGCCACGCTCGTCTCCCGAACTGGCGACCGCGCAAACGACACCGTCTCTGTTG
>SPJM01000006.1 GCA_006844585.1 Methylococcaceae bacterium | reverse complement strand
GACACCACAGGAAAAGTCAGTGAGCCAAAGTCAGACAGCGAGCGAATATACGATATTAGTCAGATAGACTTTGAGCGCTTGCGCCAGGAGTTTTCCAGGTCAGAGCGCAAGAATACAACCGTACAATCACTCAAGCATGCGGTAGAGAAGAAACTGGCCCGTCTCATGATGCAGAATCCGCTTCGCACGGACTACCAAGAGCACTATGAAAAACTGGTCAAGGAGTATAATCAGGAAAAAGACAGAGTGATCATTGAGAAAACCTTTGAAGCGCTGCTTAAACTCAATGATGAGCTTTCCCACGAAGAGAAACGCGCAATCAGGGAGGGGCTGGATGAGGAGTCCCTGGTATTGTTTGACCTGCTAAGCAAACCCAACTTGCAATCTACCGAAATTGCCAAAATTAAGAAGGTGGCTGCCTCACTGCTTGCAACGCTTAAGGCCGAACGTTTGAGGGTGGCCAACTGGCAGCAGAAAGAATCCACGCGTGATGCGGTAAAACAGCAGATATTTGATTTTCTCTACGATGAGAAAACAGGATTGCCTGTTGAACAGTACGAAGACGATGAAATCTCAGACATAACGGAAAAGGTTTTTCTGCATGTATACAGAGCCTATCCGGAACTACCATCCCCAATTTATGGGTGAACAGGGGTTATGACTTAAAGTGTAAAGAAATACATGAGAGCCCTTTTTGATAAGGTTTTTTTATAGCTGATAATTTGAGAGGAAATGAATATGCAACAAGCCGTACAAATTCAAACCATCATCAATGAAGCGATGGTAAAAGATATTCCTGATCTACAGCCTTTACTGGGCCACCGGGTGCAAATGATTGCACTTGATCTTGAGCAGACCGATGAAGCTCAGGAAAAGAAAAAACTGACGTTTGAGGAATTTTTAGCTAGCCGACCGGAATGGCCCAAGAATCGGCCTCCAGTAACATTAGAAGAAATGGAAGAAGCCATTGTTAAAGGGGCTATTGA
>SPJM01000059.1 GCA_006844585.1 Methylococcaceae bacterium | reverse complement strand
GGTTTGCCGTTAATGGCTTTATGGTTGACGCGTAATGTTTCTAATAATCAAAACTTTATACTGCCTGAGCCGGGGCCTTGGCGCAAGCCGGAAACAAGAGTGTTGATTGTCTTCAGTCTGATTGCTATGGCTTGGGTAACGCGAAAATTATGGACTTCATGGTTGGGTTTAAATGCAGTCGGAGACAGCACCATTGCTGTGTTGGGCGTAGTCTTGATGTTCATTATTCCCAGCGGCGAGAACAAAGACACATTATTGGACTGGAAAACCGCTGTGGAAATCCCTTGGGGCATGCTGTTATTATTCGCCGGCGGCATAGCAATCGCCAAAGGTTTTACCGAATCAGGCTTAAGCGTTCAATTGGGACAGTCACTCACCCATTTATCTTTCTTGCCTATTTACGTGCTAATTTTAGCAATCTGCCTGATCGTCAGTTTCATTACTGAAGTAACCAGCAATACAGCAACCGCCACCTTACTGATGCCGATTCTGGCCTCAGCTGCGACAGCAGCTAACGTTGATCCGAAATTGTTGATGATACCCGCAACTATTAGCGCCAGTTGCGCTTTTATGATGCCTGTGGCGACTGCGCCGAACGCCATTGTCTACAGCGCTAATCGTCTTCATATTAAAGATATGGCTAGGGAAGGCGTAGTGTTGAACTTGATGATGGCGCTGGTAATCAGCGGAGTGTGCTATTTTAGCTTAAGATAGTCTGGCTGATTCGCCGCAAAAG
>SPJM01000058.1 GCA_006844585.1 Methylococcaceae bacterium | reverse complement strand
AGTCAAACGGGCCATGATGGTCGCCTTCCCATGAGGTGTGAACATAACTATCCGTAACATACCAATTATCCGGCAGTTCTTCGGCAATAAGAAGGATGCCCGGATCAATCGCCTTAATGCGGTGGCGTAATTCTTTGATGAAATTCCAACCGCTTGCTCGGCCAGGCATGCGTACATGATTGACCCATTGATTGCCTTTATGCAGGATATGCGTCATATCAAATCGAAAAGCGTCAATATGATACTCAGTGGCCAGGTACAGCAAGTTTTGTATCAGAAAATGACGGGTTACATCACTTTCAAAATTAAACATCGGTCCCCAGTCTGTATCGCCGGAAAAATATTCCTCGCGATCAATATCCCATAAAATATTATCCCGGTTGCCGGAATGATTGAGTACGACATCCAATATCACTGCGATGCCGTTTTGATGACAAGTATCCACTAATTGTTTTAAATCGTTCGGCGTACCGTAAGAGGTTTCGATGGCGTAGAGGAATACCCCGTTATATCCCCAACTGTCATTCATAGCAAAGGCGTTTAAGGGTAGTAATTGAATTGCCGTTGCCCCTAATTCGCGAATATAGGGCTGAACCTCAGCTTCAACGCTGTTTAACGGAAGCAAATCGTTGCGATTGCTGAAGCGCTTAGCATGTAGCTGATAGATCATATAATATTCCCAGCCGGGGCGTCTCCAGTCTTGGTCTCTCCATTGATAGTCGGTAATAGTAACCAG
>SPJM01000057.1 GCA_006844585.1 Methylococcaceae bacterium | reverse complement strand
GGCATTGAAATTCATCCCGGCGCCACTATCGGTAGACGCTTTTTCATCGATCACGGAATGGGCGTAGTTATTGGCGAGACCGCAGTGATCGGTGATGATTGTACGCTTTATCATGGGGTAACTTTAGGCGGCACCAGTTGGGAAAAAGGCAAGCGTCATCCGACTTTGGGTGATGGCGTAGTGATTGGCGCAGGGGCAAAAGTATTAGGACCAATTGAAGTGGGCGAGGGTGCACGGGTCGGTTCTAATTCGGTGGTGTTAAAACCCGTCCCGACCGGCGCAACCGTAGTAGGCATTCCGGCGCATATTGTCGGTTCAAAACAAGATAAGGCGAGCGGTAGAAGGGCGATTGCCGAAAAAATGGGTTTTGACGCCTATGGGACCACTCAGGACATGCCGGATCCGGTTGCTAACGCTATCAATCATATGTTGGACCATATTCAGAAGATGGACAATCATTTAGTAAAAATGCAGGCGGCGATGACTCAAGCCGGCATTCAATATCAGGATGAACCGATTGAATCATTGGATAATTGTGAGATTAAAGATAATGATAACGGCCAATAGATCATTGTGGTCAGGTCGTTTTCTTGCAGCGGACTTTTGTATTATTGTTGACTAAAATACTTGGTTTTATTATAGTGTCCTTACTGATTATAGGTTTTTGAGGAGATGAATAATGAGATTAACGACAAAAGGCAGATATGCAGTCACGGCGATGTTGGATTTGGCGT
>SPJM01000056.1 GCA_006844585.1 Methylococcaceae bacterium | reverse complement strand
GGTGAATGCAAAAGGCGATGTTCTGTTACGGTCACCCGGATCTCTGTCAAACTTTAGAATTTGCGACAGGCCAAGATCCATCACATCCCCTTTTATTGATGACGTAATATTGCCCGCCTGGATATCATTGAAGACCTTTTCCAATTGATCCCCTAAGTAGACCGACAAGATAGCAGGTGGCGCTTCGTTGGCACCTAATCTATGGTCGTTGGCGGCGGAGGCAATCACTGCCCGCAACAAGGGGCCAAACTTTTCTACCCCGCGAATGACGGCGCCACAAAACAACAGAAAGTTTAAATTATCATGCGGCGTATCACCGGGGTCGAGTAAATTTCCTTGTGTCGCATTACCGACAGACCAGTTGACATGTTTACCAGAACCGTTAATCCCTGCAAACGGTTTTTCATGCAGTAAACAGTGGAAACCATGTTTTTTGGCCACTTTTTTCATTAAGGTCATCATTAACTGCTGATGATCTGCCGCAACATTCGCCGCTTCAAAATAAGGTGCTATTTCAAACTGCCCCGGAGCGACTTCATTATGGTGGGTTTTCGCCGGAATACCCAATCGGTAGAGCTTGTCTTCAAATTCCTGCATAAAGACCTGAACGCGCATCGGAATGGAACCAAAATAATGGTCATCAAACTCCTGACCTTTCGCAGGAGGCGCGCCAAACAAGGTACGCCCGGCCAGCAGTAAGTCAGGTCGCTGGTTGGCANAATTAATATCAATGAGAAAGTATT
>SPJM01000055.1 GCA_006844585.1 Methylococcaceae bacterium | reverse complement strand
TGAGGTGGTTATCTCGGTGGTGACTTATGGCGAATTGTTGACAGGCGCGTTGAAAAGCCAGCAACAAAGCGCTGCTTTGCAGAATGTCCAACGTTTGGTTAAGCGATTGCCGGTGCAGTCGCTTTCGATCGAGACGGGTGAAATATACGCGGATATTCGTAGCCGACTGGAGCTGCAAGGTAATATTATCGGCAATAACGATTTGTGGATTGCCGCTCATGCGCTCAGTCTGGAGTTGACGCTGGTGAGCAATAACATCCGGGAGTTCAGCCGGATTGAGGGATTGCGGCTTGAAAATTGGGCAGGGTGATGGGGGCTGTGTGTTTTCAAGCGGGAGTATGCCTGGTTCCCATCGTCCCCGGTGGGCATGCAGACTATTGTTGATTTGACTCCAGTATGCGTTCCCTGGCGGGAGCATGGGAGCAATGAGTATTCTGTTTTTCACGTTTCCGCTCCTTGCAAAGCAACCGCTTTCACGGTATCAAACATAAAATCCAGCGCTTTATGATTGGTGAAATTTTGCAAGCATTGTTGCCGGAATTCCTGCTCGGTAGCGCCTTCTTCGGCGCAGATAAATGCCCACGGTAGGATTAGGGTGTCTTTAACTAAATCGGCGACATCAAAGACTAATGCGCCGCGTCGGGTTTTGCCGTGCATAACCGCGAAGCCGTGTGGGATGCCGAGCACCCATAAGGTACAGGCAGCCAGGCCGTAGGCCAGATAGTTGCCGTGATTGA
>SPJM01000054.1 GCA_006844585.1 Methylococcaceae bacterium | reverse complement strand
ACCCTGATTGATTGTGCCAATAATTCTTATTTTATTGATTATTATTACCCTGTCAGCCTGGGGAGTTATGATTTATCAGCATTGGCAAATGACAAACTTGCCAATGACGGAAATGTGGATGCCGCCCGGGTCTACAGATCTATGGCAAATGGCTGATTTTATCACCGTCTATCTTATGTGGGCGGTAATGATGACCGCCATGATGCTACCTTCGGCAATGGCAATGGTTAAAGCCTTCAGCCAGGCCTGTCAACAACGTTATGGACGAGATACACCTTACACTTATCTTTTTAGCTTCGCTTACCTATTAGTCTGGTTTATTTTCAGTATTGTATTGACACTATTGCAATGGCAATTGCATGGATTGAACTGGCTTTCAGTCATGATGAATAATAATAATACCCTGTTAGCGGCAGGCATCTTTATAGTTGCCGGTATTTACCAGTTCAGCGCACTCAAAAACACGTGTTTAAGACATTGTCGATTACCGGTTAGTTTTCTGTTAAATTTCTGGCGAAATGGCCGGTCAGGTGCATTTAGCATGGGTGTCATATACGGAAATATTTGCCTGGGATGTTGCTGGGCACAAATGCTGATCATGTTTGCTGTAGGGGTGATGAATATAACTGCAATGATTTTAGTCACCTTGTTTATTCTATTTGAGAAAAGTCTGCCAGAGAATAAAGAATCTATCGATAAAGTAGCAGGTGTATTATTTTGTTTATGGGGAACAGGATTACTA
>SPJM01000053.1 GCA_006844585.1 Methylococcaceae bacterium | reverse complement strand
GATATTCGGCATCCTGGCGGCTCTATTCGGGCAAAACCTGCAAATCCTGTTTCAACAAACCTGGATTATCGCCCTGTTCAGCGGTATTTTTATCATTTTATCGCTGTCCATGTTCGGCTTCTACAATCTGGAATTGCCTAAATCCTGGCAAACTAAATTGCATAACTCCAGCGAGCTGCATCGTAACCATTCCTATTGGGGCGCCGCCATTATGGGCGCATTATCCTCCCTGATTGTCGGTCCCTGCGTCGCTGCGCCGTTGGCGGCTGCATTAATCTACATCGGCCAAACCGGCGATGTATTACTGGGCGGCTCATCATTGTTCATGATGGGCTTGGGCATGGGCATTCCTTTATTAATCATGGGCGCTTCAGCGGGTAAATTGCTACCCAAAGCAGGTCATTGGCTAAACTCCACCAAAGCCATTTTCGGCGTTATCATGTTGGCGGTCGCGGTTTGGATGCTGGAGCGCATTCTGCCCGCCGGCGTCATCATGTTCCTCTGGGCTTTACTGCTGATTATTCCGGCCATGTATTTGAAAGCTCTGGAGCCGTTATCCGAACACGCAAGCAATTGGCAACGGTTTTGGAAGGGCCTCGGTTTGGTCATGTTCGTTTACGGCATTATATTGATCATCGGTCTCAGCGGCGGCAACAGCAATCCTTTACAGCCGATGAAATCATTTACCGGCG
>SPJM01000052.1 GCA_006844585.1 Methylococcaceae bacterium | reverse complement strand
AAGGTGTTCGGTTTCTTCGTCGGCCAAGTGATGAAAGAAACTCAAGGTAAAGCCAATCCGGGGGAAGTGAATAAAATGCTTAAGGCTAAGTTGAAGCGATAAAACGATTGGTTTTGATCTAACAATAAGAGTCGCTATGTCTCCTGAAAATGCCCGACAAACCGCTAAAATCAAAGTAGAAGACTATTTGGCCGGAGAGCGTGAATCCGCAATTAAGCATGAATTGGTTAATGGCGGGATCTCTGCCATGGGCGGCGCCAGCGCCAACCATGGCATCATTACCGCCAATCTTGCCAGAAAGATTGGCAATCATTTAGAAAAAACGCCTTGTTTGACTTTTATAGCGGACATGAAAGTCAAACTGGAATCTAATTTTTTCTACCCTGACATCACTGTTGATTGTAATTTTGATGCCTCTACACCTTATTTTACCGATACGCCGGTCATCATTGTTGAAGTGTTATCCAAATCGACTCGCAAAATGGATAAAATTACAAAAAAACTGTTGTACTTTAATATTCCCAGCCTTCAGGAATATGTCATTATCGAACAAGATTACTGCGAAATTGAAGTATTCAAACGTCACCAGGATTGGAAATCTGCCGTTTATACTTTAGGCGATAAAGTTTATCTGAACTCAATCGACTTAACGCTATCGGTGGAAGAAATTTATCAACGGGTAAAAAATGATGATA
>SPJM01000051.1 GCA_006844585.1 Methylococcaceae bacterium | reverse complement strand
GTTTGCACAGATGATGTGCAAGTAAGGAATCCTAACGCCTCAAAATGGTGAGCGTTAGAAGCACAATATGCGCTAAGCATTTTTAAATAGGCAAAAAAGGCGGACAACAGTCCGCCTATAAAGGGAGTAGAGTAGTAGAACAAATCTTGCTCAAAGCGTCGCTTTATTCAACCGTAATTGAACCGGTTGCCGCTGTATTTTTATAACCTTTAGCCACGGTTGTATTGCGTTTGTTAACGGATTGGTTGACGACGACTGATTTTTTGATTTTTGAATCGCGCACTGCTACTGAACCTGTTGTCGCAATGTTTTTCTTACCGAAGGCCATGGTGTTGTTGCCTTTGTTCACCGATTGGTTAACGATCACGGATTTTTTCACTTTGGCGTCTTTCAGGTTGATCGAACCGGTGCTGGCTAGATTGTGTTTGCCTTTAGCGATTGTCGCGTTGGCTTTATTCACCGATTGGTTAACCAAAACTGATTTTTTGACGGTTGATTGAGCATGTGCTGAAGTTGCGAAAGCAGCGGCTAAAATGATGGTTGCTGTAGTTAAAGTTTTCATGGTGTTTTCCTCTGGGCTGTTAAGTAAAGTCAGTTTCTTAACCCAGCTTTCGAAACCTACTCAATAGCACAGTGTTGATTGTGCAATGGTATTTATTCAATACTGTGTTGTGCATAAATTCAAAATCGAAG
>SPJM01000050.1 GCA_006844585.1 Methylococcaceae bacterium | reverse complement strand
GGAAGTAAACTGAAAGGAAAGAGGCGCGGACGTTTGTGTTGATTTAAATTCGAGATATATTGTTGAATGAATTGATCAAAGCGGGCGGCTTTTTTGGCATTGTATTTGACTGTGCCGATTTTACGTTCCAAAGCGGAAAGTTCGGAAAGGTTGCTTACCTGTTTCAAACCGTTAATGACAGCTTTATTTTGAGTGGAGCCCCAGACTATGCCAAGTAACGGCCGGTTAACCAAATATCCGAATTTACCCAGCGAAAATTGATAACTATAAGGCGAGAAGAAGCGAGGGGATAATTCATGTTTGTGTTGATTCCCGGTAATGGCTTCAAACTTATAAGTATAGGCCGCGTTGGCGTCATACCAGGCTAAAGGAACCGGTTTGGCCCAAAAAGAAGCGGTTAAAATTAATACGATGGAGAGTAAGAAAAGCGGGGTGTTAAAAAAAACATAATTTTTTATAAACCATGTTCGGGTCAGTAGCCAGGAAAGGCCGATTTCAAGCATTATCCATTGCCAGAAGAAAATACCCGAAACCAACAGAATACCTAAGTGAAAACATAAAAACAGGCTTAAAAAAGAGATAAAAAGCCAGCGTTTCCAAAGACACAGAACGACGCCTAATTGAATAAATAATGTTGTGGCAACAATCAATGGGTTGAGTGTCGTTAAAAGGCTTGTCGCTTGCTCCATTTGGTCAACCGATAGAAAGCTTAACCAGCCGTTACTATAGGTATTGGGTAACAAATTATGGACGCTTGCATGGTTTATCCAGGCAAGCTTCAGTTTCTGCAAACCGGGCGACCAATAGTGCGTCGCTACCAGGCAGCAGCTTAAAAACAGCCATTCATAAGTCCATTCCCGGTTACTGATGGTCCTTAATAACCAGGCACCTACGAATAAGGTCAGTAATCTGATCGGCATGTTTTGTTGCGCCCATGAATAACCGCCCAGTGGGATTGCAAATTGCCAGATTATAGCGGCCAGCAGGAGCAAAAAGAGCGGCAGAAAAAGGGGGCGCCAGTAAACAAGTAGCGCAAATAATAGTAAAAGGCTTCTGTCAAAGTAATGTGATTGGTCGAAATATAAATTGTAGTCGTAGCTTAGAAAGCGCCAGGCTAAGATAAATACGCAAAGCAAAATAAACGGGCGGATCTGTAAGCCGTTTTCAATGGACGCCCATGTGCAGAATAGCTTTTTACGATATGCGACGATGAAGCTAAGCATCAAAATAATGCTCAGTATCGCCAGGCTGCGACTCAGAAATAATTTTTTTATCAGTTGTAGGCTGATAAATTCGCTTTGATAGGCTGCATGGTAAAGTAATGTGAGGTTGATAATGATGACATCAAGAGCACAGAAAACAAGTAGCAGCGTCAAAGCGCTCAGAATTTTGTTATCCAAGAAGGCTGAAACTTTCATTGAAAACCAGTTTGGGCGGCTATCTTTAATCAACATAGTGGTGATCCCGTAGCGTATTT
>SPJM01000005.1 GCA_006844585.1 Methylococcaceae bacterium | reverse complement strand
TCAGTTCGTTGATGACCTTGTTGTCCGTCGGCGATTGAAAATAATGTTGCAGGGCGAAGTGCCATTGACTTAACAATTCGGCGAGGTCGCTGTATTGAGCGGTTGAGAGCAGGGAGAGGTGATTTATGTTTTGTTGCAAGTGGTTTAAGGTCAGATGTAAACCAAAGAACTCGGCGGTTTGGCTGATCAGTGCGAATCGTTCTAAGCGTTCGAGCAAGGTCTCCTGGCAGTGGTTCAGTTGGGTTGGGTTTTCCGTTTCCAGGGCCTCAACCGTTTGTTGTAAGGACTGCTTTAAAGGTTGGTAGGATTGGCTTAATAGGCTGATATAGTCCTTTAATGAATCCGGAGCCAAGGACAGGTCAGGGCTAAATTCACGCCATTTTGTGGCTTGGGCTTTTGGTAAATTGGTGTGCGCGCTTGGAGAGCTGTCTTCACTATTGTTTAGTTCTTCCCTCAACGCTTGTTCCAATAAAGCGCGGTCATCGGCTTCAAGGCTGTTTTCCGCTAGCAATTGGTTTAGCAAATCCAATAAAATAGGAATGGATTCGGGGTTGTTGTGTGGCGGCAAGTATTGTTGCAGGGTAGAATCGATAGCTGCTGTGACTTGCTCAGAGTCGCTGTGCTGCGGATCCGCTACAGCTTCGAGCATTAAATACAGAATGTCTTGCAGGCCGCTTAATTCCAGCGCTTCCGCATTTTCCAGGTAAATTTCGCATTGTGTTGCAAGATCTAAAGCCGACTCAAGATTATTGGCTTCA
>SPJM01000049.1 GCA_006844585.1 Methylococcaceae bacterium | reverse complement strand
GATCTCATTCTGATTACCGGCGACTTAACGCAATTTCCGGGAAAAAACAGCTACCAACGCATTTACGACATTTTATACAAAACCGCCACTCCATGCTTATACTTACCCGGTAATCATGACGACTGGCGCTTAATGCAATCGATTTTTTCAACTCAAAGTATGAGCTGCGCCAAACACACAACCCTGGGCAACTGGCGCATCATTTGTTTAAACAGCCAAATTGTCGGCAGCCCCAAAGGTTATTTAGCCGAAACCGAATTGCAAGCCTTATCGAAACGCCTGCAACAGGATGCAAAACAACCTGTTTTAATCGCCTTACATCACAACTTCATCAACACCGGCAGCGAATGGCTGGACACCATGACAATCGGCAACAGTCAACAATTTATCGACCTTATCGCCGCCCACCCGCAAGTAAAAATCATCACCACCGGCCACATTCATCAGGAATATCAAGGAAAAATTTCTAACGCACTAGTTTACGGCTCCCCCGCCACCTGCTTCCAATTCAAACCGAAAAGCAAAGACTTTGCCCTGGATCCCCTGCCGCCCGGCTATCGCGTTTTTGAACTTCATGAAAATGGTCAAAGCCAGAGCGCTATTTACCGCTTGGAAGAAGTCCCGGAAGGTTTGGATTTGACGATTTGCGGGTATTAGGCGATTGCCTAGATCGCCCCTCAATGATAAATAAACCCCACGACTCATCCTA
>SPJM01000048.1 GCA_006844585.1 Methylococcaceae bacterium | reverse complement strand
GATCAATCAACAATGTAAGCGTTTGCTTTGTTTGCATATCCTTGCTCGCTAAAGACTGTAATGAATTTTTAGGAAGCGTTTAATTCTCATTCCTAAGGCTACTAAGTCCATACTCTTACTGTGATAATAGACATATCCAAGCATTTATTCAATAGGTTTTCCACATCGTCATCAAACAAACATTAATCACGCTAGAAGGCTTGATGCAAGGCGTTGGTATGCGCCCATTCGTTGCTCGCCTCGCCAAACAATATCGGCAAGGCGGTTGGGTTGCGAATACGCCTGAAGGCTTAAATATTGTCGTTGAGGGCGACCCGACGCTACAGCAACAGTTTCTCAAGGCTTTGCAGATTAACTTACCGCCGTTGGCGCGTATTGACACCTTGCATTGCCGACAACATCCAGCGACAGGTTTGCGGCATTTCCAAATTAAAGCAAGTGAACAAGGGGAAAACAATTCGCCCTGGGTATTGCCGGATATTGCCGCCTGCCCTCAATGTATTGACGATGTTTTCAACCCGGAAAGCCGCTTTTATCGCTACCCGTTCACCAGTTGCTGCGACTGCGGCCCGCGTTACAGCATCATGACGGCCTTACCCTATGACCGGGAGCGCACCAGCATGGCTGAATTTAAACTCTGCCCGCAATGTGAACGCGACTTCCATGACCCCGAGAACAGACGCTACCATGCGCAAACCATCGCCTGTCCACGCTGCGGCCCTGAACTCAGTTTATTTAATATCAACGGGCAATGCTTGCAACAAGGCGAAACAAGCTTACAACAAACAATCCAATTTTTACGGGAGGGGAAAATTATCGCGGTAAAAAGCATCGGCGGTTTTCAATTATGGGTTGATGCCCACAATCAGCAAGCGGTGCAATTGTTACGAGCGCGAAAAAACCGGCTACATAAACCCTTCGCCTTAATGACTGCTGACATTGAAAGCGCAGGCAAATTCTGCCGCATAAACCCGATTGAACAAACCGCCCTCACGTCGCTCGGTGCGGCTATCGTTTTATTAACGCGCTCGGATTCATCTTTAATTGCTGAAGCCGTCGCTCCGGATTCAAAGTTGCTTGGGGTAATGTTGGCTTATACCCCACTGCATCATTTACTGCTGCAAGAATTCGGCTCGCCGGTGGTCGCCACCAGCGCTAATATGCACAATGAACCGATTTGTATCAGCCGTCAGCAGGTTGAGCAACAATTATCGGCGGTGGCTGATTTCATACTCGACCACAATCGCGACATTCTACGCCCACTGGATGACTCATTGCTGCGCGTCATCGCCGATAAGCCCACTATACTGCGCCGGGCGCGCGGTTTTGCGCCATTGCCGGTAAAATTAAAAACGGCCATTCCGGATACCTTGGCGGTAGGCGCTCATTTACACAACACCATTGCTTTTAGTCATGGCCATCATGCCATACTCAGCGCCCATATCGGCGACCTTGAAAATTACCAGACTCGCCGCTTATTCAATGAAACCGCATCGGATATGCAG
>SPJM01000047.1 GCA_006844585.1 Methylococcaceae bacterium | reverse complement strand
AAGACATCAGAACAAACAATACGCAAAATTGTTGCTGAAATGCTGCAACAAAAAGAGCAAAAGATCAAATCGCTGGAAGCGAGAATTCAACAGCTAGAAAAACAATTAAATCTGCAAACGGCGCAGCGACAAGAAATAAAATCAGTTCAGACATCAAAACATGAGGACGCTCATCATTCGCTGGAAAACACTGAACAAAGCTTAATATCCGACCTTCAACAACAAGTCCAAGAATTAAAGACACAAGCCTCTGAACAAGGCCTTGAAATCAGCGGTTTTTTTGATTTCAGCGGACAAACCAACAATAAACGGGAACAGACCTTCACATTAGGCGCTGTAGAAGTAGGGCTGGAATATGCATACGACGAACACTTCGCCGCCGGCGCAGCATTAGTATGGGATGGCGATACCGCGGAAATCGGCACAGCTTTTATTGATTTTCACATGTTTGATCAACACATTCCGCCGCGCGGTAGAATTTTCGATAACCCTGGGTTTCACCTGCAAGCCGGTCGTTTCGATTTACCCTTTGCGATAGATTATCAATACTTTGCCGCACCCGATAGAGTCACCTTCAGCGCCCCGCTCACTACCGAATTAATTCAAAACGGCGGTTTTAACGGCGACGGAGTCCGTTTATATGGGACTGAAAATATATTGAATTATGCGTTATTTTGGACCAATTCTGTATTTGAAGATGAAGGCATGAGCATAGGCGGACGCATCGGTTTGAATTTAGGCAGAAATCAATTCCAACTCCATCGTCACGATAATCATAATATTTTGGAGTTTGGTTTTTCACATATTACCGACCTGGATGGACAAAGCCGGGTCAGAAATTCCGTTTACGCCGGTGATTTAAGTTTTCAGTATGGCATATTGCAAATTATGGCGGAGGTATTATGGCTGGATTCTCACCAAGATATAATTGATGGAAATAATATCAACTATGGCGAAAACAATGGCTTCGCTTATCATTTAACCTTAGTCAATGATTTAGAGCCATTGACCACCTTCCCGCTGCATTTTTATTTCAGATTTGATCATTGGAATCCTCAATCCGCCGTTATCGTCGATAGCGAAGATGATACTCAGACCTATGCCATTAGCGACATTGAACGCATCAGCATCGGCTTTAATTATCTGTTCAATGATTATCTGCAAATTAAATTTGAATATAGCGATAGTTTGAGCGGGGAAAATACAATTTTAGAAATAGAAGATGAAATCGGCACGGCGCAAATTGTGGTCGCTTTTTAAGGTTATGATGCAACTCAATTCTAGTAAATGGTTGTTTATCGGTATATTGATTCAGCACACTTTCGTGTTTCACTGTTCAGCTGACGAAAATACCCATCAACCCCAACAAATTAAGGATGACTGTACCGCCTGTCATTTGGCTCAACCTACCGCCTTGCCGCAAAATAGTCAATATCGCTTGCCGGATTTATCGCAATTCAAAAAAGACGGTATAAGCTTATGCACCGATTGCCACTCGGAAAAAAATGCGCATGTCGTCGGTCATCAAATTGATTTCGACATTCCGGCGGATTTACCCTTAGAT
>SPJM01000046.1 GCA_006844585.1 Methylococcaceae bacterium | reverse complement strand
CTCACGCATGCGTTTATACAGAACGGTTAACGCATGCTTGCCAGTAAAACCCTCGGTTACATTGAATTCTTCATTGATGCCAGACGAGTCGCTAACGATGCGCTGTATTTTCTTATCAATTTCAGAGGATGAAAGGTTTTTGGCGTCGCGCTCAATCACCTCCAACGCCGTATGCCATTCCTGATAAGATTCTGCAAAATGTTGGTATTTACGGATATATTCATCATGTTCATGCTGATAATCATCGTCCGCTTGGCGGTAAACTTGATGCAAATCACCTTTGCGCTTTTGCATCGCTTCCCATTTTTCGATGTTAAATTTTTTCATAAAACTGACCTATTTCTGTTGTTCCAGCGCATTATAGAGAACCGATTTTTTCTAGATAGGCCAAATTAAATATATTTAATCCGGGAAAATAGCCGCATAAATTCGTTTTGCATCAATAGGCACTTTAACGCCGGTTTTGATCGCGCGGACAATCAATCGCTCAAGTTTGGATTCAAGTGGGAACGCCCCGTCTTTCAATTTTGCTTGTATCTCGTAAACCAACGAAGCTAAAGCATAGCAGCGCCGCCAATCAGTCCCATCAAGTAATTCAAACGCCTCCCTCAACCGTGCATCCCGCGCTTTTTTCGCAGATCGATAAGCTATCGATTGTTTGCCCCGACCTGATTCCGGCATTTGGGCATTATTAAATGCCTGTTCCAAATTTTCGCCGTCTTTGTAACGGATTATCGCATCGCGTAAAAAATCTTTTTGCGGCTTCCGTAATTGCCCTTTACTGGCAAGCTGTTCTTCAATCTCTAGCAACTCTTTCCGCATTACTTTTCCTTCCAATCGTCGATGGTTACGCCAACCAGTGACGGCGGTTGATTATGAACCGCTACCAGGGCCTTGATAAGCCGTTGTTTGTTTTTTTCGTCTTGCCATGCCTTATCGGGCCACAGGGTTCGATGGATTGCATAAGCGATGTTGTTAAGAAACAGATGCCGCTTATCTTTCATTGATAACACATTGGTTTCATGATCAGTTTTCACAATACAACCCCCTAAGCAAATCCCTACATTAAAAACGAAACGAAATCACCCAAAAAAAAATCCAAAAATTCAAAATTTACGCGGTCCGAATTACCCGCTTGGCGTCGAGTGCTAAGAAGGACCCAAACATCAGGCCAGCACATCGCGGTCGACGGTCATGGCGGTGTGGTCGCCCGCGACGGGTCGAGCCGCTGCCGTGGCGCCAACAGTGCGGTTCAAGCCGTCAGCGACTGAATGCCCAACTTGCGCCGCGTCAGCATCGAACCGAACTTGAGCAAACAATCCCTTCATTAGTCCAATTGACAACCCCAAATAGACTAATCCACCAATTGCTAAAAAATATTTTTTTAGCTACCCCTACCTGTTAAAACTAGGGGAATTGGGGGAGATAGCCATCAACCCCTTGACTGACGTGGCTTTGGTGCTCCCCTAGTCATTTTAAAAAAAGGGGAAATCTCCCCCAATTCATTCAAATATTCCCCTGAATCGGGGGAATTCAGACTGTTTTCCTGAAAAACTGAAT
>SPJM01000045.1 GCA_006844585.1 Methylococcaceae bacterium | reverse complement strand
AAAATATCAAAGTCGGCTCCACGCTCTCAACCGATGAATTTGCCTCTGATCGTTTTGACTTTATGCTGTCAAACCCGCCATACGGTAAAAGCTGGGCTTCAGAACAGAAAAACATCAAAGACGGCGGTGAAGTCATTGACCCTCGCTTCAAAGTCGAGCTAGCCGATTACTGGGGTAATAAAGAAACCGTCGATGCCTCGCCCCGCTCTAGTGATGGGCAGCTTCTGTTCCTCATGGAAATGGTCAGCAAAATGAAAGACCCGGCTAACAGCGCGCAGGGTAGTCGCATTGCGTCTGTTCATAACGGCTCCAGCTTGTTTACGGGGGATGCGGGGGGCGGTGAGAGCAATATCCGCCGTTTTATCATCGAAAACGATAGGCTTGATGCCATCGTGCAGTTACCCAATAACCTGTTCTACAACACCGGAATCACCACCTATATTTGGCTGTTGAACAACAACAAGCCAGAAGCACGCAAAGGCAAGGTGCAACTTATTGATGCCAGTTTGC
>SPJM01000044.1 GCA_006844585.1 Methylococcaceae bacterium | reverse complement strand
CCAAACGTCAGGCAAAAAACTTAACAGATTTGGCTAACTTGATTGCGGCGGAAGAGCTAGCAGAATCAGTTCAAAACGAGTTTACTTTGATCAATCAAATCCTATTTCAATCGGCATCGCCCTTAGATTCTATCTTAGACGGCGTTGATTTGCCCGCTAGCATAATCAACCAATTTGACGAACATTCAAAACAATTATTAACAAAACTGCAAAGCATTACTTCGATAATTAAGGAAAAAGTCAAAAATAATATTCAACACTATGAACAGCAACGTAGCAATATTATTTTGTTATCAATCGGTTATGGATTCATCTTTCTTACTTTAGTCGGCGGCCAATGGTGGTTGCTGTCATTTCATTTAGTTAATCCGATTCAAAAATTGACTGCGGCTGTTTCCAAGGCTCAACAGCACAATAGTCAATTCCAATTTCAGCATAACTCCGGCCCGCAAGAAATTCGTGAACTTGCTGAAAATGCTCGACAATTCATTAATCTGCTAGAGGACAAGGTGGTTGAACGCACCCGTTGGTATGAACTGGAAAAAGATAAAGCAATAAAAGCATCCAAGGCGAAAAATGAATTTTTATCGATTATGAGCCATGAACTGC
>SPJM01000043.1 GCA_006844585.1 Methylococcaceae bacterium | reverse complement strand
CTTTCAGCTTTTCACTGACTTCATTAGAAAGCCCTGAAACAAGGCTGTAATCGACATTTTCCGGCAAGCGCAAATGATCATAACGTTTACTGCGGTTAATTTCAGTTTGCTGGCGATCTATGTAACCGGCGTATTTGGCTTGAATCGCCACTTGTTCAGCGACTTGTTGAGGAATATTTTCCAGTTCTGAAAAAGCGATTAAATTATCGACATCGACTTCCGGGCGGCGCAATAAATCCATCAAGCTGGCTTCTTTGTGCATTTTTTTACCCCAAATCCGTTCAACCTCATCGGCTTGCTCAGTGCCTGTGCGCACCCATTTAGCGGATAATTGTTGTTGTAATTGGGCGATGCCTTCCCGTTTTTCCTGAAATTGTCGCCAACGATCATCATCCACCAAAGCTAAAGCGCGGCCTTGTTCGGTAAGCCGCAAATCGGCATTATCTTCGCGCAGTAATAAACGGTATTCCGCCCGGCTGGTAAACATCCGATAAGGCTCCTGGGTGCCGCGAG
>SPJM01000042.1 GCA_006844585.1 Methylococcaceae bacterium | reverse complement strand
GTAAGGTGAAGCGAATCGGCGATGCAGATGGACGTTATATTGAATTCTGCAAAAGTACGATACCGACGCGTTTAGATTTTAAAGGCTTGAAGGTTGTCGTCGACTCCGCGCACGGGGCGACTTATCATATTGCGCCGCATGTTTTTGCCGAAATCGGCGCAGAAGTGATAGCAATGGGCAATGAGCCGGACGGACTGAATATTAATGAAAACTGCGGCGCCACCAAACCGCAGTATTTGGCGGAAAAAGTATTGCAATGCCAGGCGGATTTGGGTATTGCCTTGGATGGCGACGGCGACAGAGTGATTATGGTTGATCACAAGGGCGAAGTCGTTGATGGCGACGAGTTGATATACATCATCGCTATGTCTCGTCAAAAATCGTCTGCTTTAAGCGGACCGGTAGTGGGCACTTTAATGTCTAATTTAGGCATGGAACACGCCTTAAAAAGAGAA
Organism: Methylococcaceae bacterium; assembly: GCA_006844585.1. Taxonomy (GTDB): domain Bacteria; phylum Pseudomonadota; class Gammaproteobacteria; order Methylococcales; family Methylomonadaceae; genus Methylomarinum. The sequence goes on along the minus strand of SPJM01000042.1, from coordinate 58 downwards.
AACATTGAGTTGTTAAGGGCCAAGGTCGGTGATCGTTATGTCATGGAATTATTGACCT
>SPJM01000041.1 GCA_006844585.1 Methylococcaceae bacterium | reverse complement strand
AGAGCATTAACGGCAATCAAATAATTGACGATGTCGGAAACAACTTTTTTCTGGCATGATTACGAAACCTTCGGTACGAATCCGCAAACTGATAAACCCAGTCAGTTTGCCGGTATTCGCACGGATCGCCAATTTAATATTATTGAAGAGCCGGTCACATTCTATTGCCGACCTTCTGACGATTGTCTGCCTCACCCCGAGGCCTGCATCATTACCGGCATAACGCCGCAAACCGCCGCTGCAAAGGGCGTTTGCGAGGCCGAATTTGCCCGTTTGATTCATCAGCAATTATCACATCCCGGCACCTGCGGAGTAGGCTATAACAGCATACGTTTTGATGATGAAGTCACGCGCAATTTGTTATACCGAAATTTTTATGATCCTTATGCTCGTGAATGGCAAAATCAAAACTCCCGTTGGGATTTAATCGATGTGCTTAGAGCCGCGCATGCGCTCAGGCCGCAAGGCATAGAATGGCCGATTAATGAGGAAGGAAATGTGTCGTTTCGCC
>SPJM01000040.1 GCA_006844585.1 Methylococcaceae bacterium | reverse complement strand
AAGGTAAAGATCGGCCGTTCAGAATAAAATAATCCGGGGTGCGCTCAGTAATGTTGTAATCGCGGTTCATGGCTTTGGCCAGCAGTCTGGAATCATTGCCTAGTTGGATCAGATTATGCATCTCCCGGTCCAGGTCTTGATATTGCATATCGTATTCCTGGCTGTATTTTTCTTTGACTGCAACCGATGAATGACGAACTAAGCCATTGCCGATGTTAAAGGTTTGCAATGTATTATTGGGGCGGTTTTCTTCGACGATAAACATACCGATCAAACCCATTAAAATATGGGTGTGAGCTTGCACATGGCAGTGATAAATCATGGTGCCCGCTTGCCGGGGCTGAATCTCATAGGCGAATTGCTGACCGGGTAAAGTCAGCTTGTTGCTGGTGGTGGGCACGCCGTCATTGCCTTCGCCGTTCTGTTTTAAATAGGGATGGTCTACGCCGTGTAAATGAATGCTGTGTGGGAAATAATGTGAATTTTCCAAAGTGATCGTGACTTTATCGCCTTGTTCCACGCGAATAGCCGGGGAGGGCATCCGCAATAAAGGGTTGGCTTTGGTGCTGGCGAAATTTTCTGTAGACATGCCGCGGCTTTTCGGCGCGAACGCCCAAAAGCCCG
>SPJM01000004.1 GCA_006844585.1 Methylococcaceae bacterium | reverse complement strand
GTGTGATTTTCATCGATTTGAGAGATCGAACAGGGCTGGTGCAGGTAGTGTTTGATCCGGATACCCCGGAAACCTTCCAAATTGCCGAAAGCGTGCGCAGTGAATATGTTTTAAGAGTGGAAGGTAAGGTCAGAAATCGTCCGGAAGGCACTATTAACGAAAACATGAGCACGGGCGAGATAGAAGTTCTGATTAAGCATATTGAAGTATTGAACGAGTCGGAAACTCCGCCGTTTCCTCTGGAAAGTGACATCGAAGTTAATGAAGAAACGCGTCTGCGCTATCGCTACATTGATTTGCGGCGAACTGAAATGCAGCAAAAAATGCGTTTGCGACGGGATGTGACGCGTTACTTGCGTAATTTTCTTGATGACCATGAGTTCTTTGAGATCGAAACGCCTTATTTGACTAAAGCGACGCCGGAAGGCGCGCGAGATTATATCGTGCCTAGCCGCACCCATGACAATGCTTTTTTCGCGTTGCCGCAGTCGCCGCAATTGTATAAGCAATTGTTGATGGTGTCCGGGATGGATCGCTATTACCAAGTCGTTCGCTGTTTTCGAGATGAAGATTTGAGAGCGGATAGACAGCCGGAATTTACGCAATTGGATATCGAGACTTCTTTCATGACTGAAGGCCAGATCATGGCGATTATGGAAGATATGATTCGCGGTTTGTTCTCTAAGATTATCAATGTCGATCTGGATGAAAATTTTCCGGTAATGAGCTATCAGGAGGCGATGAATCGCTATGGTTCCGACAGACCGGATTTAAGAATTCCGTTGGAATTGGTGGATATTGCCGATGATATGAAGGATGTGGATTTCAAAGTCTTTTCCGGTCCTGCAAACGATTCAAATGGCAGAGTAGTTGCTTTACGAGTGCCGGGCGGCGCTGATTTAAGCCGTAAAGAAATTGACGCTTTAACAAAATTCGTAAGCATATACGGCGCTAAAGGTTTAGCATATATCAAGGTTAATGATAGAGCTGGCGGCGTTGAGGGTT
>SPJM01000039.1 GCA_006844585.1 Methylococcaceae bacterium | reverse complement strand
GGTAAATTTTGATCTGTCATTACCGCCCGCGCATAAAAAAATTATCCAAATCCTGGTGGGACAATTCCACCCAAGTCGGCCGCCCATGATTACATTGGCCGATGCGCTCGGTTTTTTCCATATCGCGGAGCAACGCGTTCATTTCATGAATAGTCAGCTTTCTCTTTGCTCTCACTGCGCTATGACAAGCCATTGTAGCAAGAATTTCATTGCTTTTTTCTTGCACTCGCGAAGTCATTCCATTTTCCAATAGATCTGCTAGTAAGTCCTTGACCAGGCTATCCATATCTTCTCTCGTCAACAAAGCTGGCGTCGCGCGCAGAATAACAGTCTCCGGACCTGAACGAGTTAATTCAAAACCTAATTGTTCAAAAAAAACCTGCTCCTGCTCAACTAATTCCGCTTCATTTTCACTGACAACTATCTTCAACGGCAGCAACAAGGGCTGCATCATCACTTTTCCCGAGTGATATTGTTCCTTCATGCGTTCATAAGTTATCCGTTCGTGAGCCGCGTGCGCATCCACCAATACCGCGCCGTTTTTAGTCTCCGCCAAAATATAAATACTATGGATATGAGCCAACGCAAAACCTAACGGCGGATATTCGTTTGCCGCTTGCTCAA
>SPJM01000038.1 GCA_006844585.1 Methylococcaceae bacterium | reverse complement strand
CTACAATTTCAACTTCGTCTGTACGTCCATTTTCATATAAAGCGCGTACGATATTACGTCCGATGCGACCATAACCATTAATTGCAACTTTAATTGCCATAAATTGTTCTCCGGTGGAATGTGAAAAGCTAAAAAATGCGCCCCGAATTCTTTTTCAAGACACTCAAAAAAATTACTCCACTATATCAAATTAGTAGGGAATTAGTCCACAGCAATACCGATGTAATTCAAGATATCATTCTTTATTGAGAAGCCTTATTCTTATTTTCAATAACTTAACCCAGCCTTCGAAAATAGTGATCAATATTTAACATTCTGCATAACAAATTGAAAAATAAGGAGTAAAATTCAAACCAAAACTTGCCATGTAGCGCCATAATATTTATTTTTACATGCATTTCAATTGCTTATGAATTTAAAATCGGAATCTGGGTGAAACGACAATCTTACGATTTTAATTATGATAAGTAAGTACCCAAGTATAATAAGCAGACTACCTTCCCAAAACTGAGAACAATAATTGAGGAAATATGAAAAGGCGAGATTTTATTAATAAAGCAGGCATAGGCGCCATCAGCGTCGGCACAGCGCTAAGCATACCTGGAACCGCCAAAGCGGCAAG
>SPJM01000376.1 GCA_006844585.1 Methylococcaceae bacterium | reverse complement strand
ATTATATTACTTTACAGATTATTAATCAGTTATTATTTTTATGTCGCGTTGGAAACCACCTAAACCAAAATCTTCCCCTTATATTACCGTACAAGGTTATCAGACCTTAGAAACAGAATTAAAACAACTTTGGGAAAGACGTAAAGACGTGACCGCCGCATTGGCCGCCGCAGCCGCAGAAGGCGACCGTTCTGAAAATGCTGAATATATCTACCGCAAAAAAGAATTGCGCGGCATAGACCGCCGCATTCATTATTTACAGAAACGTTTGCCCAACTTAAAAGTCGTAAGAGACAAACCCGGCAATAGTCAACAAGTTTTCTTTGCCGCCTGGGTAACCTTGGAAAAGGAAGACGGCGAAGAAGTCACTTACAGAATAGTCGGCGCGGATGAAATAGACGGGGACAAAGGGTATATCAGTTTAGATTCGCCTTTAGCCAAAGCGTTGCTCAAAAAACAAATTGACGATGAAGTCATTATAAAAAACAATATGCAAACCACGCGCTACTATATCAATGCAATCGAATATTAAGGACTGAGAATTTTATAAAACCCGAAACTAACTTGTCTTTTTGTCCAGTTTCTGCGTTGTGAAAATAGTTACATAGCTTGCTATGCGCCTATTTCCACGCCTCGGCAATTGCTCCCTGCATTGCTCTACCTCCTGCATCCCTGCAGTCGTTGAAACTGAAAAAAAATCCTACGCTAGTTTCGGGTTTTATTTCATCCTCAGTCCTAAGCCATTAATGCCTCATTGTCTTTTTTTTGATGCCAAATTTCTTCAAATAGCTCACTGCTACCAACAAATTCTTGATAATCGGCGATTGCGCGTTGGATGACTTCATGTGCTTCCTGGCGACCGTAAACATTAGTAATGATACAACTGCTTTCTTCGCCGGGCAGGTTTTTATAAGTCAAAAAATAATGCTTTAAGCGATTAACATAAGAGTCAGGGCAATCGCTAATATCGTTCCATTGTTCATGAAACTCATCCCCTTTCATAACGGCAATGATCTTGTCATCGGCTTCGCCCTTGTCCAATAAACGAAATCCGCCAATGGGAATAGCTTCCAATAGAATATTACCGTGAGTCACGGCCCGCTCAC
>SPJM01000375.1 GCA_006844585.1 Methylococcaceae bacterium | reverse complement strand
GATTAAGATACTTTTGAACTTTTTGCTGGGCTTTTTTGACCGATTCTTTGATGGGTGAAATTTCAATGTGACCCTCTTTTAATGACACCATCACGCCTTCACCTTCGTTAAGGCCAAGTGCTTTGCGGTATTGAATGGGTATTACCAAGCGACCGGATTTCCCGATTGTTAACATATGGTTCATAATAAGCGCTATGTCAATTGATTGTGGCATAATTATTTTAATGGTAATAAAAAATATTTGCCATTTATGTTTTCATGCTGGCTGTTTTGTTCAATGGCAATCAACACTGGATCAAATCTTGATTAATATAAGGCGTTGTGAAACATGACTAAATCTATCCTGATGTTGGCCTGTGGCAATCCAAGCCGCGGCGACGATGCGCTGGGACCGTTATTACTGGATTGGATTGCAAAGTATTGTGATGTCGCTACTGTTGAACTGTTGTGTGATTTTCAATGGCAAATTGAGCATGCTCTGGATTTGCGGGATAGAAAATTGGTATTGTTTATTGACGCTTCAGAAACCTGTACAAGATCATTTGAATTGAGTGAACTGAAACCCGTTCGAGATGAGAGTTATACGACGCATGCAATGAGCGCCGAAACTGTGATGGCGATTTGTTGCGATATTTTGCAGCAATCTTTGCCGGATTGTTTTTTACTCAGTGTGAAAGGCGAATCCTTTGCGTTGGGAGAGGGACTTAGCGACGCCGCTAATGATAATTTACAACAAGCCGCAGAACTTGTTGAGCGTTTGCTTAATTGTCCGAATGTTGAGCGGTGGCGGCAATACTCAATTTATCTTGAAACAGTTGGATCATATGCATGAAATTTCTTTGCTGGAAGGTTTGTTGGAAACAATCGAATCGCAGGCGCAGCAGCAATCGTTTCATAAAGTTGCAAAAGTGGTTTTAGAGGTCGGTCAATTATCCTGTGTTGAACCGGAAGCCCTACGTTTCGGGTTTAAGGTCGTGATGCAAGGTTCATTGGCGGAAGCCGCCGAGTTGTCTATTATTGAGGTCGAAGGTATGGGGCGTTGTCGTCAATGCGGGAATAATACACCGGTTGATTCTTGGTATGCGCCTTGTGTAAATTGTGGGCATCCGTTTGTTGATATTG
>SPJM01000374.1 GCA_006844585.1 Methylococcaceae bacterium | reverse complement strand
AATAAAACACCGACTGTTCATCCAATTGGCCCACTGTAACCCCATGCGCGCATTTAACATCATCGGCATAAATTTCCAATTGAGGTTTGGTATCAATTTCCGCATCATCGGACAATAATAAATTACGATTATTCATTTCCGAATCGGTTTTTTGGGCATCTTCGGCGACTATCACCCTGCCCTGAAAAACCCCTCTGGCGCGTTGATTCAAGACGCCTTTATATTGCTCGCGACTAATGCCATGAGGTTCACAATGATTAATCCGAGTGTGATTATCGATATGCTGACGTTTTTGCGCCAGAAATAAACCGTTGAGTTCGCATTCCGCCGCTTTTTGGATATCACAGTGTATATCGTTGCGCGCCAATAAGCCGCCAAACGAAAAGTTATGATGCTTAAATCGACTGTAAGTGGACTGTTTCACATAAGTTCCGGAAAAATGATAGGCTTTTTCAGAATCCGCTTGTAATTTAAACCACTCCAGAGCAGCATTTTCCCCGACAAACACTTCGCTCACCGCCGCCGATAAATAAGCATTATTATCGCCAATGGCGGTTTCAA
>SPJM01000373.1 GCA_006844585.1 Methylococcaceae bacterium | reverse complement strand
CCGTTGATGCCATCATCAACCAAAAGGGCACCGGCATTAAGTGTATTTATGTGGCGATTGGTCAGAAAAGATCATCTATCGCTAACGTGGTGCGCAAGCTGGAAGAGCATGGCGCGATGGATCACACCATTATCGTTTCCGCTTCTGCTTCTGAATCTGCCGCGTTGCAATTCGTTTCGCCTTACACCGGTTGCGCAATGGGCGAATTCTTCAGAGATAAAGGCGAAGACGCGCTGATTATTTATGATGACTTGACCAAGCAAGCCTGGGCGTATCGTCAGCTTTCATTGTTGTTGCGCAGACCGCCGGGTCGTGAAGCATATCCAGGGGATGTGTTCTACATTCACTCGCGCTTATTGGAGCGCGCTGCGCGGATTAATGCTGATGAAGTGGAAAAATTGACTGATGGCAAAGTAAAAGGTCAAACCGGTTCATTAACGGCGTTGCCGATTATTGAAACACAAGGCGGAGACGTTTCCGCTTTCGTACCGACTAACGTAATTTCTATTACCGATGGTCAAATCTTCCTGGAAACCGATTTGTTTAACTCCGGTATTCGTC
>SPJM01000372.1 GCA_006844585.1 Methylococcaceae bacterium | reverse complement strand
CCGGGAAAATAGTGCCGGTTTCATTGTTGGCCCACATCACCGAGACAATGGCGACTTTATCCGATAACATACTTTGGTAGGCTTCAATGTTGAGACGACCGGCTTTATCCACCGGCATCCGGTGTATGGTGTAGCCGTCTTTTTCCAGATATTCGCAGAGGCTTAAAATGGCCGGATGCTCCACCGAAGTGGTAATGATTTCTTTACGATTAGGCTGGGCTTTCAGTGCCGATAAAATCGCCGTGGAATCTGATTCTGTGCCGCAGGAAGTGAAAATGATTTCAGAATCGTGTTCAGCGCCGATCAATTCCTGAACTTGTTTGCGGGCTTTTTTGATTCCCCGCGCTACGCCGTCGGCGAATTTGTGAATCGAAGAAGGGTTGCCGAATTGTTCGGTGAAATACGGCAGCATTTCTTTAACCACTAACGGATCAACTCGGGTGGTGGCGTTATTATCTAAATATATATCACTCATCATCAGGCTCCGATAGTGTGCAATTTTTCCATCTCGGAAGCCGGTACGACTTTCAAAAATTCGCCCATTTCTTCCATCAAACGTTG
>SPJM01000371.1 GCA_006844585.1 Methylococcaceae bacterium | reverse complement strand
GAATTTAAGCTACAGTCCGGCGGCGATGCTTTTGATGATAAGCATCATGAGCAAACCGGCTTCAAACTGGATTTAGCGACTGACAGCGATGACCCGATTACCATTCAAGGCGATTTTTATTCCGGCGCCAATGATGTATTAGTGCGCACCGATAGCCTTTCGCCGTTACAATTCGGCGGGAAAGCCGGAACTCATGAAGATGTGCGGGGCGGAAATATTCATGCGCGTTGGAATCATCACTTTTCTTCAACTTCGAAGACGAGCGCGCAAATTTATTATGACTATAATTATCGTTCGCATTCGGCTATTGCTCAGGTCATGCATAATCTGGATGTCGATTTTGCCCATAATTTTGAACTCAATGATTGGAATGAAGTGATTTGGGGGTTGCATTATCGCTTTTCCGCTGATGATATTGACAGCAGTTTTGGGGTTATCGTAGAGCCGGGACAAAGAGAAACCCATCTATATTCCATGTTTTTACAGGATGAGATGAGTTTTTTTGATGACCAGTTGAAATTTACCGCAGGCATTAAACTATTGCATAATGATTACAGTGGTTTT
>SPJM01000370.1 GCA_006844585.1 Methylococcaceae bacterium | reverse complement strand
AGCCGGGTGGCGCAAACAGCGACTGCCGCAGTTACCGGAAACCGCCTGGTTCGAAATTGCGCCGGATTGGATTTGTGAAATCTTATCGCCCGGCACAGCCAAAATTGATCGTTGTGAAAAAATGCCTATTTACGCTGAACTCGGCGTCGCCTATTTATGGCTGATTGACCCGCTGCTTAAAACTCTGGAAGTCTATCAGCTACAACAAGCGCGTTGGTTTCTGAACCAAAGTCTTAAAGATGATGAGCGTGTTTGCGCCACGCCTTTTGAACAGCATTGTTTTAATTTAAACAATCTATGGACATAATCACTGCATTAAACTAAAAGACCTCACCATGACAGAAGCTGCGCTAAAACTCCCCGACTATCAAGATATTTTAGCCTTACCGGCCCATAAAATCGGCGAAATTATTAACGGTCGATTACAGGTTCAGCCCCGCCCTGCTCCAAAACACACTCTCACCAGCTCAGCCCTGGGCGCTGAATTATTCCAATCTTTCCACAAAAAAGATGATGGTTGGTGGATTCTTGACGAACCCGAGCTCCATCTCGACAATCATATTT
>SPJM01000037.1 GCA_006844585.1 Methylococcaceae bacterium | reverse complement strand
ATTCCTCCTCGCCTCAATCGTTAGATATGATCAGCAACATGATCCGATTTGACGAAACCGAGCAAAGAGTGATTGGAGGCTATGATCACGGTTTTTATCTTCCAAGTTTTAACAACCCCAAATTAGAAAGTTTTGCAAAGGAATTCAGCCGGCAAGATGTTGCCGCTGCGGCTCAAATGACACTAGAAAAAGTCGTTGACGCTTTTATTTCTTCAATCCCGGACGATCAATTTAAAATAGCGCTTGCCGGAGGTATTTTCGCCAACGTCAAACTAAATCAACGGATTCGGGAGCACCAAAAAGTCGAGGACGTTTTTGTCTTTCCAAATATGGGAGATGGCGGGCTTTCGGTTGGCGCAGCCTATCTCGCTCATCTGCAGAAAACAGATCAGCCGCCAATGCGATTTCAAACCGCACTTTTGGGGAGTAATATTACCAATGAACAAGTTAAGGATAAACTCGAAAACAACTACCCCCAGCTTCAATATGAATACGCTGAAAATATTGAAGATCGAATCGCTCAACTTTTGGCTGAAAAGAATGTCGTTGCCGTTGCCAACGGAAAAATGGAATATGGCCCGCGTGCGCTTGGAAATCGCAGCATTCTTTTCCACTGCGCGGAT
>SPJM01000369.1 GCA_006844585.1 Methylococcaceae bacterium | reverse complement strand
AGGCGAGAACACCAAAATTCATACCCCGTTGATCAATCTCAGCAAGGCGGACATTATTAAACTGGGATTAGCGCTGGGGGTGGATTATCAAGATACTGTTTCCTGCTACGCCGCCGACAAAGATGGCCGAGCCTGTGGTCAATGCGATGCCTGCCGGTTAAGGGCTGCCGGGTTTGAGGGGGTAGGGGTTGCTGATCCTACCCGGTATTGTTGAATTGCTATCTTGCTGAATGATTACTGAAAAAGGCATTATCAGTCGTGATCAGAGCTTTCATCATAATCAAGCAATGATTGATTGATTTCTTTCATGCGTTTTCTTACATCTTCAGCAACTTCCAGTATTTCTTCTGCGCTACGCACCTTTTCGCCCATTTCCAGTTGCAAGGCGACTATCAAGGGTTGTAACGCTTCATGACCCTGACTTTCCTGAATAATGGATAAAGCTTGCTCTGTTGGTAATAGTGCGCCAATTCCCATCGCCAAGGCCATTCTTTCTTCAGTGGCGGATTGCTGATTCGCATGACTGACTAACTTAACCAGGCGGGATTGTAGCGTGGATGAA
>SPJM01000368.1 GCA_006844585.1 Methylococcaceae bacterium | reverse complement strand
GTTGTGAGATATACTCGCCCTTACGCTTGATTTCATTGGAGAAGCGGTCATCCGACCAATACTGATCAAGAGCGGCTTTGGCGGTGACAAACGCAAAATTATTGCCTCGAAAGGTGCCGTTGTGTTCCCCCGGTTTCCATTGATCCAGATCCGGCCGGATTAACACCACGGCAAACGGCAAGCCATAGCCGCCCAACGATTTTGATAAGGTTACGATGTCGGGTTGAATACCTGCTTCTTCAAAACTAAAAAATGTGCCGGTGCGACCACATCCGGCCTGAATATCATCAACGATCAGCAACACCTCATGCTTTTTGCAGACTTGTTCCAGATTTTGCAGCCATTCAAAAGAAGCCGCCTGGATGCCGCCTTCGCCTTGCACAGTTTCCACAATCACGGCAGCCGGTTTGTCCACCCCGCTACTGGAATCAGACAACACTTTATCCAGATAGGCGTTGGTGTCAATATCATCACCCAGATAGCCATCGTAAGGCATACGGCTAGCGCCATTCAGCATTACCCCGGCCGCGCCGCGATGATGCGAATTTCCGGTGGCCGCCAAG
>SPJM01000367.1 GCA_006844585.1 Methylococcaceae bacterium | reverse complement strand
TGTTGTGGCTGGCGAACGACTTGTGAGTTGTTAACGCCGAAATCCTCTAAAAAGGGGACTTTTAAAGCAGCGTCTTGTTCTACCTGATGCGCCGGCAACAGGATTCTGAACAGAATTGGCAAGGGAAGCGCCAATAAAACCAGGGGCCATTGCAGATGTATCATGGTTGTTTTTTTATCCAGTCTTCACACAGTTGTATTAATGCCGCCTTGTCGATGTTTTCCGGCAATTGCCGACGATAATGGGCGTCAGCCAGACAGCGGCCGACGCCATCGCTGAAAGGTCGCCCTTCCATGCTGTGATCTAAATGCCGTAGCCAGGCATCGCCGCTCAGCCCGGCTTGTTGTGCTGAAAGCGGTGAACTGATGACAATCCGGCGTAGCAGCGCGGAAAGTTGTTCAACGAGTTGTAAATCATTGAGCGCTTCATCGTCACGGATTTGCACAATTAATTTAAGCGCGGCTTTGGCCGCTGTTTTGCGGGTCAGTTTTTTATAAGCCCGGTATAAACCGTATAGGCATAGTAAAACCAGCGCCAATAAAATCCACCACCCAAAGGCGG
>SPJM01000366.1 GCA_006844585.1 Methylococcaceae bacterium | reverse complement strand
ATGAATATGCATTGGACGATATTCAATATCACTTATATGTTGTTGAAAAAATACGAAAAGGTATTGATAGAGCTAATGCTGAAGGGCTATTGAGTCAAAATGATGTGGAAAAGACATTTAGCAAGTGTACGACATAGTAAAATGGTCAACAGTGCTTACTGAGTTTTCACAATTGACAACAAATATCGATGAGGGTATCGTAATATTTTTGGTTAATCGATAGGGGCGCTGGCAATGTTAAGTGTTAAAGTATCACCAAAGTATCAAGTTGTTATCCCTAAAGAAATCAGGGAGTCGTTGGATGTAGCGCCGGGGCAAAGAATGCAGGTTATTCAATATGAAAATAGAATTGAGCTAATACCGGAAAGAGATATAGGGGAGCTTGAAGGTTTTCTTAAGGGTATTGATACTTCATTCACTCGTGAAGAAGATAGATTGTGAATGTTGTTGATACTTCAGGATGGCTAGAATACTTTGAAGGGGGACGGGGTGTTAAAGAATTCGCTGTTCCCATTAAG
>SPJM01000365.1 GCA_006844585.1 Methylococcaceae bacterium | reverse complement strand
CGACTTGCGGATTTGTAAAAATCAAAGCGGGCAATATCTTTCCCGCCCATCAGCATCAAGGCAAAGAATGGGTGTTGGTATTGCAAGGCAAGGCTATTGATAATGAAGGTGTCCGATACTTACCCGGGGACATTCTGTTTTCCGATAAAGGGAGCAGCCACTCATTGCGCGTCAGCAAGCAAGAGGACTTCATTTTTGCCGTCGCCCTCGAAAAACCCAATAAATGGCTACCCGGCAGAATTATTTTGGATTACTTGTTTCAGAATAGGCGATTTAAAGAAGTAAAATAAAATTATGAGCCATTTTTAATCGACACTAAAAAACATATCGCCGTAATAAGCAACCGCCCTACCTTTTGTATTATCGCTGTCGGTCATTATAGCGACAGCGTCGACATAGTCGATGGCTCCACCAAACAGCTTTTCCAAATCCGCTTTGATATTCCGTTTTTCTTGATACCAATGATTAAGGCTATCCCCTCTATCCCGAAGCGCCAACATTTGAACATTATTCCCGGCATAGGCATTCGGCCAAACAACGTCCTTTTTTTGACTATAAGACCAGACGTAATTCACCGCTCTGGTCCGCCAAAATGCTAATCCGCCGGATACAAGCACATACACCCGAGCGGCATAATCATCATCAGCCTTTTTACCTTCATTATC
>SPJM01000364.1 GCA_006844585.1 Methylococcaceae bacterium | reverse complement strand
ATTATGAAAACCGGACAGCGCATCGGCGTCAGTGGCGAAAGTTATTTGCTCAATGCTGATGGGAAATTGATCTCTGAAAGCCGTTTTCGGGATGATTTGTATAAAATCGGTTTACTTGAAAAGGGGGAGCTGGAAGCTGGGCGACTTGATTTAAAAGATCCGGGCGGAAATTTGTTATTGGGACATAAAGCGAAATTACCTATTGAGAAACTAGCATTTACCCGAATGGTGGAAACGCTTAAACAATATAGCGGTGAAACCCAATTAAGACAGAAAAAAAATATTTTGAATATTTATGAACATAGTCCATTAGTGGGGTATTTTGATGGTTATCAAGATTATCGCGGTGTAAGAGTGCTGGGCAGCGGCTTTTGGGATTATTCCTTGGAACTAGGCATTGTTATTAAAATTGATGTCGAAGAAGCGCTTGCCGGATATTACAGTTTACGTTTATCACTGGTTACGATCACTCTGGTTACTGTGTTATTAACCGTTATTGCATTGTCATTGATGTTGGTTCTCGGCGAACGGGCGACTAAAGCTATGCGTCGAGCGCGCAAGGAATTGGAAAACAGAGTCGAGGAGCGCACAAAAGCTTTGCAATCCACCGAAATTAAATCTCGCGCGATTATTGAAGTTTCGCAGGAAGGCGTTGTAGTTATCA
>SPJM01000363.1 GCA_006844585.1 Methylococcaceae bacterium | reverse complement strand
TTGATTTATACCTCGGTCGCTTTTGTTATTTTTATTGCGATCGCCATCGTCGGTTACAATCCGTCTAAGGGGATGATGGTGCGTAAGGGGAGAGGGTAATGTATTTTTTGATCTGAAAAAAGGAGGAAGTATGCCTTACTTAAAGCTAAAAACCAATTTAGAGTTAGACAAACAACAATCGCCGGAATTATTGGCTAAATTGTCGAAGTTGATGGCCTCGGAAACCAGTAAGCCCGAGCGTTACGTGATGGCGGAATTGTCATCCGCTCACGATATGCTGTTTGCCGGCAGCGATGCGCCGTTGGCATATTTGGAATGTAAGAGCATCGGATTGACATCCACTCAAGCCAAATCCATATCTGCGGCAGTGACCCAGTTGCTCAATGCCGACTTACAAGTGGATGCGGACCGGGTTTATATTGAATTCAGCTCTTGTTCCGGCGAGTTTTGGGGATGGAATGGCGGAACGTTTGCTTAACCTGGCTTTGTCTTAGACAAGTTATTAAGTTACGTTCGTATGGCGTTATAGTGAGCAGGCTGGGTTAATTAAAGTTATTCAAATTATTTTGATTACGCTCATGTAATTGAATATTGATAATTTTCAACGCTGCTGAAACGGCTGCGAACACCTGGTTGGCATGTACGCCCCGCGTTTTTCGAA
>SPJM01000362.1 GCA_006844585.1 Methylococcaceae bacterium | reverse complement strand
TTAACAGTCCGGATGATATGGCTCGGATGCAATTAGGCCAAAAGCATGTGACTCAACAGGCCATTGATAACTGGAAACAACAACACGGTTATCATTTGCCGATGTTATATAACGGGGAACAAAGCGGCGTTAAAACATTGACCGATACGATTTTTTATCGCAAATCGATTGGTTTATTAGGGTTTAATTTCGGCATTTCCGACAGCGGTCGCAATATCGGCGCGGATATTAAACAGCGCATGTGGCCAAGTCTGGCTTTGGCGGTTCCTTCTTTGATTGTCGGTTTATGGGTGAATATTTCAGTCGCTCTGCTAATGGTGTTGTTCAGGAATACCTACCTGGAATTCAGCAGCATTGTCGCCTGTGTGGTGTTGATGTCGATTTCATCGTTATTCTATATTATCGGCGGCCAGTTTTTGATCGGCAAATTGTTGAAATGGGTGCCGATTTCCGGTTATGACAGCGGTTTTTCAGCGATTAAATTCATGATCCTGCCGGTGATTATCGGGGTGTTTTCCGGCATCGGTTCGGGCGCGCGTTGGTATCGCACCTTATTTTTGGAAGAGGTGGAAAAAGATTATGTGCGCACGGCTAGGGCAAAGGGTTTGACGGAAACTCAGGTGCTCTTCAAGCATGTTTTGCAAAACACCTTAATCCCTA
>SPJM01000361.1 GCA_006844585.1 Methylococcaceae bacterium | reverse complement strand
ATACCGTAATTGACGGCGCGGCGACCATACGCGAAGCCTTAATGAGCATGAAAAACAACAAAACATCGGTATTAATCGTCAAAAAAAGACATGAAGACGACGAATACGGCATCATCACCTCCACCGATATCGCCCGCGACGTACTCTCCAAAGACCGTTCCCCGGATCGGGTTAATGTTTATGAAATCATGACCTGCCCGGTCGTCAAGGTAAACCCGGAAATGGACATCCGACTTTGTTCCAGACTTTTCGACACCTACAATCTGGTGCGAGCCCCGGTAATCGACAAGGATGACAATCTACTCGGCACAATCAGCCCTAATTCTTTAGTGCTGGAAGGGCTTTATCAAATTTATTGTTGACCCTATCTAAGCACCCAAGCACAATTAATTTAACATTTCACTTGTCTTTTTTTCCATCTTCAGCGTTGCATAAATAGTTACATAGCGGGCTATGCGCCTATTTATGCGCCTTGAATATGAAAAAAAATCCTACGTGAAATTTAGTTAAATTAATTGTGCTTGGGTACTTACGACGAAAAACTAGAATTTCCCTAATAACTTAATTTGTTTCTCGATAATTCGCTCTACTCGCTGCAAGGCAGGTTGTGCGCCATACTGCCGCTCAATCGCTGACCGTGTTGGCTGATATTGTTTT
>SPJM01000360.1 GCA_006844585.1 Methylococcaceae bacterium | reverse complement strand
CATTATTAGTCATTCGAGCCTGAGTGATTGTTTCACCGGCAGGGTAATATTTAGGCATGCAAGCGGAACAAATTAACCCTATAATCAGAAAACAGTTGAAACGCATAGTCAGTTTAGGGCGAACGAAAAATTTTAAAGTATTGAACATGATTTTCGACTGTTATCAGGCAATAAAATTTATAGGATGATGACATGAGTACATTATATTATTATCATGAAAAATTCCTGAATCATCTCACCGGTGACGCCCATCCCGAATCGCCGGATAGGTTATTAGCTATAGATAGCGCTTTACAATCAGCATCTTTTTCAAGTTTGACCCGAAAAACGCCGAAAATTTCGCCGCGTATTGAGGAATTATTGCTCTTGAATCATACGCAAGCATTGATTCAGCAAAATCTACAGAAACCGGATGAAGGGCAAATACTGCCTATCGACGCTGATACCCAATTATCGCCGGGTTCCTCGATGGCCGCACAACTAGCAGTGAGCGCGGTTTGCGACGCCGTTGATCAGCTTATCGCCGGCGCGGCGGAGAATGCATTTTGCGCAGTGCGTCCGCCGGGCCATCATGCAGAGCCGGGCAGGTCAATGGGGTTTTGTTTATTCAATAATGTGGCGATTGCCGCGCTTTACGCTTTGCGGCAATATGCTT
>SPJM01000036.1 GCA_006844585.1 Methylococcaceae bacterium | reverse complement strand
CGCCACGCTCGTCTCCCGAACTAGCAACCGCGCAAACAATGCCATCTCTATTGACGATAGTCGCCCACATTTCAAAACCAAAGCCGCCGTTGCCATCGACATGCGTTTGCGCATCTTTCAACAACCCTTCTAAAATGTCATGAATAGCAGCGCGAGATTCCGCATTCGGACAAATATCAACAACATCTTGCGCTAATACATTTGTCGAAGCGACACCCATAAGCGCAGAGATTAATACCGGCTTAATTATTTTTTTTATCTTCATTTACACCCTCCAAACAGGATTTCATTAATAGAACAATGGTCGGGCACAACATTGTTTTGCCCCCTCTTTGACCACTATCGTTATTGAATTTAGTCTACTATCAAAACCCTGTCAACAGCTCACTAATGAATAAAAAAGAAGCAAACGAATAAAAAAAATCACCTTTCAGCATTAAACATTTTACTTAATGCATCGTCTTTTGCGACTCTTCATGCAAAGCGAGAGCCTGCCGCCAGGGATTTGGGACTTGCCAGTTAGCAGCATCGCTCAAGCGCAATAACTCGCCTATTATCTTATGAATTTCAGGAACCGACATCACCGAAATGACTTCAACGCTGTTTTTATCATCAAGCA
>SPJM01000359.1 GCA_006844585.1 Methylococcaceae bacterium | reverse complement strand
GCTTCTTGGAACAATGATTTTGCCGAGGGCTATCGACTCTTTTATGCCCCTTTTCCCAGCATGAGCCCTATTTTCAGCCTGGACTTGGGACAGGATACTTCAATCAGCGTAGACTTATCGCCCGGCGATGCTTTTTTTGTTTTTGTTAACGCCTATAACGGCAATTGCATCAGCGATGATTCCGTGACCCGTTCTTTTAGCATTCAATAACTTATTCTTTATTTAGCACTGTGTTATACAGCTTAAAAGCCAAAATAGTCGCCGATAGCAGTAAAGTCACTGCATTGGCGGCAATAATGGCCAAGTCTTGCAGATGCCAGCCATAAATCAGCCACAGCAATACGCCTAAAGTAAAAGCGCTGTACATGCCCAACGATAAAGAAGCGGTATTGCGGGTTTTAATCGTCATTAACGCTTGCGGTAAAAAAGAAGCGGTGGTTAAGGTCGCCGCAATATAACCGATTAATTCAGGGGAGAGGGATAGGTTCATCATAATGCCGGAATTTTACTTTGAATAGCGGTTGCCGCGATAACCGGATGTGATCGGATAGCGGCGGTCGCGACCAAAAGCTCTGGGTGTAATCCTGACCCCCGGCGGCGCTTGGCGACGTTTATATTCATTTCTATCGACGAGAGAGATGGCTCGATCAACTGCTTCCCGACTAAAACCGGCAGCGATAATTTGTTCCGCCGATTGATCCAATTCAATATATTTCTCCAAAATCGGATCTAAAATTTCATAAGGCGGCAAAGAATCTTCATCTATTTGATCCGGCGCTAACTCGGCGGAAGGCGGCCGAGTAATAACCCGTTCGGGAATAACCGGCGAAATGCTGTTACGGTAACGCGCTAACTGGTAAACCCATAATTTGGGCACATCCTTAATCGGCGCGAAACCGCCCGCCATATCGCCGTATAAGGTCGCATAGCCGACGCTCATTTCACTCTTATTGCCCGTCGTTAACAGCAGCTTGCCTTGTTTATTGGATAAAGCCATTAACAATACCCCGCGAGAGCGCGCCTGGATATTTTCTTCAGTCGTATCTTTTGCGCTGCCAGCAAAAAGAGCTTGTAACATTTCATTGAAAGCCAGCACCGCCGGTTCAATAGCGATAATATGATGGCGAACGCCTAACGCTTCGGCTTCCAAAACAGCATCTTCATTACTCATATCCTGGGTGTAACGAGAGGGCATTAACACCACTTCAACATTTTCAGAGCCTAATGCATCAACCGCAACCGCCGCCACCAAAGCCGAATCAATACCACCGGAAAGCCCTAACAGCGCGCCTTTAAAACCATTTTTTCTGACATAATCTTTAACGCCCAAAACTAGCGCTTGATAACTGCTGGAAAGCTCATCCAAAAGCGGGGTAGATAAGCTTTTTTGAGGCTGACCCTGTTCAAATTCAACCACATCAATATGTTCTTCAAATTCGGCGGCCCGATAAACAACATCGCCTTCGCCGTTAACCACAAACGATGCGCCGTCAAACACCAGCTCGTCCTGACCACCGAATTGGTTGACATAGACAATAGGCAAAGCATGTTCAACGGCTTGCGAAACCACTACTTGTTCGCGTTGTTTGATTTTTCCCTTATGATAGGGCGAGGCATTCAAGGTTAACACCACATCAGCGTCGGCTTGCTTATACTCGGCAATACGCTCGCTCTGCCATATATCTTCACAAATAGTCAGTCCGACGCGCTGTCCCTTGATTTCAAATAAACAGAGTTCGTCATAGGCTGAAAAATACCGCTGTTCATCGAAAACGCCGTAATTCGGTAGTTGTTTTTTTCGGTAGGTTTTTGATTTTTCGCCGTTCCTGATCAAGATAGCGCTGTTGTATAAACGACCGTCCAGCAATTCGGGGAACCCAACCACGACCGCAATGCCGCTAACGCGTTTACGGATTTCATTAACAGCCGCTTGCGCTTCATTAATAAAATCAGCTCTAAACAACAGGTCTTCAGGGGGATAGGCGGTAATCGTTAATTCAGGAAACACCACCAAGTCAGCGCCCAATTGATCGCGAGCGTATTCGGCGGATTGAATGATTTTATCCCGGTTATAAGTAATATTCCCGACCGTGGGGTTGATTTGGGCTAAAGCAATTTTTAATGACATGGAAACAGCAAAATGGAGGGTGTATAAAATACAAATAAGGAAGATAATGCAGAATAAATTACGCTACTTTGTTTCCAAGCTGTAATAATTTCGCTTGAGTTGTTTCCAATATTGAATCTCTTAAAAAAGAACTTGCCTGTAAGATTTCGATACCGATGAGCTCACCTTTTTCATTCATTTCCGCCGTAATATTAGGACTGATTTCAACACTATCAGACTCACGGTCTTCTGAAATAACAAGGTGTAAAATATCTTCTTCCTCAAAATACGTTAATTTTGAATCATTCATTTTCAAACCTTCCGCTTCTCACCCTATGGTTAATTTGTTGACGAGTCGTAGCATGAATTGTTATTGGTGTAATTATATCTTTTTTATCGATTTCATGAGGAATCATTACCAATACATTTGCTTCTTTCCCAATAACCACCAATCTTCCGGTCGCCATATCATAATATCTTTCATCACTGAACTGGATTATTTCTTGGATAATTGACAAATCAAAACCACGTAGTTTCGCTCTGTACCTGAAATACTCTGTCCATACAATTTCTTTCATCAATAATCATTCAGCACTTTAAATAACAGATGAATTGGGGCGCAGGCTTTAGCCTGCATAAGTAGCCGACGATGCAGGCTAAAGCCTGCGCCCCAAAGGTGAATAGTATTAATTATTTAGAGAACGAAGTGTATTAGAAGTGTTTAATCATTGCTTCGCCTAAATCAGCAGGAGAATCCACCACTTCGACTCCGGCATCCTGCAAAGCTGCGACCTTGCCTTCCGCAGTGCCTTTACCGCCGGTCACAATTGCCCCGGCATGGCCCATTCTTTTTCCCGGCGGCGCGGTTCTGCCGGTGATATAACCGACCACAGGTTTGCTGACATGCTGTTTAATGTATTCAGCCGCTTCTTCTTCCTCGCTGCCGCCGATTTCACCGACCATAATAATGCCTTCGGTTTGTTCATCATCCTGAAAACGGGAGATGACATCGATAAAGTTCATGCCGTGAATCGGGTCGCCGCCGATGCCGACGCAAGTGCTTTGTCCTAACCCTTGCAGGGTAGTTTGATGCACCGCTTCATAAGTTAAGGTGCCTGAACGCGAAACAATGCCGATTTTACCGGGCTGATGAATATGTCCCGGCATAATGCCGATTTTACACTCCCCTGGCGTAATCACGCCGGGACAATTAGGGCCGACTAATAAGGCGTCAGTTTCCGCCATCGCCGCCTTCACCCGCATCATATGTAATACCGGTATTCCTTCGGTGATGCAGACAATCAATTCCATGCCGGCGTCTACCGCTTCTAAAATTGCGTCTGCGGCGAAAAAAGGCGGCACATAGATGACGCTGGCGGTTGCCCCGGTTTCACCGACTGCTTCCTGAACCGTGTCGAAAACCGGCAGCTCCAAATGCGTTTGACCGCTGCGGCCCGGCGTTACCCCGCCCACTAATTGAGTGCCGTAAGCCAGCGTTTGTTCAGAATGGAAAGTCCCTTGTTTGCCGGTAAAACCCTGACAAATTAATTTGGTGTTTTTATCAATCAGGATGCTCATGCTTGTTCTCCAGCCAATGCCACCACTTTTTCAGCAGCTTCATTCAAATTTTCGGCAGTCGCCAATCCTAATCCGGATTGGTCAAGTAAAGCCAAACCTTGTTCAGCATTGGTGCCTTCCAATCTGACGACCACCGGCACGGTTAAGTCGATTTCTTTGACCGCCGCCAAAATACCTTCGGCAATCAAATTACATTGCACAATACCGCCGAAAATATTAACTAATACCGCTTTTACTTGGCCATCGGAAAGAATCAGTTTAAAAGCTTCCGCCACTTTTTCCGCATTCGTGCCGCCGCCGACATCGAGAAAGTTGGCCGGAGAGCCGCCTTTAAATTTAACCAAATCCATAGTCGCCATCGCTAACCCTGCGCCGTTGACCATACAGCCGATTTCGCCATCCAAAGTGACATAGTTCAAATCATAAAGCTGCGCCTTGCACTCTTTTTCATCTTCTTGGCCCTGGTCGCGCATTTCCAGAATATCCGGGTGGGCGGGAACCGCATTGTCGTCAAAATTAATTTTGGCGTCCAAGGCGATAATATCGCCGTTTTCCGTCTCAACCAATGGATTGATTTCAATTTGGCTGGCGTCTTTTTCCAAAAACAGTTGATACATGCCCCGCATTACTTGTGCCAGTTGTTTTGCTTGAGCGCCTTGCAAGCCCAACGCCTTAGCCACATTTCTGCATTGAAAACCTTGCAGGCCCGCCGCAGGGTGAACCGCCTGGTTAATAATTTTTTCCGGCGTTTCGGCGGCAACCGCTTCAATATCCATGCCGCCCGCTGCGGAAGCGATAAACATCAGTTTTTCAGTTTCTCTATCCACCAATAGGCTGAGGTAAAACTCATCCTTAATCGGATTGAGGTTTTCTACCATTACCGATTCTACCGGCAACCCTTCGGCGGTTGTTTGAATTGTCACCAGCCGCGTTCCCAACAATTGTTCAGTATGCTCAGCCACTTCATCCAGCGTTTTGGCGAATTTAACCCCCCCGGCTTTGCCGCGGGCGCCTGCGTGTACTTGCGCTTTAATCACCCAACCGTCTGCAGGCAAAGACTCTGCGACCTGTCTAGCCGTTTCCGACGAAGTTGCATAATCGCCTTCAGGAACCGGTACTGCGTATTGCCGAAATAACTGCTTGGCCTGATATTCATGAATATTCATTTAATCTCCAAATTAAAAATTTTTTTGCGCACAACGAAAAACAAACAACGACTTACCCCGATAGCCAGGCATCGTAAAAATGGGTAGAGAGTTGCAACAACATGTTAGAGGCTATTAATTTAGCGGATTAATGGGAACTTAACAAACGCTTTACTATAATTTTGCTCAATTTGGCTTAGATTTATCCGGATTAACAGAATTGTCTGGGCGTGCTCTAGCAGAATTCCATTGCGTTTGGGCTTGCTAATAAAGGTTAGTGCTTACAAAACTTCTGAAATTTATGATCGACGATGAACGGCAAGCGTCTAAAACGGTGTAAAAAATAACCGCTATACTGATTATCATCCCGCTCATTTGATATTGGTCAGTTCCTTAGATGGAAAAGATTATTTTTTATGCAGGAAAATTTAAACAACACCATACGCCCTTGTGCATTTTCTAAAAACTATGTGATTCCGGAGTCGCAGGCCTGGTTATTGCTTAAAGTTTTTTATCTTTATCGCTTTATCACCGCCAATTTGTTTGTGGTTTTATATCTGAGCGACTTCGGCCCCTCAATTCTAGGCAGTCATGACCCGGAACTGTATTTTATAAGCAGTTCGCTGTACTTGATTAGCACCTTCCTTTCCACGCCGCTTATATTTTTGCGCTTAATTCCTTACGTTCATCAAGCGCAACTATACATTTACCTGGATATTATTTTTATCACTTTTTTAATGCACGCTTGCGGCGGGGTCAGCAGCGGCCTGGGCATTTTGCTGGTGGTCAGCACCGCCGGCGGCGGAATGCTGGTCGGCGGACGCTGTGCTATGCTGTTTGCAGCTTTGGCCAGCTTGTCTGTGTTAGCTGAACAATTATACGCCTTGCAAACCAACGCATTTGAAAAAACCACTTTTACCTATTCCGGCATGCTGGGGATGTCGTATTTCACCACCGCCTTTTTATCTTATGTAATGGCCAAGCAATCGGAAAGGTCGGAATTGTTGGCCAGCGAACGCCAACAAATGATTTCTCGATTGGAAAACCTTAATCGTTACATTATTCAACATCTGCAAAGCGGCATTATTATTTGCGACTTGCACCAACGCATCCAACTCAGCAACAACGCTGCATTAAACTTGCTGAACCTAAGCAATATGCCGCCTGCGCTGAAACATCTTTCCGATTCTTTACAAACCTCTTTTGAATACTGGCTGAACGATCCCAAACAAAATTTCGCTATTCTTGAATTTAATGATGATAATGAAATACAAGTGCGTTTCGGCGCTTTAAATATCCCCGGCGAAACCCTGTTTCTGATTATTTTGGAAGATGTCGCCTTGCATAATCAACGTTTGCAACAAAATAAATTAGCTTCTTTAGGTCATTTAACAGCCAGTATCGCTCATGAAATCCGCAATCCTTTAAGCGCCATCAGTCATGCCGGACAGTTATTATCAGAATTAGACCAACTCAACGCGCAAGACCAGCGCTTGATTGAAATCATTCAAACCCATTGCAAAAGGGTCAATGGAATTATCGAGGATATTCTGAATTTATCCAGGCGTTCGCCTTCAAAACAGGAAAAAATTGTTTTAGAGCGCTGGCTGCCCGGCTTTATAGAAGGCGTGATTCACGAAAATGCTTATTCTGCTGATAGTTTTCGACTCATTTTTACGACTCATCCATTAAATACCCTTTTTGACAGCGGTCATCTGAAACAAATACTCAATAATTTATGCAGCAACGCGATAATATATAGCGGCGGTAAAAATCAAATTGTTAAAATAGTCGCCGACTTGAGCGATGAAACGCCTTGCATTCATGTGATGGATAGCGGCGGCGCTATCTCTTCGGAAATCCAAAAACATTTATTTGAACCTTTTTTCACCACTTCAAATAAAGGCACCGGTCTGGGACTTTACATATCGCGCGAGTTAGCGGAATTGAATAAAGCTAAGCTCAGTTATTCGCGCAAAGACAATCAAAATTGTTTTACTTTGTATCTACCCAATGCGGAGACCACAGTGATAGAAATATGAGTATGCCTGTAACCTTAATCGTCGATGATGAGCCGGATATTCGAGAGTTACTGCAAATAACCTTGAATAGAATGGATATTGAAACCGTCGCTGCGGATAATATTGCAGACGCCAAGCGATTGTTCGATCAAGGCGCTTTTGATCTTTGTCTAACCGATATGCGCTTGCCGGATGGCGATGGACTTAGTTTGCTGGACTATATCAATCGGAAAAGCGCCCATTTGCCAGTTGTGGTGATTACTGCGCACGGCAACATGGATACTGCGGTTAAAGCGATGAAGCTAGGCGCTTTTGATTTTTTATCCAAACCGGTGGATCTGGAGTCGTTAAGGCAATTAATCCGTAACGCCTTGAAATTATCTGAACCCAAGCAGCGTAGCAAGGAAAGAAGAACCCGGAATATCTTATTGGGCGAATCTCACTCCATGCGGCAAATACGCTCCACCATAGAAAAAGTAGCCAACACCCAGGCGCCGATTTATATTAGCGGCGAATCAGGTTCCGGCAAGGAATTAGTGGCCCGCCTGATTCATCAGCAAGGTCCCAATGGTGATCGTCCTTTTGTCGCCATTAACTGCGGGGCTATTCCCCATGATTTGATGGAAAGTGAATTTTTCGGCCATGTAAAAGGCAGTTTTACCGGCGCGGTTGCTGATAAAAAAGGTTTTTTTCAAGCGGCTCACGGCGGCACCTTATTTCTGGATGAAGTCGCCGACTTGCCGTTCCCCTTGCAAGTCAAATTATTGCGCGCGATACAAGAGAAAAAAATAAGGCCGGTGGGCGCGCATGCGGAAATATCCGTCAATATCAGAATCTTATCGGCAACCCATCAAAATCTCGGGCAAATGGTGCAAGAAGGCCGTTTTCGCCAGGATCTATATTATCGTTTGAATGTCATTGAATTAAGCTTGCCGCCTTTAAGAAAAAGGCCGGACGACATACCGCTTATCACCGGTTTCTTATTAAGAAAATTGGCTGATCGTAATAAAATTCAGGAGCCGAATATTTCATCCGCCGCTTTGAACGCATTAAAACAATATTATTTCCCCGGAAATGTGCGCGAATTAGAAAATATTTTGGAACGCGCTATCGCCCTGTTCAACGGCCAATGCATAGATAAAGACGATCTGAATTTACCTTTATACAGCGAACAAATGCCGGTCAGTTCGTTTAACCCCAACCGACAATCCTTAGAAGAATATTTGGAAGAAATTGAAAAACAAGCTTTGAGCGAAGCTTTAGAGGAAAACCGATGGAATAAGACTGCTACCGCCAAGCAGCTTGGCATTACTTTCCGTTCTTTGCGCTATCGATTGAAAAAACTGGATATGGAATAGAGCTAGGTAAACACTTTCCAAACAAGCGCCATCGTAAACGCCAGATTAAAACCAATCATCCATTTCAATAATTTAAATTCGCCTTCGCTCCTTAATTCCTGTCTCAACATTTGTTCTTGTACATAATGTAAATGATCTTCTTTATTAAGGCGCTCAATGGCTTCCGAGGTCTTATAAGTCAGGCGGCAATTTTTCATAAACCGGCACGTTTTCAGGAAAAGTCGCCCAGCTTGGCGCGGAAGCGGCGTAAATCACCATATTGGGGGATGAAGGTTGATTATTATCCAAAACCGTTGCAGAAACCGAATAGATATTGACCACTGGCACTTCTACGCATAAGGTTGTTGCGCATTTCGGACAAAACAAATGGTTGACCGGCTGACCGGAATCGCCCAGTCGCTCGAATACTGCGGGTTCGCCTTGAGTAAACGCTAATTTGTCGATGGCTACCCAAATACCGAACCATTTATCCGAACCGGTATGTTTTTGGCATTCCGTACAATAACAAAATGCGTTGTTGATAGGTTCGCCTTCAAATTGAAATTGAATTGCGCCGCATGCGCACTTGCCCGTTGTCGTCATCAGTCAGCTCCCGGATATTTATTTTACTTAGCAATTGCATTGTACAATGGTTTTCCGTATAATGCCGCTTTCTTTGAGAAGCGGCAATGCTTTTCGGGTTACAGGTGGGGTGCTTAGCTCAGCTGGGAGAGCATCGCCCTTACAAGGCGAGGGTCGGGGGTTCGAACCCCTCAGCACCCACCACTTTAACCCAACGCCATCTGATTTATTCGGCTTCACTCTCTTCTTTTTCATCTTCTTCGGACATTTCTGAAACCTCTTTCAGTCTATCCACAACCAAACGATTGATGCTGCCTTCAGGGTACTCGCCTTGCTGATCCGCTTCACCAGCGCTTTTATCCATTAACAGCTCCAATGTCTGATTGACGGAAGATACCGCATAGATGGCAAACAAACCTTGCTCAACCGCCTCAATCACCTCTTGCTTCAACATCAAATTGCGGCGATTGGATTTAGGTATGATAACCGCTTGTTGACCGGTTAACCCTCTCGCTTGGCATAAGCTGAAAAAACCTTCTATTTTTTCATTGACGCCGCCGATGGCTTGCACCTCGCCATATTGATTAATTGAGCCGGTAATGGCAATGCCTTGTTGAATGGGTAAACGGGTCAAAGCGGAAACCAGACAGCATAATTCCGCCAAGGAAGCGCTATCGCCGTCGATATGGCCGTAAGATTGCTCCATCGCGATGCTGGCTGAAATCGCCAAGGGGAATTGCTGAGCGTAACAGTGGCCTAAATAACCGGTTAGAATCATCACGCCTTTAGTATGAATGGCCTGGCCTAATTCCGCTTCTCTTTCAATATCGACAATACCGCGCGAACCCGGATAAACAGTCGCCGTGATGCGGGCCGGCGCGCCGAAACTGCTGCCGCCGATTTCCAACACGGTCAAGCCGTTGACCTTGCCGATCACTTCGCCTTCTGTATCAATCAATATCGTGCCGTCCAGCATTTCTTCAAGAATTTCTTCAGCAATGCGGCCGTTGCGGGATTCGCGAGCGGCCAGGGCCATTTCAACTTCCGCCTTGTCTATTTGCGGCTGATTATTTTGCCCGGCCATTAGATTGGCTTCGCCGATGATCTCCAGTGAATCATTAACTTTCGCGGACAAGCGCTTTTGATGCTCCGCCAACCGGCAACTGTGTTCAATCAAGCGTAAAATAGCCGCCCGCGTTAAGGGCTTGGCGCCGCTGTCGCGGGCTTGGCGCATCATTAAATCGGCAAACCCGGTAAAGTTTTCTTCATTGAGCCGAATATGGTCGTCAAAATCAGCCAATACCCGAAACATTTCATTGAATTCATCATCCAGATCTTCCAATAAATAATAAATATCTCGGCTGCCGACCAATATCACCTTAACATTGAGCGGTATCACTTCCGGCTTTAAGGTCATGGTATTCACGCCAAGCTCTGAGTAGGGCGTTTCAATTTCAATGCGGGCGGATTTTAAGGCTCGCTTCAGTCCTTCCCAAACAAATGGGTAGGTCAGCAATTTTTCAGCGTCAAGAATTAAATATCCGCCGTTCGCCTTATGCAAAGAGCCTGCGCAAATGCGCCGATAACTGGTGATCAACGTTCCTTGATCGCTGAGATACTCAATTCGACCGAACAGGTTTTGATAGGTGGGATGCGGCTCATACACGATCGGTGCGCCGTTATCGGGCTGATAATCGACCAGCACATTAGGCATATATTGCTCGCTCAACAAGCTGCGCTTGGCGGTTAAATCGAATTGATTCGGGTTGCGCGTCGGCATCAGAAAATCACTGATAGTAGCGCTTAAATCCTTTTTTAATTCATCCAAATAGCTGATAACATCATCAATATTTTGATAATGATGATTCAGTTCGCTGAGCAACGGATCGATATCGTGTTCAATCGTTTCTTTATCCAGTCGCTTAATTTCCTCCACCATCGTTCGCCGCCATTGCGGCAGTTCCAACAATACATCGCTTAGATATTCTTCCAGTTGCCCGGTGCGCTTGTGAAACTCATCGCGCTCAGGCTGCGGCAATAACGTGAATTGATCATCTTCCAAAACTTTATTATCGCGCAACGGCAAAAAGGTAATGGCCTCGCTGTCCCGGTACAATGCCACATTCAAGCTTCTGGCTTTCTCATCAACTAAGTCAATCGCCTGGTTATAGCGTTGGTTGAAGCGTCGCTCAATAGCGGCTTTCTTTTGTTGATAAGCCGGGTTTTCGAAAGCCGCTGGAAAAGTCGCCAATAAATTATCCATCAACTTCTCAATAGATTGGCTGAACTCATGGCCTTGCCCGGCGGGTAATTGAATGGCCACCGGCTCGCGCTGATTCCGGAAGTTTTCCACATAAGCATAAGACATCGGCGCTTCTTGCTGATCGGCATGCTTGCTGAGGTGGTCGGTTATCATTGATAAGCGACCCGTGCCCGGCTCGCCCATCACAAAAATGTTATAACCGGGCGATTGCATGGCGACGCCGAAAGTTAAAGCGGAACAGGCTCTGCTTTGGCCGAGTATGGGCTGCTCATTACCGGCGATTTCAGACGACTCAATAAAGTCGTTCAGGTTAATATTTATTTTTAATGCGCTAACGGGTAATTTTAATTTATCGGCCATCTTTATCTTTGATCGAGAGCATATGCTGCATTTTTTCGACTTTGGTTTTTAAATAATCCTGATTGTCTTTATGAATTTGCGCTTCACTGGGAATACGTTCATCAACGGCAATTCCTAAGCGCTTCAGTTCATCAATTTTTTTCGGGTTATTGGTGATCAAGGCGACAGACTTAAGCTGCAAGCTCTCTAAAATCATCGCCGCGATGTCATATTCCCGCTCATCGGCCAAATGCCCCAAGTGGATATTGGCGTCAACCGTATCCAAGCCTTGATCCTGTAGATTGTAAGCTTGTAATTTTTTTAACAAACCGATGCCGCGCCCTTCTTGACGCAGATAAATTAATACCCCGCAACCGTATTGCTCGATAATCGCCAAAGCCAGATCCAATTGTTCGCCGCAGTCACAACGTCTGGATCCTAAGACATCGCCGGTAAAACACTCCGAATGGATTCTGACCGGCACTTTTTCACGACCGGCTATCTCGCCTTTTACAAAAGCGATGTGCTCCTTATCATCGGCGCTGTTGCTGAAATAATGCAGGATGAAATCGCCATGTTCTGTGGGGATGCGCGTTTGAACTAAATCTTTAACTGTTGTTTTCACTACACGAAAAATTGAACTGAGATAAAAGACATTTTACTACTGATATAGTCATCAGGTTTAGTTTTCTCAACTCTACTTGCTGAGAATAACTTTATGGTCAATACTTAGGCTATGCAAAAAATTCAACTCAACAAAGAGGATTTGGAAGTCGGGCAACCGCTACAGTGGCCGGTGTACGCCCAAGATAACGAATTGCTGTTGGATAAAGGGCAAATTGTACAAAGCGAACGCCAAAAGCACATTTTATTGACTCGGGGCTTATTCAGAAAACCGACTGATGAAGAAAGTAAAACGCTCAATAATAAACAAAGAGTCTCTTTATCATCGCCTTTTACGGTATTGGATGTGATACGGCAGAATGTGTCTCGCATTCTCCAGGACATGAACCGCGGTCAAGATAGCGATTATGATCATCGAGTCACTAAAGTCGCCTCTGTTATTCAAAAATTATGTTATGAAAACGCCGACGCCACGCTAGGCGCGGTCATGTTGGATCAAGATGCAGTTTACACCCAGGTGCATCCTGTGCTGTGCGCCATTTTGACTGAATTATTATTGCGCCGCAAAAAAATTCCAGCAGAGGATCGAGTGCTCTACTTATCGGCGGCTTTAACACAAAATATCGGTATGCTGACCTTGCAGGATATTTTAAGCCAACAAGAAAGCCCGCTGACATTAGACCAACAAATCGCCGTCAAAAAACATCCGGCGGTCGGCTGTGAGATATTGAAAGGCATGGGCATTGCCCACAAAGAATGGCTGGACACCGTTCTTAATCATCATGAGCGCCCTGATGGCTCCGGCTATCCCAATGCTCTGGAAGGGGATAACATCAGTCTTTATGCAAAAGTATTATCTTTAGCGGATATTTACAGTGCGATGGTGTTGCCGCGCAAATACCGCGACGGTTATTTTGTAAAAAAAGCTCTGAAGGATATTTTTATTCAGCGCACCGAATCGGTGGACGCTACGCTGGCGCAGTTGCTGATTAAGGAGTTGGGTATTTATCCGCCCGGCGCTTTCGTGCAATTAGCCAATGGGGATACCGCCATCGTCATCCACAGAGGCGTTAAACAGGCGGACGCGCCTTTAGTGTTGAGTATTTTATCACCGCGCGGCTCCCCTTATAAAAACCCGCAACGTAAAGATACCAAGCACAAAGATTTATACGGCATCATTAAAGTGATCCCCAGAGTGCAGGGCTTGGAATTGGATAAGAATAGTATTTGGGGGTTGGGGAAATAAATTTAATGCGGCTTATTATTGAAATATAAACTTCCAATCATCCCG
Source organism: Methylococcaceae bacterium (assembly GCA_006844585.1). Lineage (GTDB taxonomy): Bacteria > Pseudomonadota > Gammaproteobacteria > Methylococcales > Methylomonadaceae > Methylomarinum. The sequence continues at coordinate 43,976 of SPJM01000359.1, read as the reverse complement.
ATCAGGCTCTTGTAAAAAAACTTAGAGAAAACACACGAGTCTAAAACAATATTATTCATGCTATTCGTTTAGCTCCTTACCTTCTCTTAGTCGTTGCCCCCTCGCCTCACTCGATATTTTTGTTTCCACCGGCTCAATGTCCGCCAGCATATCCATAAATTGTTGCGTATTGGCTTTTTTTTTCAGGTGTTGAATATAAGGCTGTTCTAACTTTACTCGAATTTATTTCGCTGATGTTTTTCATGGCGTTATTTTAGCGCTGGTGAATTACACCATAGATATAACAAAAAACCGCAAGGTAAAGATAAAAACACAAAGATTTATACGGTATCGATAAAGTGATTCCCAGAGTGCAGGGCTTGGATAAAAATAGTATTTGAGGCTTGGGGAAATATAACCGGAAACATAAAAGTCTCGAACGGGGCAGAATGCCCCGTCCGGTTTAATAAAGGGATAAATCAGCAAACATTAAAAACAAGTTGTTGATCCGCAAATCGCTGGATCATGATTGGCGTCTTGTAGGGTACCGTATCTTATCCAGGTAAAACCACTATTAATACTGTAAAAAACAGCACCATCTAATTGCAAAAGCCCGGTAGCCGCAATATTGGGAATATTCTGCGCAGAATAAAGTCTTATTATGTTGTGACCGGTAAGGTCTTCCGGGATTGTACTTTGTTCGAAAGTGGATTCTGCAAAAAAATCAGGAAAAGCAGCCACTATGTTTTCGATAATGATTCTTGTCGAGTAAGTTGTTTGTACGAGAGTTTGACCTTTAGTCAATCGCCAAGAGCGTCCAATGCTATCTATAAACTGAATTTTGGTAGGGTCTTCGTTTTCCGTCAACTTTCGAGCAATATATTCACCTTGAGACTCAACAGGACGCTGCCAAACATTATTAAAAAATACGCGAGTTACAGAGTTGTTATTAAAAACAGAGCTATCTCTGGCGAAGAAAATACCTAGAAAATTACCCTGAGAGTCAAACGCTCTAGAGTCTAATGAATTGCTAATCGAATTTAAACCTTCCACATCAAGAATTTGCCGATTTCCATCAGGCAATACCCATACGCTTCTGTGCTTGCCGATAAGCGTCAAGGTTACGCTGTCAAAAATCAAACTTTCTTGTCGCGCATTTTGAGCATTGAAATTAGTCGTGCCGACAATTTCCCCGGCAGCGTTTAAGACCACCCCTGAACTGGTCAGAACGCCAATTAATTCATCAGCATCATTAAAAGCCAAATTCGCTAAATAACCTAAATTGTTTACACCATCAGTTATTAAGAAACTCAAGTCGCCTAAATATTTGCCATTGGTTGCGACAACCTCATTACCCACCGCAATGCCGATGATGCGACCGTCCGAATTATAAACAAATCGATTAAATCGATCTAGCTGTCCATCCACGCCGGAAATAACGCCATTTTCAATGGTTCCAAGAATCTCTCCCGAACTCTGATAAACAGAAATAGCTGAAACAATATTCAAACTTACGCCTATCACTAAATCCGCATTATTAGGATCAACAATTAAAGAACGATTAATAGGGTGTGTTAAACCAATGATTTCACCAGCGCCGTTGATCAGCGCGCCGTTAAAAAAGGGCGATTCAGCTTCAGCAAGCTGTGAAAAATCAATGAGAGGAATGAAATCCGTACTTCCATTCTGAAAATTAGCCAAGTTTATTTCTAGAATGGCTTGGTTTTTACTTTGAATGACGGGTAAAACATCATTACTATCAACAGCAAAAGACTGAAAAGGTATTAAGCATAATACCCAGTTAATTAAAAATTTACGCATTTTCATGTTTCCCCAGCCTTTAGAAATTAATGTTTAAGCCACCCACAAAACCTTGGGTGATATCCGTTCTATCAATAACATCTAAATCTCCTTTTCCAGTATCCATCAATTCAATCCATTGATATCGGTAACCCATATAAACGCTGGCGCCGGATAACGGCAGATAGGGAATCGCATCACCGTTTACATTGTAAGAAAAACCGGCTTCAATCACATTGTAATCGGTTTCGATTTCACGGCTGGCGGCGCTTACTTTCGGCGATAAGCCAAATGAACTAAAGGTATTCGTTGAGGTGACAAAAGCATCCGTTTCAAAAAAACCGTGACTATAACTCATATACATACCGGTGACCCCGCCGAACAATTCGGCGATCGGTAATGAACCGGCAATCCCGACAGTGGGCCCGGAAATTTCAAAAGTAGCCTGTTGAACGAACTGTTGCACTAAAATATTCGGATCAGTCAGGCCAAAGGATTGATAAATACTGTCTCTAAAGTCAACATCCTGATTAATACGTTTATATCCGGCGATGATGGCCACATTCGGATGTATCATCCACCCCAAAGAAACATCCCATTCTTCACGTTCATTGATGGAGTCTCTACGCAATATTTTTTTCGCCAAAATACCGGATGCAGAAGGCGAAAAAAGCTGACTGACTGAAAAATTCAAGGTTTGTTCTTCTGAAAACTCGAAATCAGTCGGCACATAATAATTGCCATTAATGAAAAAATCCTTATACCTGAGCGTTATTGTTGGAATCGGCGTCACTTCTTCTTTCGCTTTTGATAGTGGTCTTAACGAAGATTGAGTGTCGATGGAGACAAAAGAGCCATCAGGCAAAACCGCAGAGCCAAATTGACCCGGCACTGTTAATGATGAATCCAGGCGATTGACCCAAAATTTTGTTCCCACAGTTATCGAAAAATCATTACCGGTCTCTTCAACCATTTCCTCCTCGGGATAATACTCTTCCGGGGTTTGCAACTGTCGGGTCTGTTGATTTTTTAACTGTTGATAAGCGGCGGCTAATTCTTCAGGCGAGGAAAATTCCGCAGGCAACCAGGCCGGTCGGGCGGATTCGCCGGCCCAACTATTAAAGGCTGCCGCCAAGCAAAACAAAGCAATAGTCTTTTTCATGACTTCTCCAAATTAATCATTGATTAAAATAATAATCTTTTCTGATAAATGCTCTTAAGATTTCAAGGGCTCACAATCAACCCTAATTTATATTCAGGGTTAATAATGCAGTGTTGAGGTTTTTTTTGATAATTAGAATAGAGCAAATGATGTTTTGGAGCTTGAGGAATTCTTTCTTTCGCCAACTGCTGATAAGCTTCTACTAGCTCTTGAACCGAATTAAATCCTTCCGGAAGAACAAAAGGTGTATTAATAGGTTTATTTTGAGCGCTAACCTGAATCGGATTAAATAATAGCATAATAGTTATGCCAATTAACTTGTGATGTCTCATGGACTCACCATTAGCGTTGGGCTACGCCGCGGCTTACGCGAATAAACAGGCCTAGGCGCGGCAACAGGTTCTTGATAAGTAATGCGTTGTTGTTTTAATAACTCATTTTCCCGCTTTAACTTTTCCAGCTCTTCCAGCATTTCTTCATTGGCGGCGTTTGCCTGTAGGGCCGACAACATTTTTTGCTCTAACTGTTGTTTTTGTTGTTGTAATTCATTTAGCTGTTGTTGTAAAGCTATTTGTTCTTTATAACTGGATTTTTCCTTTTTTATTTTGTGTTCAAGGTCTGCTTTTTGTTTTTGAATTTCCGTCAGCTTATGAACCCGTGCGTTGTTTTCTAACTGAACATCTTGGTAATTTCTTTTTAGTTTTTCAATTTGCGCGCTGAGTCTGACGTTTTCCTGATTAATCTGCGTTGAAGATTTTAATTGTTGCTGGGTTTGCATCAATTTTTCTTGCAGCACTCGGTTTTGCTTGGCTAGCTCCCTCGCGCGCATTTGTTCAGAAGTTTCACAGCCTGCAAAACAAAAATCACCGCGTAAGGATGAATTTTCCCAAGGCACTTGTCGATTACGTGTCGCCTTCAAAACCCCGATGCGCACGCGCTTCATCATCTGCTCTACGGTTAATCCAGGCTTATCCAGGTTTTCCAGTAAATATTGAGTATAGGTTCCATTGCGTCCGGAACCATCTTCGGCAGTCGAACCGGGAGCGGTGGCATAAGCGATCAGGGTGCCGACGCCGCTTTCCAACGTTGCCAAACCGCGACTGGCGCTGCGGCTGAAACTGCGGAAAGGATTATTACGGCAAGCATCCAGGATAAAAATATTGGTTTTATCGTCTGCTTCGTTCATGATATCCAAAATGGTATTGGCTCGAACGGCATCATCTTGTAGTTCAGACTTCATAATATCAAAGTCCACATCCACTGGAATCAAGTAATTCTCGCCTTCCAATTGCACGCCATGACCAGCAAAATAAAACAAAATCACATCATAGTTCGGCGCTTTTCGGCCGAATTGGCGTACTACGCGACGCATCTGTTTTCTCGCCAAATCGGTGTGCAACATGACATCAAAGCCCAAAGACTCCAATTTGTCGGCAATATCTTCAGCGTCGTTTTCAGGGTTTTTCAAGCGGCTTTGCGGGTAGTCGCCGTTGCCTATCACTAAAGCAAGGCGTCTGCGATTATCCATAGCGGCGTGAACAATCGCGGTGCTGAGGATCAGCAAAGCAAATATCACCAAGCTGCGTTTCAATATTAATAAAAGAGATTGAGTGTGCATAACATAACGGTATTACTACAAATTCACTAACGAGAGTGCGCCGGAAATGTCGGAGAGGCTTAAGTGACATTTAAGATAAAACTTAGAATAACTATAGCAGAAAAAGTTTAACCCAACTTTCTGTTTTGGTTTTATTAATCCTTAACCCTGCCTTCGAAAATAGTGATCAATATTTAATATTCTGAATAACAAATTGAAAAATAAGGATTAAAACTCATGCCAAAACTTGCTATGTAGTGCTGTAATATTTATTTTTCCATGCATATCAATTGGTTATGAATTTAAATTCGAAAGCTGGGTTAAGTTTTTATAGGATTTTAGTAATAACTTATTGTAACTGCTTACCCGACATTGATTGGGTAAGGCCAAAACCAAAAAACCACAATTTTTTTAATGGAATGTTTATTAGTTGATTTATATCAATTTTCTGAAGCGTCTTTTTTTATAAAGTAGCACCCGTCGAAACAATTTCGTCAGACTTAAATAATTACACGAGGAATTACAATGAGTTCAGAAGTTCAAGAAAAAGACAATTTTTGGTTGTATGTTGCAGTTGGCGTAATCGCTTTTGCCGGTACTATTTTTATGGTGAAGCAATCTGAAAGCGATAAGTATAAAAAAGCGGAATCTTTAATCGCTGAAGACTCCAGCAATTCAGCTTATCTTAAAAAATAGTCGTACAGAATCAGTCTACCTCACAAGACGAATATTTTTTGTAAGTTAAGGGAGGCGGCAGAGTCATTTTATAAGCTCATGGCCTTATAGATATATGCTCTGCCTGCTTTTCTTACACTTTTCCCACCGTCATTCTCATACGCCCTGCTTGAGGCAAACTCAAGCTGATCGGTTGATTTTTCGCTTTATTTGATTGCTCTAATCACTTTTATTAAATCACTACTGCCAGGATCCACAAAGACCTTTTGGAAAGAGGCCGCTTGGACATTTTTGATCGTTTGGCGATTGATATTAGCGCCAAAAACGGATTTAACAAACGGGTTAACAGCATTCATAAGCTTTGCGAGTAGCGGTTTAGCGCTTAAAACATGCTCTAATAATAATACTTGTCCGCCGGGTTTACAGACGCGGTGCAATTCCCTTAAACCCTTTTTAGGGTGCGCCACCGAACAAAATACACAGGTTGCAACCACCGTATCGAAACAATTATCGGCAAAATAAAGCGTTTCAATATCCATTTGCTCCAATTCAACCGCTGTTCCTATGCGGTCTCGCTTTTTTCTAGCCTGTTGCAGCATTTTGTCACTGAAATCAATGGCGGTCATGCGTGCGTTATCCGGATAGTAGGCGAAATTTTTGCCTGTGCCCACCCCTACTTCCAATATATCTGCGCCATTAGCTTGCTGCCAAAGCAATTGTCTTTTTTGCTTTAGCACCAACCCTTCCATGAACGCTTCCAGGCCGTCATAGTAAGGAGCCAAGCGGTCATAGCGTCGGCGCGTTTTTTCACTGATTGTTAACATTTGCGTTGTTTTGAAGATTAATCCGCCAACTGTTGGATGCCGTCTAAATACCAGGTTTTACTTAAACTGTTTTTCGGTTTAACAAAATGCCAAACTTCACGAATTTGCTCGGCTTGCTGATCGGAATTTTCGCGGATAACGCTATCGAAGTAAACAACCGCCTCAAGCTCTTGAGGCAATTCGCGTATATCCAATAATTCGCTGCTTACCTTCAATACTTCGGTAATATTTTGTTCCTGGCTATGTTGCAATTGATATTGAATTTCAGCAAACATTTTATCCGTGGTTAAACTTCTGATTTCAGCTAAATCACGCTGGTCCCAAGCTTTTTGTAAACGCTTAAAGGCAACTTCGGCGCCCGCCAAAAAATCGCTTTCATCAAACCCGGTTGGCGTTTCAGCGGGAGAAAAGTCTGCATCCGGCGATTGATCCGTCTGTTGAAAGCCGCTTTGCGCGGCGTTTGCTTTATTTTTGCCGAATAAAACATCGGTATCAAAGCCCGCAGAATTATCTTGTTGCGATGGTTGACTGGAATAATCTTGTTCATTATTGCGGAATTGGTAATTATCGCCATAACCTTGCGTCGCTTGAGCCGGTCTTTTTTTAGCGGCAAACAAACGAAACAGCAAATAGGCAATACCGCCGAATACCAAAATATCCATAAAATTAAAATTTTCAAAAGCGCCGCCGAACAATAAGGAACCCAAAAGACCGCCTAAAGCCAATCCGCCCAGCAAGCCCATCAAGCCGCCGCGCTTGGAAAGATTTTGCCGCATAGACTGATTTTGCTGATAAGCCTTTTGTTGCTTCGCGGAGCGGGTCGGTTTAGCGTTTGTCGAGCGCCGAAAAGGGCTGCTATAGCCGGATTTTCCGCCGAATGAGCCGCCGCCGCCAAATCGCTTGGCTTCAGCTTCGGACATGTTCAGCATGAGTAAAGATAGACTGATTAAGAATGTCGCAAGGATGGTTTTTAATTTTTTCATAATTGTGAAGATAAGTTCAAAGTCATTGAGCAGAAGAGAGTTATTTGTTTTTTTGCTATAATTGTACTCTTTAAACAACACTCTCTACATTTTAGTTCCATTCTGTTCGGCACATTCTAATACACTTTGCCTTCGAATATTAGGCTTACCGCCATGAGAATTTTTGCTTTTTTCCTGTTTTTCTTTTTTTATTCGGCAGTTTCTGCTGAATCACACTTCTTAGCGCTTTCAAATGCGCAAATGTTTAATTTAGGCGTAAAAACCGGGCCGTTAAGTCGTGTGGACGACATCCCCCCTTTTATGGCGAAAGCGGTGATTAAAGCGCCGCTTGAACAACAACATATCGTCAGTAGCGGCCAAAAAGGACTGGTCGATAAATTATGGGTCAGCCCCGGCAATCAAATCGAAAAGGGTCAACTTTTAGCGCAAATAAAAAGCGGCGAGTTTATTGAATTGCAAAAACAATTTATTCAAATCAACAAAAAACGCTTAACCGCCTGGTTCGCTTTAAAAAAAGATAGAAAATTATTCAATGACGGCGTTATTTCCAACACGCGCTTGAAAAAAACCACTAATCACTATAATGATCTAGCCGAGCAGACGGATATTTTAAAACAGCTCTTGGAAGTATCCGGTTTGTCCGCTGAAGAAATCAAAAAATTGGGCAAAACCAAAAAGTTTTTCAGATCATTAAAACTTTACTCCCCGGTAGCCGGCGTGGTGATAGAGCAAATGAAGCAAGCCGGACAAAGAGCCGAACAGTTCGACGCAATATACAAAATAGTCGATTTGCAAAAGCTTTGGTTAAGTATCGAAGTGAATCAAAAACATTTCAATTTTATAAAACCGGGTGATCAAGTCATTTTGGAGGCGTTAAATTTAACCAGCTCTATCGATCTAATCAGCCAAGTCGCCGATAATCGACAGCAAACATTTTTGGCGCGCGCCAGTCTTACCGAACAACTTGACAACGTTTTAATCGGACAAAGATTAGATGTGAAAATCAGTCATCAAAACGATGGACATTTTTTTAAGATCAATCAGGCGGCAATGGCTAAACACCATGGCATTGACTACATTTTCAAACGCACCGAAAAGGGCTTTAAATTAACGCCGATTACGATTGTTCAAAGTATTGACGAAGAAGCCATCATTAATGTTGATTTGGAAGACGGCGATGAAATTGCGGTGCGCGGCGCGGTAGCTTTATTGGCAATGTGGTTGAATATCGAGCACGATGCTATAGAATGACCGAACAAGCCGCTGATCAATCAGCTCAAGCCCCGCCATTCCTGGAAAAGATCCGTTTCCACGCCATACATTGCGAGTATCCTGCCGACGCCTTCATCCACCATTGCCGCCAGGGAATCGGAGCGATTGTAAAACGCCGGCATCGGCGGATAAATAATCGCCCCCATCTCGGTAGCGGCGGCCATATTGCGGATATGCGCTAAGTTTAAAGGCGTTTCGCGCGGCATAATCACCACTTTTCGACGTTCTTTTAAAGCGACATCCACCGAACGGGAAATCAAATTATCGCCAAAGCCATGAGCAACAGCCGCCAGCGTTTTCATAGAGCAGGGGGCAACAACCACGCCTTCGGTATTAAATGAGCCGCTGGCGATGCAACTAGCGATATCATTAATCCCATGCGTCACATCGGCTAATTGATAAAGCGTAGCCTTATCCATGTCCAGTTCATATTTCAGATTCACCAGTCCGGCTGAGGAAATGACTAAGTGCGTTTCCCATGCCGTCAGTTCCTGAAAAACTTGCAACATCCGTACGCCGTATATTGCGCCAGTGGCGCCGGTCATGGCAATGACTATTCTTTTTTTGCTTTGATTCAATGGACTCAGGAAGGCGGATTTTAAAGAATGGACAGCATTTTATCAGTTGCCGCCACCAATGCGTCGATCATTTCATCGCTGTTCGGCACATGCCCGGCTGTCGGCAAGGGTTGAAACTCGGCATGCGGCATATGCTCGGCAAGCGTTAACCCTGCTTCCATCGGGCAAACAAAATCATGACGCCCGTGAATAATGATACAGGGAATATTGCGTAACTGATCAATATTAGCAATGATTTGATTTTCTTCGATAAAATATTGCTTATGGGCAAAATGGATTTCCATTTGCAACTGCTGCACCATTTGTTCGGTAATATGCTGCGGCTCGTTTTCAGCCTGAAAATCCGCGCCTAAGGCTGTTTGTCCGCCCCAGGCGCGCCAAGCGCGGGTTAATCTTCGTTTGGCGATTTCGTCCGCGCCGAATGCGACTTCATGTAAACCTTGCACCAGATTATTGTGCAAATCCGCCGGTATGGCGTTAACTAATTGCCTCCATAACTCAGGATAGATTCGTCCTGCGCCCTCTTGCACAAACCAGTTAAAATCTTTCTGCCTGGCCAAAAAAACGCCGCGAATAATCAATCCGGAAACCCGTTGCTGATGCTGTTGGGCATAAAGCAGAGCCAGTGTCCCGCCCCAAGAGCCGCCAAAAACCAACCACCGATCAATACCTAAATGCCGCCGGATAGATTCCAAGTCATCAATTAATGCCTGAGTATGATTGCCGTTTAATTCGCCGAAAGGCAAAGAGCGACCGCAACCCCGTTGATCCAGAAGAATAATATGGTAATGTTCAGGATTGAAAAAACATCTGTGTTCCGGTCGGCATCCGGAGCAAGGGCCGCCATGTAGAAATACGACAGGATGCCCCTCAGGGTTGCCGCATTGCTCAACGTAAACTTGATGAATTGAATCGGTATTTAAATGGAAAGTGTTGAAAGGCTCTATTTCCGGGTAAAGTTTTTTCATTGATAGGTTAAGTTAAGCGCTTCGTAATGTGATTGCATTGAAAACGCTCTATTGTAAACTTAACCGCTGATTTTGTGCAGTTGCTTTAGGTTTTAATGATTCGGGGGCGTTGGATATGAGAGTGTGAAATAATTCACTTAAAATTCAAAAATGATGAAGACGTATACTTCGCGCGGTGACGGTTACGGATTTTATATTGAATACTTTTGCAGTCCCGTATGCGTTCCCACCGAGAAAGGCGGGAACAGTGAACCGCATTCCTAACGAATATGCATGAGCGCTTTTTTTTCGTCCATTTCTTTTTGGTATAAACGATAGGATGTATTTTTTTGAGTCGCCTTTAACGGAACGCCTTTAGAAGAAAGCTCGGTTAAGGTGTTATCATCATTAATTTGGTATTTTCGCGTTTGGGATTTTTTGAACGGGCTAAGTGTGACAATTTTTGTTTGCTCATTCCAATCATATTTACCTTTTTCAAAATACTCCCGGGCCGAATTCTTGGCTTTCTGAGAGACCAACAAATAATTGTTCCTATTCTTTAAGGACAGCGTAACCATAATTCCCGCACAATCATTACAGGGAAGCACGCCATAATAGACGCCATGATATTTTTGGCTTTCCGCTTGTTGTTTTGAATCATTTTGCTGTTCCTGATGACTCGCTATAGGTTTTTTTACTTTATAGCCCTCAGAAGTCGCCATTGCTGAGGTGAAAATCAACGAGCCGAATAAAGCCAGTATCAGTTTTTGTTTTAGAGTATTTGATGACGTTTTCATAGATAGATTCCCGGAAGCCCTAAACCACCCTTTTTTATTCACAACTATTACCGATTTTATTAATCGGAATTTTCAAATATTGCGCGCCGTCATCTTCGGCGGGCGGCAGCTCGCCGGCGCGTATATTGATTTGTATGGAAGGCAGAATCAGTACCGGCGCTTCCAATGAGGCATCGATTCCGTTTCTAACCGCTACAAACATTTCTTCAGTAACCCCTTGCTGAACATAAATGTTCTTTTTCTTTTCGTCGGCTACGGTTGTCATATGACGCGGATGCGGTTTATCCGGTTTGTAATCATGACACATAAATAAACGGGTATCCTCCGGCAAAGCGTAAATTTTTTGGATGGATTGATATAAGGTCGCCGCGTCGCCGCCTGGAAAATCAGAACGCGCGGTGCCTGAATCCGGCATAAAAATGGTATCGCCTACAAATGCCGCATCATCAATAATATAGGTGATGCAGGCGGGCGTATGGCCCGGCGTATGCAAAATTTTACCGGTAATATTGCCGATACTGAAGGTTTCGCCATCGCTGAACAAATGATCGAATTGCGAGCCGTCTATCTTGAATTCGTCTTGCAGATTATAAAAACCCTTGAATACCTTCTGAACCTGAGTCACATGCTCGCCGATAGCAATCTTACCGCCGACTTGTTGTTTGAGGTAATGTGCGGCGCTGATGTGGTCTGCATGGGCGTGAGTTTCCAGCAACCATTCAACGCTCAATCCTTCCTGCTTAATATAATTCAGCACTTCATTAGCAGCCATACTGCATATTCTGCCCGCTTTATAATTCAGGTCCAGACAGGGATCGATAATCGCGCATTTTTTGGTTTCAGGATCGGATACCACATAGGTATAAGTCCAAGTGGCGTTATGAAAAAAATGTTTTATATTCGGTTTAGCCATGATCTCCTCCTCAATTACTATCATGTTTAGTGCAAACGAATTGTCGTTATTTGCTTGCCTGGCAGGACTTGAGTCCTGCCTACTTTTAATTTCAAAATAACTTTGAATAATATTTAGTATATTATAATTTACTTATATTTGAAATGTTTTTTTGCCTTTTTTTAATCTGATTTTGTCATTGTAGCTTCATAATACATGTAAATTATTGATTTTCAATATTTTAAAGCAATTTCAGCCTTTGGAGCCGCTTTAAAGCGTCTTGTCTTTTTTTTCTTCCTAATAAGCTGTCATGGTTATCACTGCCTCCCACCATGCCATAAATCTTCCCATCAACCATTCTAAGTGATTGTTTCAGGCAGGGGATGCAAAGTTTTCTTTAAAACCCGGCCAAATAAAAAACCCGTTACAAACATAAAAATACTATAGGTGACTGCTGGAATCATCATTGTGCTGTTGCCAATTAATGTGCCCGCGACCATTAAGGCTAAGGTTCCATTTTGAATTCCTACCTCGTAAGCGATTGAAATCGCTTGCGGCCTCTCAAGCCGGGAGACTTTAGCCAGCGTATAGCCTAAGATTAATACCAGTACATTCAAGCATAAAGTGGCGGCGCCCGTTTGCATGAAAAAACCTAGCATATGGTTTTTGTTTTTTAGAATAATCGCCATCATGATCAAGAACAAAAATAGAATGGAAAATACCCGAATAAATGCTTCGGTTTTGGCTGCTGCTTTCGGCCATTTCGATAATATAAACATGCCAACCATAACGGGTATTAGCGTAACCACCAGCAATTGAATAATGCTTTTTAGTAATGGGAGTTCAAATGTGCTGGCTGAGCCCAGGAAATATTCCATCGCCAGCACTGTGAAAAAAGGAATACTGAATGGCGTCAATAAACTAACAATAGCAGTTAGGCTGATAGATAAAGCAACATCGCCTTTTGCCAAATTGGTAAACATATTTGATGTCGCCCCGCCCGGTGCGAATGAAATAATCATTAAACCTACCGCCAGCTCCGGCGGTAATTTAAAAGCTACTGTCATTAGCAATGCTATTAAAGGTAAAAGGATTAGTTGAGCCGATATTCCAATCGCAACCGCTTTGGGGTGTTTAACAATACGGGCAAAATCTGAGATGCGCAGAGATAACCCCATACCAAACATAATGATAAACAATGAGACAGGAAGGATGGCGGTGGTGAGTAAATCTGCTTTCATAATGTCAAATCCTGCTCAAAGCCGAATTGCATTTGATGCAGTTTGGCATAGGCGCCGTTGGCGCTGAGTAGCTGTTGGTGTTGACCTTGTTCTACAATGCGACCCTGTTCCATGACTAAAATGGTGTCGGCATTTTCGATGGTGGATAAACGATGGGCGATAACCAATGTCGTGCGGTTTTTCATAACCCGGTTCAAGGCTGCTTGGATAAAGCGTTCCGATTCGGTGTCCAGCGCCGAGGTGGCCTCATCCAAAATAAGTATGGGGGCGTCTTTCAATAATGCCCTGGCCAGCGCCAGGCGTTGACGTTGGCCGCCAGATAGCTTAACGCCGTGTTCGCCGATTTCGGTATCCAGTCCTTTCGGTAGATTGTTGATAAAGTCCATGGCGTAGGCGTCTTCAGCGGCTTTGATGATCTGTTCGCGGGGCGCGCCTTGCATAGCGCCATAGGCGATATTGTTGGCGACGCTGTCATTGAATAAGGTGATGTGTTGGGTGACCAAGGCAATTTGTTGGCGTAAATTGCTCAGTTTGTATTTTTTCAGTTCCACGCCGTCTAATAAAATGGAACCGTAACGGTAATCATAAAAGCGCGGGATTAAGTTGACTAAGGTGCTTTTGCCGCTGCCGGAAGCGCCTACCAGCGCCACGGTTTGTCCCGCCTGTATTTTAAGATTAATTTTTTTCAAAGTCGGCGCCTCAGCTTGTTCATAACGGAAAGTCAGACCTTGAATATGAATGCGGCCTTCGACTCGCTCTACTTCATATTCGCCTTTATCTTGTTCGGTCGGTATGTCCAGAATATCGAACAAGGATTCGGCGGCGACAATACCGCGTTGAATTTCCGCATTGGCGTCGCTGAGTTGGCGTATGGGGCGCGGTAGCAAAAAAGCCGCTGTTAAATAAGCGACAAATTCTCCGGCGCCAGCGTCTTTCATCATGATCAGCGCCATATACATCAACGCCGCCAGCGCCAATGAAATGAGAAATTGCAATAAGGGGTTATGAATTGACATTGTCATAATCAATTTTAAGGTCTGATTACGGTTATTGCGGCTGCTATCGTGAAAGCGCGTTTTTTCATATTTTTCGCCGCCGAAGCTTTTTACGATGCGTTGGCCGTTGACTAATTCCGAAGTGATGTGGGTCATATCGCCGATGCTGTCCTGCATACGGTGGCTGATGCGTTTCAGGCGTTTGCTGACATAGCTGACCATTATGCCGACGATGGGCACAATCAATAGGAATACCAAGGATAATTGCCAGTTGCTCCAGATTAGATATAACAATAAGCCCAACGCGGTAAAACCTTCGCGGACAAAAGTACGAATCGAGTCGGTGGTGGCGCGGGTAACTTCGCCGACATTATGGGTGATTCGCGAAATCATGTGACCGCTGTTATTGCTGTCGAAATATTCGGTGGATAAATAAGTATAGTGGTCGAAAATTTCGCAGCGTAGCTTATGAATCACATTGCCGGAAATCCGGGCTAGAAAATAACTGCCTAAAAAAGTGCCGATGCCTCTGAGTACGAATAAGCCGACGAACAGCAGCGGTAAATACATCATGCCTTGTTTTTCTTCCGTGCTCAGGGTATCGATAATATGTTGTATCACCATTGCAAACAGCGGTTGCGTCGATGCGTAAAATAGATAGCCGATCACGCTGATAATGAATAATTTCCAGTAGGGCAGCATATATTTCAATAATCTGCGATAAATCTGCATACTGGTTTGTTGATTTTGTCGGTCTGTCATTCGAGGGCTATTAAGTAGAGGGTGTTAGGAAGGGGGGGGTTATAACGTGTGCATTCCTTAAAAGATCGTTTGCATTGCGGCAATTTCGTGACGAGAATTAACCCCGCCTTGTCGGTTTATGGCGTTACCATAACAAAGCTGGGTAAAACTCTCCGTTAGAAAACTGCAACCGCTTTTCTGTGAAGTATATAATATAGCGATTCATTGATTATTCAATTTACTTATGAAAAAAGTTCTACACATCGTGAAACGTTTCGGTCCGGTCGGCGGGATGGAAAGGTATGTTTGGGAGTTATCGCATGCATTAGCCAAACAGGAAGTGGAAGTTCATGTACTGTGCGAACAAGCGTTTCAAACTGTAGAACAACCTGAAATTATTGTTCATCAATTGGGGAAAAATATAGCCAAACCGCGTTGGTTATCAATGTTGATATTTTCTTTTCGGGTCAGTCGTTGGCTGGCGAAACAGACTGAGCAATTTATCGTGCATTCTCATGAGCGGATTGCCGATCACCAAGTAACGACTTTCCACACCACTTTATTCGCTTATGATAAACCAGCGCCTTGGTGGAAACAAATTTCACTGCGCAAGGCGGTTTGGCGCTATCTGGAAAAACGTGAAGTTTGCGGCGAACAAGTACAAGCGATTCTGCCTAATTCGGGCTTGATTGGGCATCAATTGAAGGAAGCTTATCCGCAATTGCAAAGCCGATTACAAGCGCCTGCTTACCCGGCGGTGCATCGTTATGAAAAATTGCATAAGCCGAAACGTCAGTCGGATGTAAAAATCATTTTATTCGTCGGTCAGGAATGGAAACGAAAGGGATTGGAAAAAGCGGTGGGTATTGTCGACCGGGTTCAACAGATCAGAGAAAAAGTGCATTTCTGGGTATTGGGTCCTGAGTCTGAACAAATTGCGCATTTGTTTACCGGTATGCGCGGCGATTATCAATTATTGGGGTGGCAGGATTCCGAACCCTTTTTAGAAAAAGCTGATTTGTTACTGCATCCGGCAACTTCGGAAGCATACGGCATGGCGATAGCCGAGGCCAGTAATGCGGAGGTTCCGGTCGTGATTTCCAGGCAATGCGGGATTGCCGCCCGGTTAACGCCTGCGTCCGGTAGTGTGCTTGATGCTGAGGAGCCGGTTGATCACTGGGTATCGGCTTGTTTAAGCGAGTTGGATAGAAGCGATCCGGTTAAACCGGTCGGTCAAACCTGGGATGAATTGGCGGCTCAACATAAACAAATTTATCAACAAATCGCATTATCCGCATAAACCTTGTTCCAACCAACTGGGAAATTGAAGATGAACCTGGACTTCTTTGTTTACGATACTGAACAACTCAATACTTTGGCGAGCCGACAAACCGTTCAAAACGGTTTGAGCTATTTTACCGAAAATCGGGTTTTTGACCTGAGAATGGATGATTATGGCGTCACCGCCATGGTTGAAGGCCATGAGCAGGATCTAGACTATACCGTTGAATTGTTTGATAACGGCGCGGAAGAACTGGATTGTTTGTGCAATTGTCAATCGCCGGAAACATTTTGCAAACATGCTATCGCAGCTTTATACCGCATTGCCGAATTTCAACTGGAGCAGCAACAGGAAAGTCTGGGCGGAGCTGTGGATGAGGCGATTCAGGAGCGGGTAAAAAAAGGCCGCAACGAAGTCAATGTCAAATTAGTCAGCGGTAATTTGGCGTTCGGCGTTTGGGAAGCGCGCTCGATTATTTCAGCGACTTATCGCAAAACCGCTTATCAAGTTCATATCCGTTCTTTGGATCAACGGATGAACTATTGTACCTGCCCCGATTTAGCGACTAATCGCTTGGGAACCTGCAAACATATTGAAGCGGTTTTACACTCGGCCAAAAAACACAAAGATTATGATGCGTTGGCGGCGCAAGGCGCACCATTGTCGTTTGTTTATTTAGCCTGGGAATCCTCGACTCATCCGATCATAAAAATGCATCCGGCAAAATCGGCGGAAGCGGATTTGCTGACCGAATTGCGTGAGTTTTTTGATCAACGCGGGCAATTCAGCGGCCGATTACCGGACGATTTTAATGCCTTGTTAAACCGGTTTCAGGGTCGTGAAGATTTGCTGATCGGCGAAGATGTCAGGAACTATGTGCGGCAAATCGCCGAAGATATGGCGCATCAGTTGCGGGCGCAGCAGATAGAGCGGCAGATTATGCAAATGCAAGGTTTGATGCCGGGCATCAAGGCCAGATTATTTCCTTACCAGCGAGAAGGCGTGGCCTTTTTGGCTTCGCGCGGTCGCGCTTTGCTGGCCGATGATATGGGCTTGGGGAAAACCTTGCAATCCATTGTCGCTGCGACCTGGCTGGCCGATAACGCCGGCGTGAATAAGGCGCTGGTGGTGTGCCCGGCTTCTTTAAAACATCAATGGGCGCGGGAAATCGAAAAATTTACCGGCAAAACCGCCCGCATTATTCAAGGAACGGCGGAAAACCGGGCCGTGCAATATCGAGATCACGCATTATTTTATATTGTCAATTATGAATTGGCCTTACGTGATTTAAGTGTAATCAACGAGACATTAAAGCCTGATTTATTGATTTTGGATGAGGCTCAGCGGATCAAAAACTGGCGCACCAAAATCGCGTCGACTATCAAATTAATCCCCAGCCGCTACGCTTTTGTCTTGACCGGGACGCCGTTGGAAAATCGGATAGAGGATTTATACAGCCTGTTGCAAGTGGTGGACGCCCGCATTTTAGGGCCGTTATGGCGTTGTTTACTGGATTTCCACGTCACCGACGAAAAAGGCAAAGTGATCGGTTACCGTAATTTATCGGAATTGCGAAGACGGATTAGCTCGGTGATGTTGCGGCGCAATCGGTCTTTGGTCAGCGATCAATTGCCGGAACGCAGCGAAGTGGTTCTGGATTTGCCGCTGACGGCGGCGCAAAAAGAATTGCATGATGCGGCGATGAGTGCTGCGGGGCAGCTCGCTAATATTGCCGCGCGAAGACCGTTGACGCCCGGCGAATCGAATCGTTTGATGGCGGCCTTGCAACAAGCGCGGATGGCCTGCAATGCGGCGGGCTTGGTGGATAAACAAACCGAGGGTTCGCCGAAACTGGATGAGTTGGCCGATTTGTTGGATGAAATCTGTCTGCAAAGTAATCGCAAAGTCGTGGTGTTTTCGCAATGGACGATGATGACCGAAATGGTTGAGCGCTTGGCGCAAAGTTTAAATCTCGGTTTTGTGCGTCTGCATGGCGGCATTCCAACCCATAAGCGCGGCGAGCTGACTGACCGTTTTCAGAATGATGACGCCGTGCAAGTGTTTATTTCCACCGATGCCGGCGGGGTGGGATTGAATCTGCAATCGGCCACCGCTTTAGTCAATTTGGATATGCCGTGGAATCCGGCGGTGTTAGATCAACGCATCGCCCGGATTCATCGCCTGGGGCAGAAACAAAATGTGCAGATATTCTTGTTGTTGGCGGAAAACGCTTATGAACAAAAGGTGGCTGAACTGGTCAGCGGCAAACGCAATTTGTTTGATAATGTCGTCAGCCCGGAAGCCACCGAAGATGTGGTCGGGGTATCCAAAAAAATGTTGGATAGTATTATTGACGACTTGAATGGTCAACCCGCGGCGGCCAAAAAGGAACAAGCAGAACTGACCGCGACGGCTGAGGCGGCGGAAAAAGCCGACGACCCGTCGAAGACTAAGGCGAAATCGGGTGGCGAAGATAGCGCTATAAATGCATTGGTCGGTGATATTCAATCAACTTTGGGGGCGCGTATTGAGCGCATAATCGGCTCCGGCGGCGGTTTATTGGTGGTTGTTCATCAATCCGAGATGGAAGACGATGCCTTAGCGCAACAATGGTCGACGGAGGGCATGCCGGTGGCGGTGTTGGATGGCAAAACCTATCTGAGTTTGCAACGCTTGGGGCATCTTATGGCGGATGGGGAAAATGCGGTGGTTTATCAAACCGATAATGCTGAACCGCAGAAAAACCCTTTGTACCAATTGGCCGCTGAAAAACTCAATGCGGCGGAAATATTGCTGCAACAGCAGTGTATGGCCGGGGTCATGGATTTACTGGCGGCGGCTGCTTTAACGTTAACGGCGGCATTGAATGATCAGCAACAAGCGCCGGGGCTGGATAAAGCGGCGGTCTGGTTAATGACCGACATTCAAGCCAGGCAATTATTGAATGGCGAGCAGACAGCGAAAATTATCAGCATCATTTCATTGGCGCAAAGCGATGAAATACCGGAGGCTCTGATTGAAAATGCTGCGCAGGATGTAAAGCAGCTCATTGAACAATACGGCAGTGAATAAACGACAGAATCCGAATATCTTATGATGATAAACCCGATTCAAACGGTACATTTTTTTTATTAAAGATGAAATAATGTCAATTTTTTTTGAAGGCCAAGTCTATGTCTGTCGGTAGAAATGATCCTTGTCCTTGCGGCAGTGGCAAAAAATATAAATACTGTTGCTTGGAAAAGCAAAATTCACCTTTTTCACCCGATCCTGAGGATTTCGAGCAACTATTGAAGGGGGGGGAGTTCGATTCAATGGAAGAAATGCAGGCTTTTGTGAACCAATTCATGAATATGGAAAATGCCTCGCCGATTGATGATTTCGACGGACTTTCTTCGGATCAAGTGCACCAATTGCTTTATTCTCCTTTAGATTCGCCTGACTGTGCGACTTTTTTCAATGTTCAGGAAAAAGATTTGAAGGCCCCGGTGATGACGCTTTTTTCAATGTTGTTTGAAGCAATGGGCGAGAAGGGTTTGAAAGCGACGGCGAAAGGTAATTTGCCGAGACAATTTTGCCGGGACAAGGCGGCTATTTTTTGGGCGGAGCAAGGTGAGGATTCATTTTTTGAGCCTGAAAAAATAAGAAGTGAAGTGGAATTCTCGGAGATGCATTATCTAAGGATTGTGGCCGAGTTAGCGGAATTAGTGGGTAAAGAGAAGGGCAAGTTCGTCATTTCAAAAAAATGCCGAACGCTATTAAATGAAGAAGGCATGGCGGGCATTTACCGACGATTGTTTATCGCTTATACCCAGAATTTCAATTGGGGTTATTGTGATAGATATCCGGAAGTGCATTTTTTTCAGCAGTCTTTTTTGTACACCTTGTTTCTGCTACAAAAATACGGCGGAAAAATGCGGCATCAACGATTTTATGAAGATAAGTTCCTCCAAGCTTTTCCGTCGATTGAGTCGGAAATGCCGGAAACCGCTTATTCAGATAAGCAACAAATAGCCAGAGATTGTTACTTTCATCGCTCCTTTTACTTGTTTGCCCGATTTTTCGGGTTGGCTGAGTTAACAAAGGATGATGAAAAAGATCCTCGGAGGTGGGTAGCTTATTTGATAACAAAACGTCCGCTGTTGGATAAGTTGATTACTTTTCATTGCTAACAAATAACGACAATGAGAATAGACAGATTAGAAATTGAAAACTTTAAACTTTTTGTTGAAAAGTCTTTTCCATTTCATCCGGAATTCAATTTACTAATAGGGATAAACGGTAGTGGAAAAACATCTTTGTTAAGAGCTATCGCGGTGGCTTTAGGCGGTTGGGCGCACGCATTTGTAAAAAATGAGCAGAATTTGAGGCCAATTCTGGATGAAGAAATTAGAGAAATTCAAGTAGATAATCGTTTTGATAAGACTAAAGCAACAACCATCAAAGCTTATGGCAACGCTAAAATTATTAATCGATTCAATAAGGAGCAGCATGTTGTTGTGGAATGGGAAAGGTCAAGAAATGAGTTGAATATTGCTACAACTTTAGTTGGAAAAACCCAAAATAAGGATTTAGGTTCTGATCAAATTTCAAAAAAATATCCACTTGATTTTAATACCTTAGGTCAGGATATTCTGAGCTGGATAGAGTCTGGCTCGAAATTTGACTTGCCGATAATTGCTTTTTATGAATGCGACCGACTTTGGTTAGCGGAAAAACCCGTGAGTATTGAAACTTCCGCGAAAATCAGATACTCGCGCTTTGATCCATATGTTGATTGTTTTCATACGGGTGCCGATGATAAAGCGTTAAGCGAATGGATTTTGAAAAATGAATTAGCTTCATTGCAACAGAAACAAGAAACGAATGTTTTACAATCAATAAAAGCAGCGCTAAAAAATGCCTTGGAAGGTTGCACTGATTTGCGATTTGATTTTGAACAAAGCCGAATTGTTATTGAATTTGATGACGGTCGCCACATACCCTTTGAACATTTAAGCGATGGCCAGCGCACTATTTTAGCCTTATTCGGCGATATAGCCCGGCGCGCGGCAATATTGAATCCGCATTTGGCCGACAATGCTAATTCTGAAACTCAAGGCGTAGTGTTGATTGATGAACTGGATTTGCATTTGCACCCGACTTGGCAGCGGACGGTTATTGAAAACCTGCGGAAAACCTTTCCCAAAATCCAATTTATTTGTACCACCCATTCACCGTTTCTGATTCAATCCTTACGATCCAGTGAGGAATTAATCATGTTGGACGGTCAGCCGTTGGCGAATTATGCTGAAAAGAGCCTTGAAGAAATTGCCAAAAACATGGGGGTTAATCGACCTGAAGTGAGTGTGCGTTATCAACAGATGAAAAAAACGGCAAAAACCTATTTGCAATTGTTGGATGAAGCAGTCGATAGCCCTGAGGAAAAACAGGCTCAATACAAAAACCAATTGGCGAAATTAATTGCCCCTTACGCTGACAATCCTGCTTACCAGGCTTTTCTGGAATTAAAAAACGCCGTTAAGTTGGGGGAGCGCTAAATGCGGCCGGTCAGGCGAGGGGATTCGCCGATTGCGGGCGATTATGCAGACTATAAAACAGCGAAAACGGATTTGATTGCCCGGATCGCTTCCGGAAAACATAATGGTCAACATATTGCCGCTTATTGTAGCTACTGTGAACGGAAAATTGATACTAATTTAGCGGTTGAACATATTGAACCTAAAAAAGGCGCTCACGGCAAACCCGAATTAAAGGGGCGCTGGTCTAATTTTCTGTTAGCTTGTGTGAATTGTAACTCCACCAAAGGCGATAAACGGGTGGTTTTAGACCAGCTTTACCTGCCCGATAGAGATAATACTGCTTTGGCTTTTCAATATCAGGCCGATGGGCAAATGGTGGCGGCAGTTACGCTAAATGATGTGGAAAAGGACATTGCAGAAAATACTTTGGCTTTACTGGGTTTGGATAAAGCCATGCAAAACAGCCGAGATGAACAAGGCGCTTTGATTGCCCAAGATAGGGTCGCGCAAAGAATGCAGGTTTGGAGTATGGCGGAAGACAGTCTGGAAGATTATCAAAATCATATCGAAAACTCTTCAGTTATGGGACTCATTGTGAAATTAATGGTTTCAAGCGGTTTTTTCAGTGTATGGATGACTGTCTTTAAGGATTATCCTGAGCTTAAAATCAAGTTTGTCGAGGCGGTGTCCGGCGGCCTGGAAAGTGGTTGTTACGATCATATAACCGCCGAAAAGTTATCGCCTCATCCCAACGAGGATGGATTGGAGGGAGGCGGAAAAATTTAATGGATAGTCGTTTATGCGCTACGTAGCTGGATTTGAAACTCAGCCCCCGGTTTGCGATTGATTAAATCCACCTGGGCATTCATCGCGTCGGCCAGTTGCACAACCAGCGCCAGGCCGATGCCGGTGCCGGGTTGGGTGCGGGTGAGTTCATCGCCGGCTCGGTAAAACAGCTTGAAGATTCTTTTCATTTGTTTATTTTCAACTCCCGGGCCGTAATCCCGCACAAAAAACTGTGTTTGTCGTCCTCTGCTGATAATTCGATAACCGATTTCGATGCGCCGCGTTTCCGCTTGTTTGGAAAATTTAATGGCGTTATCGACCAGGTTGATCATGATTTGGAAAAAAGCGTCCAGATCCACTTTGACTACAGCATCCTGTGGTTCCGAGTCGGGTGATTGCAAAGCCAGCTGAAAATGCGCCGCTTCAATTTGCACGTCGACTTTGGCGGCAATTTTATCCAGTAATTGATGGGCGTTGATTTCGGTTAACTCCATGTTTTCCTGATGATTGTCCATCTTCGCCAGTTGCAATACATTGCTGATTAAGCGGGATAAGCGTTCGCTTTCAAAATTAATATAATCATAATAACCTTGTTTGCGTTGCGCATCGCCGACCCAATCAGCGCGCAACATTTCCGAATACATGCGAATCGAGGTGAGCGGCGTTTTCAATTCATGGCTGACCGATGAAATAAAATTGCGTTGTTGTTTGGCCAGTTCGATCTGACTTGCGCCCAGCCGATAAAACAAAATAAAGCCGCCGCCGATGATGATGATTAGCGCAAGCCCGACTATGTCCAGCACCGCCTTGCCGGAGACCGGCTTAACCGAAGCGGAGTTAATCAGGATTTCCCATTGTTGGAAAGGTGGGTTTAAATGACGGCGAAAGATTAAATGTTCAACTTGTTTATCAGTCAGCTTAAACGAGGGAAGTAAAGCGCCGTTTTCACTGATCAATAAACTGCTTAACGGTAAACTAAGCGGTCGTTCAAGCTGAATTTTTACAATTTTGTTTAAAAAAGAATCATCAACAATAAAGCCTTGTATATAACGCGATTTACCATGCCAGGCGTTGCGGTAAAAACACAGTACATTGTCCCTGAGGCGCAGCAATTGTAAAGGACCGACTTCGCTTTCAAAGCTTAGAATGTTGATCGATTTTTCCTCAGCCGCGGCCTCGTCGTCGGATAGCATTTCGGTTTTGGCGGCTATTGCGGGTTTTGTTCGGGAAGGTTTGGCGGATACGGAATCTTTAGCGCTGCGGTTGCGATAAAACAAGTTTTCGGCGATGGATTGGTCGGGGATTTTGACCGTCTCTTTGCGGGCTTGACGGTTATACATAGAGATAGAGCGTAGCTTGACAGGGAGTGGCGCCGCTTGTTGTTTTTGCCACTGAGTCGTTTCAATATTCAGTTTTTTTAATTTCGCTTCGCTCAGTTTTTGCGCTTTGTTTTTAACCGTCCTTTTTTTTTCTCGAAACGCATTGCTTTCATCCGCCATTGCCAAGTCGGATTCAGCTTCAAAAATTTGGAATCCGCTTTGTTGTCGGGCGGAGGCGGGGGGCTGAGGTGTGACAACTGCCTGATCCGCCGATGGGGAGGATAATTCAGCGGTTTGCGCTGCTTGAGGCGGGTCAGGCATCAGTAAGCCGCGTAATCTGTGCTTGAGCGCAATGCGTTCTTTCAAGGCTGCCGGGCTGAGTTCAGTCGGTAATGCGCTTTGTTGTTCCGGCGAAATTTCCGGTAAAGCCGGGATATGAAAGGAGCCGTCCGGATCAATTTGGAAGTAACCGATTAAGCCGGGAACCGTGCTTTGCGGCGGCATCTTGGATAACGGCGAAAAGTTAATGGAGGTCGACTGCAATAAACGGTTTTCCAGCACATTGAAAAAACGGTATTCGGCGATAGGTCGCGCTTGTTCCGGTTGTATTGTCTTTACTAATTCGGTTTCCAGTTGATCGACTAATTGTTCCGCCTGGCTGCGTTGTTGACGCCAGGCTTCATTTTCCAATTGCGCATAAAGCGTGTTCAGTAAAAAATAAATGGGTAAGGAAATGATGATAAAAAACAACAACAAGCCGAAGAACAAACGCTTTTTTGCCTTATTCGGTGAGGGTTGTCTGATTTTGGCAATTTTCATCTGCTTAACCCAGCTTTCGATTTTAAATTCATAAGCAATTGATATGCATGTAAAAATAAATATTATGGCGCTACATAGCAAGTTTTAGCATGAGTTTTAATCCTTATTTTTCAATTTGTCAGGCAGAATATCAAATATTGATCACTATTTTCGAAGGCTGGGTTAACAAGCGATAACCTTCGCCGCGGATGGTTACCAACCATTGTGGTTGTTTAGGATCAGCTTCAATTTTACGGCGTAGCTTGGCGATATGAATATCCACCGTTCGGGTCTCAATGCTTTCCGGTTGACGGTAGCCCCAGATTTTTTCCAGCAATTCTTCGCGAGGCACCGGACGTTCGCTGTGTTGCTGCAGATATTGCAGAATCTCTATTTCCCGACGGGTAAACTGCTCCGGCTGCTCGCTGTCCAGTTGTTGTAAATTGGCAGTATCAATGCGCATCTCGCCGACGCTGATTTCCGAAACGGCCGGGGTGCGCTTCAAGGTTCTTTTCAAAACGCTTTCCACCCGCAATACTAATTCCCGTACTGAAAAAGGCTTGCCGATATAATCATCCGCCCCCAATGTTAACCCGGTAATAATATCTTGCTCGGTGGATTTGGCGGTCAACATAATGATCGGTTGTTGCAAATCCTGTTCGCGTATTTGATTGCAAACGCTGAAACCGTCCAGCAAGGGCAACATTACATCCAGCAAGATTAAATCAAATTGGCCGCTGAGCGCTTTTTGTAATCCTGTTTTGCCATCCATCGCCGAATCTACCTGATAGCCGTGAAAAATAAACACGTCAATCAGGCCTTGCAGGATGGCTTCTTCGTCTTCTATGATCAGTAGGCTGGGTTTATGGCTCATGATGTTTCAAATGGTTTGAATGGCGATAGTGTAGTCTCATTTACCTTGCATTATGTAAAAATCGTGTAAAAAAATCCGCGTTGTTTTTACAAAACAGCCGCTATAAAAAAAGCCCGCCCAAGCTTACGCTATCTCCAACGTATTCAACACAGGAGAGCGTTATGAAACCTTCCAACTCATCATTATCCAGCCGATTAAGCGCTAATCGTTACGGCGTTTTGTTATTCGGCGTATTATGTCTGGCCACGGCTATTGTATTAGCCGCCGTTAAAGAAGCCAGGCCTTTAGCTAAACCGGCGGCGGCCAATCAAGTAAAGCTCAATGGCCGCTTATCGCAAACTAAACTGGTGCAAGGTGAATTGAGCACTGTTTATCTGGATGTCGGTATCCAATCGCCGCAGTTGAAAGTTGAATCCGCAGTGAATACACCCAGCGACATGCTTATTGTTTTAGATCGTAGCGGCTCCATGTCCGGCGCGCAGAAAATGCCTTATGCTAAAGTGGCTATTCGCGATTTACTGGCGCGGTTAAACTCAAATGATCGTTTCGCTTTGGTCTCTTTCGCCAATGACGCCGTGCTGCATACGCCCTTAGTGAATGTGACTGAAGAGCAACGTCGGCGCTTAACGGAGACGGTAAACGCTATACGTCCGGCGGGCGGCACCAATTTGAGCGCCGGAATTGAACGGGCGGTCGGTCTATTGGCGGAAAAGGATTCCGGGCGCGCCGCCAAAGTTGTGCTGTTATCAGATGGGCAGGCCAATCAAGGCATTACTGATATTAAGGGCTTAAGTCGTATCGTGGCGCAATTGACGCAGCGGGAATCGGTGTTGTCAACCATCGGTATGGGTTTGGATTTTAATGAAACCTTGATGAGCAGCTTGGCCGATTACGGCATGGGGCAATATGATTATTTGGAGAACCTGGCGACGCTGGGCGAGTTATTCAATCGTTATCTGAATAGCGCCCGACAAATATACGCAACCGCCAGTCATTTACATTTGAAACTGCCGCAAGGCGTTGAGTTGATTGATGCCGCTGCTTATCCGATTAATAAACAAGCGGATGGAAGCATTCGCGTGAATACCGGCCAATTGCTGAACAACAGCAATAAACAGTTCATTATGACTTTCCAATTGCAGCCTGAATCCGTCGGCAGCCTGTCTCTGGGGGAAATGCATTTAGCTTATCAAGTTCAGGGCGAAACCTTGCATGAAAATCTGCTTGACGAAGCATTGACGCTGGCGGTTGTTGAGCCGCAGCAAAGGAAACAGGCGGTGGCTTCGATTAATGACGAAGTGTATCAACAAAGCTGGCTGAAAAATAATTTAGGCAGAATGAAGAAAGAGGTCAGTCATTGGGTGCGTGAGGGCAATTCCGTTAAAGCGCGTTCAGTGATTTATGATTACCGCAAACAATTGAAAGACGCTGAGCAACAAGCCGCCAAACCGATGGCGACCGAGGATCTGGATCAGGCCTTAACGACAATGGAAAGTAGTGTGGCGGATGCTTTCAGCGGCGACCGGGGCGAGCAGGAAGTTAAACGCAAACGCGCCGCCAAGGTCATGCAAAAAGACAGTTTGAAAGCGCAACGTGTTTTGAAAACTCAGTGAGTGAGGGCGCTATTATGAATATTTTAAACCGAATAAGCCGTTTATTTCAGGCTGATATGCACGGCTTGCTGGATGATCTGGAACAACCGGAAATGATTTTAAAACAAGCGCTGCGCGAAATGCAGGCGGAGATCGACAAAGCCGAGGCGCATTTAGCTGCACTGGCAAAACAGCGCTTGCATTTGCAAAAAAGCGAACAGGATTTACATCAACGCATTCAGGACTTACAGCAACAAATCGATTTTTGTCTGGATCAGGAAAATGAGGCGCTGGCCAAGCCCTTGCTCAAAAAAAGACTGCAATCTGAACGTTCCGTTAAAGAAATCAGCCGCCAACTGGAGGCTGTCGTTGCTGAACATCAATACGCCGACCGGGAGACCGAAGAACGAAAAGAGAAGTTGCAAGCGATACAAGATAAGCTGGTGTTATTCAGCGAACAGTCGAATAGTGTTGAAAAGGCTGCAACAGGTGAATGCGGAAACACGGTGACCGAAGACGATGTAGAACTGGCGTTGCTGTATGAAAAACAACGCCGTGATCAAGCCGCCGCGGCAACAGGGGAGCCGTTATGAATCAACAAAGTTTATTGCGGCATATTGTTTTTGCCGTATCGGTCTGTATTGCGGCGCTGTTTTTGAATGATGTGCTGCAAGGCTTTTTGAATTTTACGGTGACTAATAGATTGCTCAGCGCAATCATTGTGCTGAGTTATCTGGTTTTCTTGATCAGGGAAAACCGGCTTAAAGCAGGTTGGCTCACCTTAACGATGAGCAATCTAACTATCGTCTGCGTTGCTGGGTGGTTGCTTGAATCGTATGTTGCGTTTGTTTTAGCTTCCCTATGGTTAATCTGGCTAAATCGTTGTGTGTTGAAATATAAGGGCATAGTCGATTCCTTAACTGATTTGATATTGACGATAATCAGCTTCGGCGCAATGCAATGGGCATGGCTGCAAACCGGCAATTTATCCGCCGCCTGGTGGTGTTTTCTGTTATTGCAAAGCCTTCATGTGTTTATTCCCGGACGGGGACAGGCCGACGGTGGAAATGCCGAGACTGCGTATGATAATTTTGATCAATCTATGCAGACGGCGGAGCAGGCTTTGCGGCGGATTTTGAAGCAGGGGTGAGTTGGTTGGTTTAGGGTACGCAGAGCGTACCCCACATATCACGCAGAATAAGCAATGTTGCTTAATGAACGTTAGGTAACAGCGGTTCTATGCCGTCAAACTCTGCTTTTGGGTGATGTTTGGTTATGCTGTCGCTGACTTGTTCAATCTGATCCCTCGGTATATCCAGTAAAATGAGCAGTTGGCCGTCTTCAATAGCTTGTTCGAATTGTTTCAATTTGCTATTGCCGACGCTCAGGCCTGAGAGTCCGGCAGCCAGCGAGCCTATTGTTGCGCCGGCAAATAAAACGCCTAATAGCGGCCCGCCGGCAATTGCGAAACCGGCGAAACGCAAGGCGACGACGCCAGCTAATAAGCCAGCGCTGCCGCCTAAGGCCGCGCCGCGCTCTAAGGCGGAAATAAAATCGGTTTTAATGGTTATGCCTGCTTCCGGCAAAGAGGCCAGCGGCGTGTTTCTTTTGGCGAGGATGTGGATTTGGTTCTCTTCGAACCCTTTGTTGCGTAATTCTTCAACGATTGCTTCGGTGGTTGAAATATCGGGCGCTAAAAAATATATTCTTTTCATGTCACTCTCCTGTTAATCATTGAAAGCGCCTTAAAAGCTCCGAATTAACCGATGAGAATTTATTCCTTTAGCGTTTTAGGTCGTTTGAGTCCCTTTTGTTAGATGTTTGATATTTCTTACAACAGTCTTATTGTATTAGGGCATGGAGATCATCACGGGCTTTCAATTAAATACATCAGGTTGATTTAAACACAACCCCGTTATAGTACTATAGAAAGTATTCGACGCTTTTAATTCAACCAAATTGTGTGTTGATATTGGGGGAACTTTATTAAAAATTTAGGCACTGAAATAATTCATTATTGAAAAAAGGTTATAATTTTCTGTTCGATGTGAGTACGGGATCCGAATTTATCGGAAAACGGCGGCGATGTTTGGTTATTAGTCAGGAGTTTTTATCACATGAATGTTTATCCGGGTCGTAGGCAAAACGGTTTTACTTTATTGGAATTATTGGTGGTTTTAGGGATCATCGCTTTGTTGGCGGGGATTGTCGGTCCTCAAGTGATGCAGCATATGGGGGCTTCTAAAACCAAAGCTGCTAGAGTGCAAGTTGAAGATTTAGCGGCGGCGTTGGATATGTATAAGCTGGATGTCGGGCGTTATCCTACGACCGATCAAGGTTTGACCGCGTTAATCGAGAAGCCTTCTGATGCTAAACGCTGGAACGGGCCGTATTTACGCAAAAAGAAAGTGCCTCAAGATCCTTGGGTGCAGGATTATCAATATGCCGCGCCGGGTAAACAGGGTCAGTTTGATCTCTATAGTTACGGCGCTGACGGTAAAGAAGGCGGCGAAGGCGAAGATCAGGACATCAATAGCTGGGAATAAGATTTGAACGCTAGTCGGGGGTTTACTCTGATTGAGTTGACGGTGGTGTTGACTGTGGTGGTGCTGGGTTTTGCCGCTGTTTCCACCCAAATCGCTGCCGGTAATCAATCATTGCAAATGAAGAGTCTTTGTCGGGATTTGGTTTCGGCATTGCGTTACGCCCGTGGTCAGGCATTATTGTCCGGTCAGGAGGTGGCGGTGGCGATTGATTTGGCGGAAAACAGTTATCGACTCAGTAACCGAGATAAGGTGTTTACCTTTGCCAAGGATATAGAATTAACTTTGGAAATTGCACAGGATGAGTTATCCGCCGATGAAGTCGGGCATATTCGCTTTTATCCCGATGGTTCTTCCAGCGGCGGTCGAGCCGTTTTGGAATGGGGCGAAATCAAATATCAAGTGGATGTTAATTGGCTCAGCGGCAAAATTGATTATGTGCTGGTTTAGGAACGTTCACAAAATAATTTCGACAACTGACTTGTCTTTTTTCTCGTCTTCAGCGTTGCACAAACAGTTACATAGCTTGCTATGCGCCTGTTTGTGCGCCTTAAATACGAAAAAAAATCCTGCGCCAGTTGCAGAACTTATTTTATTCCCGTTCCTTAATCGGTTTTTAAGACAATGACTACGCCTGTTTCGATAAAACTAAGCGGTAACAGCGGCTTTTCCTTATTGGAAGTGTTGGTGGCGTTCAGTATTTTGGCGGTTTCATTAGGCATCGTCTTGAAGATTTTTTCATCCGGCGTCAATACCGCGGTGATTTCGGAAGAGTACACCGTGGCGACCCAATTGGCCGAGTCGTTGATGGCGAAAACCGGCGTGGAAACGTCGCTGGAGGAAGGTGAAGAGCAGGGGACGGAAGTCGATAAATATCATTGGCGGGTATTGGTTAGCAGCATTCCCAGCCCGGCGGCTGAGCAAACCGAGGAAGATGTGCAGTTTATGGCGGTCAGCGTCAGTGTGGAATGGGGAGAAGGGGAAAATCCCCGGCGCGTGGAGCTTAATACTCTGAAAAGCGGAATGCGTTTATAATGGTTTGTCGAAAAGGCTTGCAAGGCTTTACTTTATTGGAGGTCTTATTGGCCATGACGCTGTTGAGCATCATGGTGGTGTTGTTATTCAGTAGTTTGCAGGTGGCTGCGGAAAGTTGGAATCGCGGCGAAGCCAAAATTGCTGAAGTGAATGAAAAGGCGGTCGTTTATCAGTTTTTTAAACGCCATTTGCCGGGCGTACAGCCGCTGTGGGCGGAGTTTTTAAAAGAGGAGCAGGAGCAAGGATTTTCTTTTCAAGGCGATGTTAATCGTTTGCAGTTCGTTTCGGTGTTTCCCGCCAGTTCGGCGCGTAAAGGTATGCAGTTATTTACCGTGTCGCTTGATCCGCAACAGACGGATATGATTAATGTTAACCTGAAACCGTTTTATCCGCCGTCCGATGGAGAAGACTGGACGGAGGAAAATGTTGTATTGGTGGAAGGCGTAGAATCATTCAATATCCAGTTTTTCGGTCAACAGGAACCGGGCGAGGATGGCTCATGGTCTGATCAGTGGTTGGAAAAAACCTTTTTGCCGACGTTGATCAAAATTACGATTGTTTTGGCAGACGGCAGTTATTGGCCGGAGATGGTGTTCGCAGTGAAGTCGGCGTTGACCCATATCACTGCGGAGGAGTTGCCGTCTTGAGGGCGCATATTCGCCAATCCGGTTTGGCTTTAGTCTTAGTGCTGTGGGTGTTGACGCTGTTGACCATCATGGCGGCCAGTTTTGCCTTGACCATGCGCAGAGAAACAGTGGTTATCGCTTCGCTTAAAGACAATGCGGCGCGTTTGGCGGCGGCTGAGGCGGGAATTGCGGTGGCCCAACAAATGTTGTTGTTGAGCGATGAGCAGGCGCGTTGGCGGGCGGACGGCAGCATTTATCATATCAACTATGATGATGCCGAGATTCGAGTACGGTTATTTTCCGAAGACGGCAAAGTTGATATTAATAAAGTCGGTGAAAAAACCTTAACTGCGTTGATGGATGCTGTCGATTTAGAATTCGATAAGCAGGGGGAATTAGTCAGCGCTATTTTGGATTGGCGCGATGAAGATGATTTAGTGCATATTAACGGCGCAGAAAAAAAAGAGTATGAAGAAGCTGGCTTAAATTATTATCCGACCAATAAACCGTTCCAATTGATAGATGAATTAAAAATGGTTTTAGGGATGGATGAGGCGATTTTTAAGCAGCTCAAGCCGTTGATTACGGTTTATTCGGGTAAAAAAAAGGTGAATTTGAAACTGGCTTCCAGGGAAGTGATTGATGCGCTGGGAAATTTAGAACAGGAAGTGACGGAGGACTATTTGTTAAAGCGCAAGGAACATGATTTACAGAATATTCCGGCGCCGGAATTTCCACTTGGCGCCCAGTCGGCATTAGGCGCTGCCGCATCCAAAACTAAAGGCGGGCAATCGCAGGCTTATACTTTGCTGGCGCAAGCGCGCATTGATGATCAGACCGGGCCGGGTATTAAAGCCGTTTTGAAAAGGGACAAAGGCGAAAAGCCGTTCCAAATATTATATTGGCAGCATCAGTTCCAGGGGTTGTCTTTATTCAGTGATGAAATGGAACATTCTTTGATTAGCGAACATGAACCTGAATGACAATATAGATTTAAATCTAAAACATTTTTTTCGCTGGTGGGGACGGGAGCTGGCTTATTGGATTCCGGAGAAAATTCGGCAGACTTTAAGCGATAAAAGCGGCTATGTTTATTTGCGGGTAAAGGATGATTTGCTGATATTTCATGCTGGGGAACAGGAGATAGCGCGTTTCGATTTGGCGACAGACGGACAGGAAAAATGGGAACAATTGCTGACGGATAACCCTGAGTTGGCTAAATCGCATTTTGTATTGACTTTACAAGCGGGGCAGGCTTTAGCTAAGGAAATATTCTTACCGCTTGCCGCTAAAGAAAATTTACAGCAAGTTATCTTATTTGAATTGGATAAATTAACGCCTTTTCAAGCCGATCAAATTTACTTTTCCGTTAAACAGTTAGGTAAGGAAGAGAACGGACAAATTCGCGTATTGATTGTATTTACGCCCAAGGATAAATTAGATGGTTTATTAAGTTTGATGCAAAGCGCTCAATTCTATCCGGATTATGTCGAATATGTGGCTGCGCCGAATGATTATTTGAATGAATTAGAGCCTTATAATTTATTACCGGAACAGCAACGCCCAAACCAGTCCAAAGCAAGCCGTTACTTAACTTGGGGGCTGTCATTCTTACTATTGCTGATCGTGACCACGATTATGGTTTTTCCTTTGTGGCATGAGTCCCGATTAATAGATGATTTGGAAGCGCAACTCGGTAAAATCAAAAAAGACACTCACTTGGTGCAGTCTCGACAGTTGGAGATTGACGATGTGGTGGAATTGACTGAAATGCTGATTCGCCACAAACAGGACGAGCCTTCCATATTAGTTTTGCTCAGCGCTTTGACTGAGTTAATCCCTGATGATACTTGGTTGACCAGTTTTAAATATAAGGATCATAAGTTGCAGATTCAGGGCCAATCGCCATCGGCCACTGCGTTGATCAGTGTTTTGGAAGATTATCCTCTGTTTAGCGATACTCGCTTTGTTTCGCCTTTAACCCAGGATAAAAAAACCGGTTTGGAACGATTTCAAATCAGCGTTAAGGTGGCCGGGCCGGGAGCGATAAGGGATGAATGAGATTAATGTTTCACGTTGGGGGGCGTTGGGGTTATTTTTATTACTGTTCCTGTTGTTGGTGTTTTTGCTGTTAGTTCCCTTGCTCAATAAGGGATTGGAGTTGCATGAGGATAAAAAGCAACTGGCTTTTCGCCTGCATCGTTCAAAAATGTTGGTGGATAAAAAAGATCAGGTTATCGCTAATATCGAGAAAATACAGCAACAGCAGCAAGGACAGAATTATTTCAGTAAGCATTCCAGCGAATCCTTGGCTTCGGCCGATTTGCAAGGTTTGATTAAAACCGCCATTGCTTCGGCGGGCGGGCAATTGACCAGCACCCAAGTGCTTCCCTCTACTTTGCAAGGTCGATATAAACGGATTATGGTGAAAGTGCGAATGTCAGGCAGTATCGAAGTGTTGCGCAATGTCCTTAATGAAATTGAAAATGCTTTGCCGATTATTGTCATAGATCAGTTGGATATCCGGCCGACCCGAGGGAAGCGCAATCGAAAAACCCGCAAGATTGAGCCGACTAATAAACTGAATGTCAACTTTCAGGCCGTCACTTTTATGCGCGAGGCGGCAAATGAATAGTAAGCTGATCAAACTATTATCGATACTGATTGTATTGGCTTTGGCTGTGCTGGTTTTGGAATGGCGATTGGCGGCTTTTGCGGAAAAACGCATGTATAAAGCCTTGCAGAACAAGGATGGGCGCCCGTTTGAAGAACAATTCCTGCCGCAATTGGATGAACGCGATCAGGCGCTGGAAAGTTTCGCCGATTTAGTGAACAGACCGTTATTTATAGAAGGCCGCAAACCGGTGGCGGATGCCATGGGAGAAGAGGTGGTTGAAGTCGATCTGGGGCAATTAGAAGATTGGCAATTAATGGGAATCGTCAGTACAGCGGAAACGGTGAAAGCCTTGTTTGCTCAAAGCAAAGGCGAAAAAAAATATCAACCGCGGGTAAAAGGCGATGATATAGCTGGATGGCGGGTGCGGGAAATCAAGCCCGACAAAGTGATCTTGGAAAAAGACGGACAATTGAATTCGATTAAATTGAGAAAGCCTAAGCCCAAAGTTGCTAAAAGGCCGCCGGTTAAGCGGAAAAGGCCGAAAACACCCGGTGATCAAAACCGGAGAAAACCAGCCAGGAATACGCCTCCGCCCAATAACCCCTTTACAGAAGCATTAAAACGCAAGTCCAGAGAACAAAGAGAATGAAGAATAAGATTATCCAGGTTTTGACCCTCAGTATTTTGGTATCGGGGTGTGAATTATTGGGGCCGAAACAACATGAAAAGCGGGTATTGAGACCCGCTGATCAATTGCTTGAGGTTAAGGAAAATGATGTGGTGTTCGATGAACTCAGTAACGACCCGGATAAAGATAAAACGCTGGAAGCGCAAAAAGCGCAAGTTTATCCGGGAAGCGGTCGTTATGTCGATGCCCGTTCAACCCTCAAAAAAATACCCAAGGCGGACCGTTATGTGACAGCTAAAGGGCCATTCGGGTTTAATTTTGACGATGCCGATTTAGGCGAGGTAGTCGATACTATTTTGGGGCAAACCTTGAATGTTAATTATGTGCTGAGTCCTAAGGTTGCCGGTAAAGTGACTATGCGCACCACCCAAGCTTTGACTTTGGATGAATTGCTGCCGACTTTGGAAATGGTATTGGCCGGCAATAATGCGGCCTTGGTGTATCAAGACGGCATCTACTACATCAAGCCACAGGCGGAAGTGATCGGTCATACCGCATTCAGTAGCTATAGTGGTTATCGGCAAAAATTTCCCAATGGCGCGCAAATTCGGGTTGCGCCGGTCAAAAATGTGGCGGTTGATGAGTTATTGGAAATCATCAAACCTTTAATGCAGGAAAGAACCATTGTTAACACCGATAGCAAGCGTAACCTGATGATGATTGTTGGTGTCCCTTCTGAATTGCGCAGGGCGCTGGATATTATCGCCACTTTTGATGTGGATGTGATGAAAGGGCGTTCTTTCGGTTTATTTCCGATGAAGCATGTAGAAGCGAAACTGATTATTGAAGAATTGGATAAAGTTTTTCAACAAGATGGCGGCGACAAAGGGTTTATTCAATTTATCGAAATTGAGCGTTTAAACGCCATTTTGGCGATTACTTTTCAGCCTGCTCATTTGAGAAAGGTTGAGAATTGGATAATGCGTTTGGATAAGGCGGATTCATACGCCGGCGGCGGAGTCATGGTTTATCGCGCACAACATGTGGATGCGGTGGAATTGGCGGAGACTTTGAACAAGATTTTCAGCCAGAGCAATCGTAGCGGCAGTCGTCCGGCTTCAATCGCGTCCGGCAGAAACAGCGTGACCATCAGTAATAAAAAACAACCCAAAAATACTAAGACGTCTACGAGAAATATCAATAATAAAAATGCATCCATTGTCGATGTCGGCGATGTCAATATTATTGCCGATGAAGTGAATAATGCCCTGATTGTTGTGGCGACGGCTCAGGATTATGCAATAGTGGAAAGCGTTATCAAAAAGTTGGATGTGATGCCGTTGCAGGTGTTGATTGATGCGACGATAGTTGAAGTGACGTTGAAAGATGAATTGGAATACGGCATTCGTTGGTTTCTCAGTCATCAGAATGGAGGACAGCACGGCGCTAGTTCAGGCGGTTTTGACTTGACTAAAAATGCCGCGGATATGGCGGTAGGCGCAGCTACGGGTGGCTTAGGCTATGCTTTTGTAAGCAATTCCGAGGATATTAAGGCGGTTTTGGACGCGACGGCCACGGATAACAATGCTAATGTTATTTCGGCGCCTTCATTAATGGTCTTAAATAATCAGGAAGCCAGTATTCAGGTGGGTAAAGAAGTGCCGGTGTTATCTTCCGAATCAACTAATACCAGTGGCGGGGATAACAATGTAGTGACCAATACCATACAAATGCGAGAGACCGGGATCACATTAAAAGTCACGCCTAGAGTCAATGCTAACGGCTTGGTGATCATGGACATTGATCAAAAAGCGGATGATGTTTTGGATCAGGAAATAGGCGGTATTCGTTCGCCATCTTTTCAACAGCGGCAAATTACAAGCACGGTTGCTGTACATAGTGGTGAAACGATTGTTTTAGGCGGTTTGATTGATGAGAACGATACCTACAATAAAAGCGGCGTGCCTTTTTTGCATAAAATCCCTTTAATCGGTTCTTTATTTGGCAGCACTATCAAAAAGAATAATAAAACCGAGTTAGTGGTTTTAATTACTCCCAGAGTCGTAAAAAGTCGACTGGACGCCCGCTTAATCACCAACGAATTCCAACGAAAGTTGTCAGGAATTTATCGTGAGCCGGAACAACATGAAATTGAAATCCAACAAGGTGTTTTTTCAGAAGCTAATCCTGTAGAGTTGGAGCTCGAAAAGTAAACCGTAGCATTATTCAAAATTCCCTGTGCTCGGCTGATAGCATTGGCGCGCTACAGCCGACTCATGGTTTTTGCATTTCAGAATTTTTCGCCCCCCCCCAATTTTATTGATGAAATTGATACCTTCCCTTCTGGCAATAAACTGTCAGGCAGGAAGCCGCCGCTTTCCTGAAAATTCTCACTTCAAACTTTGCAAGCGCTGAGGGACTCAGCTACAAGGTTTAAATCTACATTAGGCATAACCTGATTGCACTTTCCAAACAGTGCGACAGCTCAAAAAAATAGCGGTTCATGAATCTTTATTTGGTCTACACTTTCACATTATGAAAAAAAAATCATGTGATTTGTTTGGGCGGATACAGTGCGGAATTCTATTGATTTAGGCAAACCTAAAACACCGGTATTATGCTGGCTTTTGCCGATACTGATTGCGGGTATCGGTGTTTTGGCGGCAATTTTTGATTTTTCCTGGCCGCTCGCCTTGGCGGTCATGATGTTTTTCGGGGTTGCTGGTGGGGTTTGGCTTAATGCCAGTTGCAAACGCCAAATTGAAGATTTACAAACCAATTTTTTGCAGCAGCACCAAGCCGTGTTGTCGAATCAACCTAAAATGCCTGTTTTTGGTCTGGAAAATGTTTGTGATCAAGCTTTTCCTATCTGGATGAAGCAAATTGAAACCTGTAGTCAAACTTTAGTGACTGAATTGGAAGCGATAGCGAATACTTTTGCTTCGATTGTTGACCAGTTAGGCGAAGTTAAAAACGCTACCGAGCTCAATACGCATAGTCTATTAGGAGATAACAGCACCAATATCTCTTCAGAAATGAACAATATTTCCGCCACCTTACAGGCGGCGGTTTCGCACCAAAGTATTGCCGCTGATGAAATTCAGGGTTTGAACCCTTTATCCGAACAGTTGGAAATCATGGCCAAAAATGTCGGTGAAATTGCTAACCAAACCAATCTGTTGGCGTTGAACGCAGCGATAGAGGCTGCGCGCGCAGGCGAATCGGGGCGCGGTTTTGCGGTAGTGGCTGATGAGGTCAGAAAACTGGCTAACAATTCTGCAGAGATCGGCACTCAGATGATTGAACAGTCGGAAGCGATACGCAATAAAATCAGCAGCGTTTTGCAAATCTCCAGCAAGACGATTGATCAAGAAACTCAAATGATTGAGGAAGCTGAAAATTGTTTGACTAAAGTCATTGAGCATTATCAAGCGGTAGTCGATCAGTTTCAAAGTTCGACTATGCATCTATTGAGCGCCAGCGAGCAAATTGAGAATGATGTCAATAATACTTTGGTTTCTTTACAGTTCCAGGATAGGGTGACGCAAATTTTGGAAAATGTGAATAGGAATATGACGGCGATTGGCGAGCGCATAGATCAGTCGATTGCCGCTTATCAATCTTGGGAAACCAGCGATCCAGTTGACGCCAGCGACTGGGTGGAACAATTAAAGATCAACTACACTACAATAGAGGAACGCAGAGATCATTCCGATGTGACCGGCGTTACTGCTGAAAAACCGGCGGCTTCAGCCGATGATGATATTACCTTTTTTTAAATTGATAGCTTAGGAAGTACTATGTCTAAAACCATTTTAATTGTTGATGACTCAGCCTCTGTGAGAACTGTGGTCGCAACGACTTTAAAAGGAGCCGGATACAATGTGATACAAGCCAACGACGGCAAAGACGCTTTGAGCAAAATGACCGGCGATAAAATTCACATGATCATTAGCGATGTCAATATGCCGAATATGAACGGCATTGAGTTCGTTAAAGAGGTTAAGAAACATCCATCCTATAAATTTACCCCCATTTGCATGTTAACCACTGAATCTGAGGCCGATAAAATGCAGGAAGGTAAAGCGGCAGGGGCAAAAGCTTGGATTGTTAAGCCTTTTCAACCGCCTAAGCTGCTGGCTGCGGTGGAAAAGTTAGTGTTGCCATAGCGGGTTTATTGTTTAGTCAATCACAGTCTTTGTCAGCGGAGTCGGATGATGGAAATTATTGAGCAACATGAAGGCGATTGCTACACCCTTAATATCAAGGGGGATATGAATATTTATGGCGCGATGGAAAATAAAGCGCTATTCGATCCTTACTTTTCGCTAGAAGGGGATATGCATTTGCATCTGTCCGAAGTGCATGAGTTTGACAGCAGCGGTTTTCAAATGTTGCTGCTCTTGGAAAGACAGGCTAGGCGACAAAATAAAGCTTTTAGAGTTGTTGACGCCAGCGCGGCGGTTGAAGAGGTTATATCGCTGTTTGGCAAACGGGATTGGATAGACTGATGGGCTTTGCCGAAAAGAACACTTTAAAACCATAATGAAAGGTGGGCTGATATGACTATGGATCCGGGGTTACAAGCTTTTTCCGAAGAGTCCTGCGAAATGCTGGAGGAAATCGAAAACATTCTGTTGAAATTGGAAGATGACCCGGATGATTCATCATTAATTAATGAGTTATTCCGTTCGGTTCATACCATTAAAGGCGCAGCGGGCTTATTCGGGTTTGATAATGTGGTGAGTTTCACGCATGTTACCGAAAGCGTCATGATGAAAGTGCGCGATGGCGAGTTGGCTGTGACTTCAGACCTGCTGAATTTGTTACTCAGCTGTCGAGACCATATTATGGTGTTGGTCGATATTGCATTATTGGATAATGCCGCTTTGGATGCGGAGACCCGGCAAACAGACGGTCAATTATCGGAAAAATTGAATGTTTTTTTGGGCGGCGACCTTAAATTGATGGAAACAGAAACGGCAAAGGAAGTTGCGGACGTTCCGGAAAGCGATGCATCCAGCGGCAATATGCAAAACAGCAATTGGCATATTTCCTTACGGTTTAAGGAAAATGTGTTATGCGATGGGATGGATCCATTATCGTTTATTCGCTATTTGTCCACCATAGGCGATATAGAAAGTTTGACGACTTTATATGAGAGCTTGCCGCCGCCTGCGCAAATGAATCCGGAGAGTTGTTATCTGGGCTTTGAGATTTCACTGCGCTCTGAGGCAAAGAAAGAGGAGATCGAAGAAGTTTTCGAATTTGTCCAAGAGGATTGTGTCATTCACATCTTACCCCCGCATAGTCATGTAGACCAATTTATCCAGTTGATCGAAGAACTGCCGGAAGAAAATTTGAAATTGGGCGAAATTCTAAAACTCAGCGGCGCATTGACGGAAAGAGAATTACAAGAAGCTTTAACGGAACAGGCTAGTGGCGAAGTAGAGCAGCCTTTGATCGGTGATGTGGTGACGGCTCAACACGTCGTAGAAACGGAAGTGGTCAATGCGGC
The DNA here is from genome assembly GCA_006844585.1 of Methylococcaceae bacterium. Classification (GTDB taxonomy): domain Bacteria; phylum Pseudomonadota; class Gammaproteobacteria; order Methylococcales; family Methylomonadaceae; genus Methylomarinum. The sequence goes on along the minus strand of SPJM01000359.1, from coordinate 4,353 downwards.
GGTGGAAAAACAAAAGCAGGTGAAAGCCAGTAAGGCGCGTGAAAGCCAGCTGATTCGGGTTAACGCCGAAAAACTGGAAACCTTGATTAATTTGATCGGCGAATTAGTTATTTCCGGAGCCCATACCAGTTTATTGGCGAAAAAATCCAAAGATTTAAAATTGTTGGAATCCATCGGCCAAATGTCGCAACAAGTAGAAGAAATTCGTAATGCGGCTTTGGGTTTGCGGATGGTGCAAATAGGCGAGACGTTTAATAAATTTCGGCGAGTGGTTCGAGAACTTAGCAAAGATTTAGGGAAAGAGATTAATTTAGTCATTGAAGGCGCAGATACGGAATTGGATAAAAGCGTGGTTGATAAAATCGGTGATCCGCTGATGCATTTAGTTAGGAATTCGATTGATCATGGCATTGAGGCGTCGGAGCAAAGAACGGCAAAAAATAAACCGGTGGTCGGTGAGCTGAAACTATCCGCGCGACATGAATCGGGCAGTATTGTCATTGAGATCAGCGATGACGGTAACGGGCTGAATAAAGAGAAGATCTTAACTAAAGCTTTGGAAAAAGGGCTTATCGCGGATAATCAATCATTAACTGAAGCCGAGATCCATAATTTGATCTTTAAGCCCGGTTTTTCTACTGCTGCGACGGTTAGCAATATTTCCGGCAGAGGGGTGGGCATGGATGTCGTTAGAACCAATATCGAATCGTTAAGGGGACAGGTTGAAGTGCATAGCGTAGCTGGATCAGGTTCGGTTTTCAGTATCCGGTTACCGTTGACTTTGGCGATTATCGATGGATTTTTAGTTCGAGTCGGGCATCAATCATTCATTATCCCCTTGGACTTGATAGAGGAATGCATCAGCAGTCAGGATATTACCCAATCACTTTATAAGGACGGCAATACCATTGAATTGCGAGGCAAAGTGATACCGGTGATTCGTTTAGCGGATATTTACGGCATTCAGGTTGAAAGCAATGAGAAGCCAAATAATCTAAACGACAACATCGTTATTACCCATTACGGTTCTAAATTGGTCGGCTTGATTGTCGATGAATTGCTAGGTGAATATCAAACAGTGATTAAGCCTTTGGGCAAGATATTTCAAAACTTGCGGGGCATTAGCGGGGCGACGATTTTGGGAAGTGGAGAAGTGGGGTTGATTATTGAAGTGCCGACTTTAGCCAATTATGTTCAAGAGTTACAACAAAACAGCTTTATGGCCAATAGTGAACAGCAGGTTAATTCTTCTTCGCTGCTACATTAATGCATTTAGGTAAAAAAACATGACCATATCAACTAAATTTACCAGTACCTTGCTATTGACGGCTTTAATTTCCATTGCCTTAGTCAGTGTTATTACCACTCAAACGGTGACTCAACAGATGGAAATGCAAATGGTTAATCAATTAACCGCAGTTAGGGAAATAAAACGACAAAATATAGAAGATTATTTTGCAACCATTCAAAAACAAGTCTCAACGTTTTCCGAAGACAAAATGATTGTCGAAGCGATGAAAGCGTTTAAAAATGCTTTCGGCAGTTTGGAGGCTACGGAAAATGTTGATTTGGCCGTCTATCAAAATAAATTGCTTGAGTACTATCACAATGGCTTCAATGCCGAATTTAATCAAAAAAATAATGAAAGTATCGATGTGCAAAGATTGCTGCCGAAGGATAAAGCCGGGTTAATCGCTCAATATCTTTATATCGGCGCAAACACTCACCCTTTGGGCGCAAAGCACCGTTTGGATGCGGCGAATGACGGCAGCGCATACAGCAGCATCCATGCCCAATATCATCCGGTGATTCGTAATTATCTGGAACAATTTGAATATTATGATATTTTTCTGGTCGATCATGAAAGCGGTCGAATAGTCTATTCGGTGTACAAAGAATTAGATTATGCCAGCAGTTTGATAGACGGCCCTTATAGTCAAAGTAATTTTGCGACGGCATTTAAAAAAGCCGCTGCATCTAATATAAAAGATGTCTTCCTGGTGGATTTTGAAGCTTATTTACCTTCGTATAATGCGGCGGCTTCATTTATTGCTTCACCGGTTTTTGATGGTCATCAAAAAGTCGGGGTGTTGGTTTTTCAGATGCCGGTGGGGAGAATTAATCAGGTCATGCAAGTGAATACCGGCATGGGCGAGACCGGCGAAAGCTTTTTAGTGGGCGCGGATAAAAAAATGCGTTCTCAATCGCGGTTTAGCGAAGAAAATACTATTCTTTCTCAGCAAGTGAATACGTCAGCTGTGAAAGCGATGATTAAAGGTCAATCGGGTGTTGAGCATTTATCGAATTATCGAGGCGATTTGGTTTTATCCGCTTATGCGCCTTTATCATTGAAAGGGGTTGAATGGGGAATATTGGTTGAAATAGCAGAAGAGGAGGCTTTTTCGGCGATAACAACGGTGCGTATGCAGATAATCATTACGACTGCGATTGTACTCATTATCTTAGTACCGATTGCTTTGTGGTTCAGCCGTTCTCTCACCCGTCCGATTAAGGAAATTGTAGAAATGTTGGTAAAAATGTCCGGGGGCGATTTGACGCAGAAATTCGTTGCCAAAGGCAAAGATGAAGTGGCTTGGTTGACGCATTCGATGAAGCAGATGCAGAAAAAAATCGTTACCGTTCTTTCTAATATGCATGACAGCAATGACTTATTAATCAATGCCGCTGCTGAAATCAGTTCAACTTCGATGAGTTTGAGCGAAAGCACCAGCAAAGAAGCGGAAAGCGTTGAGCAGACCAGCGCATCAATAGAACAAATGAGCGCCGGGATCAGTCAAAATAATGATAACGCCAAACAAACTGATGAGATTGCCACGGAAACGGCGGCGGATGCCCTGGCGGGCGGAGAAGCGGTTAAACAGACTGTAGCCGCGATGAACCAAATTGCCGACAAAATCTCGGTGATTGAAGATATTGCCTATCAAACCAATATTTTGGCATTGAACGCTTCCATAGAGGCGGCCCGGGCGGGGATTCACGGGCGCGGTTTTTCCGTGGTTGCCGCAGAAGTTAGGAAGTTGGCGGAAAGAAGTCAAAATGCGGCGGCCGAAATCAGCGAATTAACTGAAAATAGCGTGGGCGTCGCCAAACAAGCCGGACAATTATTGGACCAAATTGTGCCGAAAATTCAAAAGACTGCGGATTTAGTGCAGGAAATTTCCGCAGCTTCCGACGAACAAGCTTCAGGCGCTGGACAAATTGCTAACGCAATGGGCCAACTGGATTCGGTGACCCAGCAAAATGCGGCGGCGGCTGAACAACTAGCGGCAACTTCAGAAGAAATGAAAAGCCAAGTTATGCAGTTAAGCGAACAAATCGGTTTTTTCAAAATTGACCAACAGGAGGGGGTTAAAGTTGTTGATGTTGCTAAGCCTGTTATAGAAAGGCAAAAGGCGGTTCCTCCCTCAACTGCGCATAAACCATTGCCCTCGAAGCAAACGGAAGCCGGTCAGTTCGATTTGGAAGCTGAAAACAATTTTGAATTGAATGATGATGACTGGCCTGAAGAGCATGATAAACAACATTTTGAACGGTTTTAAAGAGGCTTTTAAATGAATACCGAGAACCTCAATGAAAATGATTCGGCAACGGATGAAATCGAACAAAGCGCCCAGTATTTAACCTTCATGTTGGGAGGCGAAGTGTTTGCTATCAATATATTGAATATTAGAGAAATCTTGGAATATACGGCGTTGACGGAAGTGCCGATGACGCCGGACTTTATTGCCGGGGTGTTGAATCTTAGAGGCAGCGTGGTGCCGGTGATTAATCTGGCTTTGCGTTTTGAAAAGGCGGACACCCCGATTACTAAAAGAACCAGTATTGTTATCGTCGAGATTAGCCATGATGAACAAAAGTTGGATATCGGGGTGATTGTCGATATCGTCAACGAAGTGATTGAAATTGATGAAGTGGAGCCAGCGCCGACATTTGGCGCAACTATTCGAACTGACTTTATTGAAGGCATGGGGAAAACCGATGGCGGGTTCACCATTATTTTGGACTTAAACCATGTTTTATCCGTTGATGAGTTGTCGGTTTTAAAGGCCACAGCCGCTCAGTAATAGCCATGATGGAAACCCTGATTTCGGAAAGTGATTTTGAATTGGTCAAAAAATTTATTTTTGAGCGTTCCGGAATTGATTTACCGATCACTAAGAGGGCGATGGTTTCTGCTCGACTAGCTAAGCGTTTGCGACACTATCAACTGGAAACATTTGCCGACTATATCAATATTGTCAGCGCCAAGGAAAATAGCCAAGAACGCCTGATTTTAACCGATTTACTGACGACTAATGAAACCTATTTTTTCCGTGAAAAAGCGCATTTTGA